>NZ_QWLA01000034.1 GCF_003574095.1 Calidithermus roseus
GCGGCCTTTGGAAGAGCTTCACGCCCGTACCTCCTTCAAGGTGGCGTAAAAACGCCACAGAAACAGCGCAGCAGCTATTTGCAGCAGCACCGCAAAGGCTACCAGATGCCGGGCCCGGCTTCCCCTGGAGTACCCTTCTGATCAACGTCAGCGGGAGCTTCCTCATCGGCATCGTGCTCGAGCTCAGCCTCAAAGGCGCGCTGTCGGGGGAAGCCCGCCTGTTCCTGGCGATGGGCCTCCTGGGCGGATACACCACTTTCTCCACCTTTAGCTGGGAGACCCTCACCCTGGTGCAGGGCGGCGAGTGGCTGCGGGCGCTGGGCTACGTCCTGGGTAGCGTTCTGCTGGGGTTTGCGGGGGTCGTGGCCGGATACTGGCTGGGCGAGCGACTGGGAGGTTGAGGATGAAACTCGAGGGAGAAGCCAAGCTCCTGCGCATCTTTATCGGCGAAAGCGACAAGTGGCAGGGACGCCCGCTGCACGAGGCCATCGTGCTCGAGGCTAAGCAGCACGGCCTGGCCGGGGCCACCGTCTTCAAGGGCATCATGGGCTTCGGGGCGCACTCGCGCATCCACAGTGCCAAGCTCCTCCAGCTCTCCGAAGATCTCCCCCTTATGATCGAGATCGTCGATAGCGAGGAGAAGATCCGCGCCTTCCTTCCCCTGCTCGACACGATGGTGCGGGAGGGGTTGGTGACGCTCGAGCGTGTCGAGGTAATCCGCTACCGCCCGCGCTGAGCCGGAGTGTAGGGATGCTTACCTGCCAGTGGCAGAGGGGGGCCTAGACTTTGAGCATGTTCGGCAAATTCCTCAGGAAGTCCCGCGACGACGAGGAAGGGCGGGTGCCGCCGGGGCAGGTGCTCACCGAGAAATTCCCGGTGTTGACCTATGGCCCCACCCCCAGTCTGAGGCCCGAGGAGGTCAGGGTCTCGCTCACGGGCCTGGTGGAGCAGCCCCTCGAGCTCTCCTGGGCCGAGCTCCTGAGCCTTCCCCAGTCCGACCTCACCGCCGACTTCCACTGCGTGACCCGCTGGAGCAAGCTCGGCGTGCAGTGGCGGGGGGTGAAGGTGCTCGACCTGATGGAACAGGTCAGGCTCAAACCCCAGGCCAAGGCGGTTTTGGTCCACTGCTACGGGGGCTACACCACCAACCTCACCCTCGACGACTTCCTGCGCCCGGAAAACCTGTTGGCCCACACCCTCTTCGGCGAGCCCCTCCCCCGCGAGCACGGCGGCCCCCTGCGGCTGATCGTGCCCCACCTCTACGCCTGGAAGAGCGCCAAGTGGCTGCGGGACCTCGAGTTCACCCAGGACGAGAAGCTGGGTTTTTGGGAGGTCAACGGCTACCACCGGCGGGGGGATCCCTGGAAGGAAGAGCGCTTCAGCGAAGGGTGAGCCGATGGTCGATAGCCCAACGCGGGTCGTACGTCATACGCCAGACGCCAAACGCCTCGACAAATCACGATCCACAGGCCACGAGCCTATCGCTTATCGCTGACGGCTTACAGACTACCGAGTGTCCGGCACCTTGATCTGGCCGCTGATGACGGCCTTTTTGAGGGCCTCGAGTTCGCGCCGCAGGGTATCGGGGATGAGGGCCTGGTTGAAGGAGTCGAGGGCGAAGTCCAGGCCGCCCTCCTTGAGGCCCAGGCTCACAATGCCCCCTTTGAAGGTTCCCTTGACCACCGCTTCGACTGCGCGGAAAGCGGCTACGTCGACCTTCTTGAGCATGCAGGTGAGGGCATGGTTGAGGGTCTGGGGGTTGGAGTCGGTGTCGCCCAGAAAGTTGAGGTTGCCGTCGCCGCCGATGAAAAACATCGGGCGGGTGCTACCGGCGCAGGCCTGGGTATAGGCCGCATACTTGGGCACGCTGCGGAAGGGGTCGCGGATGAAGCGAACCCCCTTGGGTAGCTCACCGGCCTTGAGGCAGCGGGTCTCCTTGACGAAGTTGAACACGCCTAGCCCGCTGGCCCCTGCTGCCGCGTAGATGATGTCGGCACCCTGGGCTTTTTGCAGGCTGGCGATCTCCTTGGCCCTAGCTGGGTCGTTGAAGGCGGCTGGGGTGTTGCCCACGTAATTCACCACCACCCGGCAGGTCGGGCAGGCTTTCCTGACCCCCTCGCGGTAGCCCACCTCGAACTTGTGGATGAGGGGGATGTCCATGCCCCCCACGAAGCCAACCACCCCGGTCTGGGTCAGGCGGCCCGCGATGTAGCCCACCAGGAAAGTCCCCTCGTTCTCGCGAAACACCAGGCTCTGCACGTTGGGTGCTTCGGAGACGCTATCGATGAGGGCGAACTTGGTGTCCTTGAACTCTTTGGCAGTGGCGGTGATGCCCGGCTCGGTGGCGAAGCCCACTCCGATGACGAGGTCGAAACCCTCTTCGGCGAACTTGCGCACCCCCGGAAGCACCTGTGAAGGGTCGCCGGGCTCGAAGTCGAAGAGCTGGACCCTGAACTGTTGGGCAGCCCGCTGGGCTCCGGCATAGGCCACCCCGTTGAAGGTGGGATCGTTCTTGCCGCCGGTGTCGAAGGCTATGCCCACCCGAACCTGAGCCGAGGCCACCGAGCACAGCACGAGCAACGCGATCCAGTGTTTCATGCATGGAGTATAGCCAAGCTGGCTTGTCTCAAGGTTGGATTGAGGGCCCTGGCCCACTCCAGGCGCTAGGCTAGGGCTGTATGCATCGTTACCTCGTGTTGCTGGCGCTGTTGTGGGGGATGGCTTTGGCCCAGAACTATCAGCCCAACCGCCTGTTCGCCGGAGGCGGCCTGGATTTCAACTGGTTGGGGAGCTCGAGCTATCCCGCGCTGTTCTTCCAGGTGGGCGACTATGACCTCCTGGGTGGGGTGGGCCTGCGGGCCCACGTCGGTTTTGGGCAGGGGCCGGTGGGGTTCTTCGAGTTCGGCATGCACACCTTGAGCGCGTTCGGTCAGGGCCGCTTCTTCCCCTACGGCGGAAGCGGCGTCAACGTGGTCTTTGGCGGCGGGGTAGCACTATGGGGCCTCGAGGGCCTCGTGGGCGGGGAGTTCTTCATCAACCCCACCCTCAGCCTGGCCGCGGAGCTATCCCCCTCACTCTACTTAGCCAACGGCTCAGCGGTGTTCGGCTTTCGCCTGAGGCTGGGGCCGAATTTGCGTTGAACAGGAAGCTTTCAGCCCTCAGCTTTCCCACCCACCCCCTGCCCCTCTCCGGCTGGAGGGAGGATTTCTTGCCTTTTGCGTACGGCGTAGGACGTACGACCCGCGTTGGGCTATCGACCATCGACATCACCTCAACACCTCCCCTGGCTTGATCCGCAGCGCCCGCAAGAGCGGCAGCAGCGAGGCCAGGATCACCACCAACAGGCTCATCAGCGAGACCCATACGAAGTCGCTGGCCTTGATGTCCACCGGCAGGCTGGTGAGGAAGTATAGCTCGCCGGGGATGCTGATGGGCCGCCAGGCGAAGTAGCTCGAGAGCCCCCAGCCCAGCAGGTTCCCCAGCACCACCCCGGCCACGCCCAGCAGGATGCCCTCCAGGGCGAAGACCCCCGCCACCTGGAGCCCGCTGGCCCCCAGCACCCGCAGCAAGGCGATGTCGGGGGTTTTTTCCACCACCGCCAGCACCAACACGTTGGCCATGCCCAGCGCGGCTACCCCCACGATCAGGAAGACGATGATCCCACTGACGCGCTTTTGCAGGGCGAGTTGCTCGATGAGGGTGCGGTAGTTGCTCTGCCAAGGCTGAGGTAGGTATTCGTCGCCGCCTATGGCCCTGCCTACCTCGTAAGCGCGGTCGGGGTCGCGCACGCGCACCTGGTAGCCGCTGATGGCCTGGGGCCTGCCCAGCAGCTTGTGGTTGTCCTCGAGGGTGGTAAAGGCATAGCCCCCGTCCAGCAGGGCATTCCCGGTGCTGAAGGTGCCGACGACCTCGAGGGTGAGGCGGGTCTGCTCGATGGAAAGGGCGATGAGCTTATCGCCGGGAAAAGCAGCCAGGCTGCGGGCCAGCATGCTGCCCAGCACGATGGTGCCAGGTCTTAGCTGGTGCAGGTCGATCTGGGGATAGACCCCCGCCCCACCCTCCCCTAGCCCTACCAGAGTGGCGAAATCCACTCCTGCGCTGCGCCCTTCCTCGGCCCGCCGGGTCAGCAGGGCCTTGGCCGCCAGAAAGGGGGCCTGGGCCACAACTTCGGGGTTGAGAGCCGGCGGGGTGTTGGGAGCCTCGGGGTTGATCTTGAGCAAGAGGATGTGGGGCACGGCCTTGAGGGTGGCGTCGATGAGGCCCTTGCTGAAGCCGTTGAACAACGACAGGGCGGTGGTGAGCACCATGATCCCCACCGCCACACCCAGCAGGGTAATGAGACTCTGGGTGCGGCGGTAACGCAGGTGGCGCAGAGCGAGGAAGCAGATAAATCGCATAGGCTCGAGCAGCAAAATTGCAGAGAGCAGGCGCTCTCTGCAACCGGCTTTTAGCTATTTTAGCCCCGACCTACGCGCAAAACGGTCACCCTGAGCCGGCGCACGCCAAAGCTGAGGGCGGTGGAGCGGTTGGGCATCCAGATGTCCATGCGCCAGCTAAAGCGCCGGTTCATGGTGTCCTCGACGACGAAAACCGTGTTCCTGAACAGGTAGTCGAACTGCCCCCGGCCCCGGCCACTCACACTGCCAAGGTCCTCCAGGCGCACCTGTGAACCATAGGGCAAGGTGGGCAGGAGGTCGCGGCTCACCGCCACGATGCCAAAGCGGGTGCGCGCGCCCGTTGCGGTGATAAAAGGGGTGCTGTCGGTCTCGCGCAGCGAAGAGGTGTAGGCCGTGGAAGTCACCACGAAGGTCGAAGCTGCCCACGCCGATGAAAAAGCCATCAACACAGCAAATGTCAGCAGGGGAAGGTTGCGGCGAATAAACCCTCTCATATCTGCCCGAGGGTAGAGAGGGTTTCAGAGAAGAATCTTAGAACCGCCTGCGATTTCTCTCATCTTTCAAACTTTTGTCGAGACCCGGCTATACTGCATAAACGTAAACCGAATGTCAGATAGGGGATAAAACCAAACGCGCCAGCATGAGAGATGTCTCAAGCCAGCGTTTCATTTTCTAATGAAGTCTGAGGTGTGTTCTGGATTATAAAAGCCGTATATTGCGTCAACAAAACCCTTATGGTTCGGATTATTCCCGATCCACAATATCCAAAACACCGTACCAGTCGAATAAGAAGCGTCAATGCCTTTGTTGCACGCTCAGGCTATCGGTGGTGCCATGACTCGATCACCCCTTTTCGTGCTTGGTCCAGCAGGTGCTGCCCACGGTGACGAGCATCGAACTGCGTCGGCTGCTATTCGATCCGAAGGGTATAAATTCCGCTGTTCACGCCGTCGGTGCAACCCAGAGCCTGGTCGCAGAATCCGGCCAGCCTCCCGTTGCTCTGCTCGCGCACGAAGATCTGATCGCCGGGCTCAAGGTCGAAGCCCATCCCCGGCTCGCCCCTGAACACCCGACCACCGCCCCGCACCACCTCGAAAACCAGGTGCAGGCTGCTGCCGGAGTAGCTGAGGGTGAGCCGGGCCTCCTTGCCCCGGTAGATGTAGCTGTCGAGCTGACCCAGAAAGAGTAGGGCCCCATGGGTGCTGCTCGCGATCTCCAGCCCGCTCGAGCCCCTGTACCCCGCTCGAGCCACCGCCCGCACCCGCACCCGAGTGGGCTCACTCAGGCGATTGCGCACGCGAACATAGGCCCTGCCGAAGTTGGCCGGGAGGTTGAGGCTGAAGGGCAGGGTGGGATCGATGACCCTGGGGTTGCGCTCTGCCGAGGAGACGGCCAGGCCCGGCGCGGCAAACCAACTCCGGCTCACCGAGCGGGCATAGGGCAGGCGGTTGCTGTCGAAGACGGTGACCTCGAGCTGGGCCGCTTTGGGGTTGTCCAGCGCGAAGGCATCCAGGCGCACGGCAGCGCCACCGACCTCGAGGTTGAAGAAGACAGCTTCGTTCTCCCCCAGGGCCGGCGTAGTGACCTCGGCCCCGTCGACCTTGATCACGGTGCCCGTGGGAATGCTGGGTGATCCGCAGGCAGTGAGCAGGAGAATGAGCACAGCAAATGCAAAACGCATATGCTCGAGAGTAGCGCATTAGAAACCCCCGCAGGTGAGTGAGAGCGCTCTCAGCCAGCCCCCACCCGGCTGACCTATGCTTGGGCGTGATGCGCGCTCTCCTGGTGGCCGCCTTGCTGGGGTTCAGCCCAGCCCTGGCGCAGGGCATCACCTTTTACCTGGGCTTCAGCTTCCCCTCACCCACCGACTTGCGGGTGGTGCAGGAGGGGCATCCCGAAGCCAGCCTCAAGCAGGCCCGCTTTTCCAGCCAGGACTTTCGCTACCCCATCTACTACGGGGTGCGGGCCTGGTGGGGCGACCCGGACGGGCTGCGCTACGAGATTGAGCTCATCCACCAGAAGCTCTACTTCGAAGGGGCCCAGGAAAACGGCGAGATCCTCGATTTCTTCTGGGTCACCGACGGCTTCAACCTGCTCACGTTCAACCTGGCCTATGCCCTGCCCACCGGCCCGGTGCGCCTGGTAGGGCGGGTGGGAGCAGGCATCGCCATTGCCCACCCCGAAACCATCGTGCGCGGCAGGGCTTACGGGGTGGACGGCGACCCGCTGTACTACCACTTCGGTGGCCTGGGGTTCCAGGGCGCTCTGGCGCTCGAGGTGCCCGCTGGAGGCTTCGCCGCCATGGCCGAGGGCAAGTTCACCTTCAGCCCCAGCCGTATCCAGATCGCCGGGGGCTTCGTGGAGGGGGACTTCTCCACCTGGCACGCGGTGTTCGGCGGGGGCTATGGCCGGTGATGGAGCCGTCGCAAGCCACCAAACTTCCGTGCCAGACGTAGCTACCGGCTACCGGCGACCCTACACCAGCCGGCTGCGCAGCCAGCTCGAGGCGAAGTCGATGAGGTTGACCACGATCACGATGGCGATGACCCCGATGATCATCTGGTCGTAGTTGCCTCCGTCCATTGCGCCCTTGATGAAGTAGCCAATGCCCCCCGCACCCACCAGCCCCAGCACCACCGAGACGCGGAAGTTGATCTCGAAGCGGTAGAGGGTGTAGGAGACGAACAAAGGCAGCACCTGCGGCAGGATGGCCCAGCGCAGCACGTTGACCCCGGCGGTGCCGGTGGACTCGAGGGCCTCGATGGGGCCACGCTCGACGTTCTCGATGGCCTCGGAGTAGAGCTTGCCCAAGTCAGCGATGGAGTGGATCGCCATCGCCAGCACCCCGGCGAAGGGCCCCAGCCCCACCGCCGCCACGAAGACCAGGGCCAGGATCAGGGTGTCCACCCCGCGATCGACGTTGTAGAAGGTGCGCATGAAGGCGAACAGGCCGCGCATCAGCGGGCTGCCCTGGGTGAGGTTGCGGGCGGCGAGGAAGCTGGTAGGAACGGCAAAGATGGCCGCCAGGAAGGTGCCCACCAGGGCGATCTCGATGGTGAGGGCCATCTCCGAGAGCACGCTCTGAAGCGGGAAAATGCTCCGTTCAGGATCGCTGGGGTTGATCTGGGTCAGGTTGGGGGGCCAGGCCTTGTCCATGAAACTCACCAGGAAAGGCCAGCCCTTGACCAGCTTTTGCAGGGCGAACTCGGTGGCGTCGAAGGCGGGGAGCAGCACCCCCACCAGAGCGGCCAGGATGAGTCCGGAACGGAGGTCGCCGGGCTCCTGAAGCTGCGGGCGGCGCAACTGGACCAGCCCCGCGCCCAGCATCAAGCCCGCGAGGATGAACACCGCAAAGGCCCCGTACTGGAGCTGGCTCGGCTGCAGCAGGCGATAGCCCTGCGCAGCGGTCTCCTGGGGGATGCGACCCTTGAAGTCCCCCAGGCTCTGCACGGGCTTCTCCTCGGGCTGCCCGATCTCGCGCAAGATGGCGTTGCGCTCCTCGAGCCCAGCGTTGTACTCCTCGACGATGCGCCGCTCGAGGCCCGGTTCCACCCCACCCAGCAGGCGGTAGTAGCCCGCCATCTTGGGCAGGTAGAGGTGGCCGCCGCCGCTGGAGTTGAGCCAGAAGAACACGAGCCCGCCCAGCAGCACCCCCGCCCCGATCAGCGGCCAGCGCAGCTTGGCCCGCCTCCGACCCAGCAGGGCCAGGAGCAACGGAGGGATCAGCGCCACGAGCAGCTCCATCAGCCCGTCGAGGGGGATCAGCCGCACCAGCCCGGCGGGCTGGCCGATGAGAAACAGCCCCGTGAAGAGGGTCAGCGCCCCGGCGACGATTCCCCCCAGCGCGGCCATTTGCCCACCCCGGCGGGCCAGCGCCCCCGCCGCAACCAGCGCCACGGGCACCAGCGCCAGCAGTGGGTATCTGGGCAGCAGCCCCAGCAGCGTGGGCGAAACCGTCTCCCGGGTCAGGTAACCCAGCGACTGCACGAAGGGAAAGGCCACGAAGGCGATGGCGATCCCGAAGACCCCGCCGTAGATCAGGCGGCGCATGGAGCCTCTGGCCACGCTGAGGAGCACGGCGAGGCCAAGGCCCAGCAAGGCGTAGACCAAAGCCGCACTCACGCTGCCATCTCCCTTCGCTCGTAGATCTCGTCCACGAGTTCGTCGGTCAGCTCGGCGGCGGTGCCGTCGAAGACCAATTCCCCCTTCTTGAAGGCGATGATGCGCCTGGCGTACTCGAGAGCCAGGTCCAGGGCGTGAATGTTGATCACCACCGTCATGCCGAGTTGCTCGTTGAAGCGCTTGAGGATGCGCATGACCTCTTCCGAGAGCACCGGGTCGAGGTTGGCGGCGGGTTCGTCGGCCAGCATGAGCCGAGGCTCCTGGGCCATAGCCCGGGCGATGGCTACGCGCTGCATCTGCCCGCCCGAGAGCGAGTCGACGCGGGCGCTCTCCTTGGGGGTGAGGTCGACTTGCTCGAGCTGCGCCCGCGCGATCTGGTAGTCGCGCTCGGTGTAGAGCCCCAGCAGTCCCCGCCAGGTCGGCAGGTAGCCCAGCCGCCCGTGCAGCACGTTGTCGAGCACGCTCAGCCGGGTGACGAGGTTGAACTGCTGGAAGATGAAGCCCACGCTGCGGCGGTACTTCTGTAGCTCACGCTTGGAGAGCCGGGTGATCTCCAGCCCCTCGACCTTGATCGAACCCTCGGTGGGGATCAGCAGGCCGTTGAGGGTGCGCAAGAAGGTGCTCTTGCCCGCTCCTGAGCGTCCGATGATGGCGACGAAGTCCCCCTTGGGGATGTCGATGCTCACGTCCTTGAGGGCCTGAAAGGGCCCGTTCTTGGTCTGGAAGACCTGACTCACTCCTCTGACTTCGATCATCACGAACTCCGCTTGACGGCTAACAGCCTAACCCAAAGCACCGGGCTGGGATCCCCCTTTTGCCCAAGAAAGGGCCTCCAGGCGAACCCGGAGGCCGATGGCGCAATTTTGGGCTGCTTCAGTCCTGACCGGCTACCTTGCGGGCCTCGCGCACCACGTCGTAGTCGGAGTCCTTAGCCGGGATCATGTAGTCGATGCGGTAGAGGTCGAGCAGCAACTTGCTGCTGGGGCTCTTGATGCGCTGGATGGCCGCGGCGATGCCCTTGGTGAGGGAGGGGTATTTCTCCTGGAACTGCTTGGAGACGCTGAAGGTGTCGCCGGGGATGGGCTTGGAGTAGAAGATGGCGGTGAGCTGGGCAGCCTCCTCGGGCTTGAGGAACTGGGTCCAGGCCCCGCTCTTGTTCTTGTCGTCGTTGGCGAAGGTGGCGGCGGCGTCCACCGACTTGTTGAGCACGGCCAGCACGGCGGAGTCGTGCTTGCCGGCGAAGATCTGCTTGGAGAAGAGCTTGTCGGGGTCCAGACCGGCGGTGACCAGCGCGGCGCGGGGGAAGACGTAGCCGGCAGCGGAGTTCTTGTCCACCCAGGCGATGGTCTTGCCCTCGAGCTGCTTGACGTTCTTGATGCCGGAGTCCTTGCGCACGATGATGGCCGACCAGTAGAAGGGGCTTTTGCCGCGCACCGACTTCAAGAGCACCTGCGCCCCCACGTCGCGATGGGCGATGACGTAGCCATCGGGTGGGTAGAAGGCGAAGTCGAGGTTGCCCCCACGCATGGCCTCGATGAGGCCGCGGTACTCGGTGGGGATGAAGATCTCCACCTCGACCGTACCCTTGAACTCCTTCTCGATGAAGTCGGCGATGGCCTGAGCCGCCGGGCGAAGCTGGTCGGAGTTCTGGGTGGGGTTGAAGCCGATGCGAACTTTGATCGGGGCCTGGGCGAAGGCGAAGGACACCACGATCAAGGTGGCGAGCGCCACCAAGCCAAGGATTGCCGCTAATGTACGTTTCATACCGCAACTAGCCTACTACGAATTGTCAAAGTTGTATCAAGTCAAAACACCTTCTGGAAGGCTTCTTATGTGCCCGCGGGGCGCGCGATGGGACGGACGGCTCGACAGACCGGTATACCGGGGCGGCAACCGGCGTTAGGCTTAGGCATGGTGAAGGCCCTGATCTTCGACTTCGACGGCACCATCCTCGACACCGAGCAGGCCGAGTACACCGCCTGGACCCACACCTACGCCCGCTACGGCGGCGAGCTCAGCCTGCACGACTACCTCCCCTGGGTGGGCACCGCCGACCTCGTCTTCGACCCCTACGCCCACCTCGAGGCCCAGATCGGCCCCTACGACCGTGAAGCCTTCGACCGCGAGCGACGGGAAATGCTCCACGGCCTGCTCGCGCGGCTCGAGCCCCTCCCCGGCGTACTGGAGTGCCTCGACCAGGCCAGGAAACTGGGGCTGAAGCTGGCGGTGGCCTCGAGTTCCTCCGCCGCCTGGGTGCTCGGGCACCTCCAGCAGCACGACCTCCTCCAGGCTTTCGATCAGGTGATCACCCGCGAGTACGTCGAGCGCACCAAGCCCGACCCCGCGCTATTCTTGAAAGCGGCGGAGACCCTGGAGGTCGCTCCGGCGGAGTGCGTGGCCGTGGAGGACTCCCTCAACGGGGTCAGGGCGGCCAAGGCCGCAGGGATGTTCACCATCGCCGTTCCCAACTTCCTCACCCGCCACCTCGACCTCAGCCAGGCCGACGTGGTGCTGCCCAGCCTGGCCGAGCTGGAACTCGAGCCTTTCCTCTCGAGCCTGAAGCCGGGCCGCTCTCGCTGAGGGCTTCAATTCACAAGATCCACGGGCCGGGTATTACCCTTCAGCAATCAGCACCTCGAAGGCCGAAGGAGTGGAGCGAATGAACGAGGAACTGCCCATCCGCGAGGACATCCGCGTTGAGGTGGAGGTGCTGTACGCCTACCAGCACAGCCGCCCCGGTGAACACATCTTCGTTTACTTCATCACCATCACCAACCAGGGCAAGCAAACCGTGCAATTGCTCTCGCGCCACTGGGTCATCACCCAGGCCGTGGGCCAGCCCGAGGAAGTCATCGGGCCAGGAGTGGTAGGCGAGCAGCCGGTGCTCGAGCCCGGTGAGTCATTCAGCTACAACAGTTTCTGCCCCATCGCCCGGCCACCGGGTCAGATGCGCGGCTGGTACACCTTCCAGAACATTCTAGGCCAACGCTTCCGCGTCGCCATTCCCCCCTTCGACCTGCGCCTGCCCCAGCGGCATCTGAACTGAGGGTCGTGGCCCGTGGCCTGTAGCTCGTGGTTTGTCGAAGGTCGAGGATTCAGGGCCAAGGCGTCTGGCGTTTTGCGTTTCGCGTTTTGCGTACGACGTAGGACGTAGGACGTACGACGCAGGATGCACGACCCGCGTTTAGCGTTTGGCTATCAGCTATCGGCTATAAGCTATCGACCCTCGACATTCTCCGCCACCGAACGCTCAGCGAGCGTTGCCATCTCGCGGAAGCGCTCGGCATAGTAGCTGCCCAGGACGTTCTCGATCTGAGCCGAGAGGCTTTGCAGCAGTTGGGCGGGCTCGAGGCCGCCGTAATCCCGACGGAAGCGCTCCATGACCCCCGCCGCCCGGCTGCCGAAGCGGCTGTTGATCACCTCCTGAGCGGCCTGCCAGATGCGCTCGGGGTCGAGCGCCTCGAGTTCACCGGCGCTGACGAGATTGAGCGCTTCGGGTGGGGTTTCTACGGCCCTGGCGGGTGCGGCGGGCTCTACAGCGCCGAGTTCAGGGATGGGTGCCCCCGGCCAGAGCAGTTCGGTCAGGCGACCCCGCTGCTCCCCCTCGAGCACCTCGCTGCCCTCGAGCACCTCACCCTCCTTCAAGACCCAGACCTTGAGGTTCAGGCCCAGCTCGAGCGCCACCACCCCGCTGAACCCCTCCCGGCGCAGTTGCTCGAGCAGCACAGGGACGTTGACGACGGTGCTGTGCCCCAACGAGCGAGCCTCGCCAAACACCGCCGCCAACGCCAAAGCCAGCGCCGGTCCCTCCAGGGGGTGTAGCGCAATGGCGTTGAACCCCGGTTCGGCGCGAAGCTGCTCCAGGGCCCTGGCGCCCTCGACCTCGCCGCGCAGGGCATGGACCAGGCGGCCTCGTTGAAAGAGGATGCGAGCCAGCAGCCCGGTGCGGGTCTCGAGGGTCATCAGGCCGCTGAACTCCGAACCCTGCAAGATGGCCATAGCTTGCTCGAAAGCGCCCCCTGAGAGTTTCTCGGCAGGATGGGCGCGGGCCAAAAGGCGAAAAACGTAGGGGACGTTGCTTCGGGTCGTGGTTTCCATAGTGCTGAATCCACACCAGCATAGGGGCTTTGCCGCGCGAGGCTGGTGATTTTCGACCCTGGCCCGCGCCGTGGGTCCGCTTCTGCAAGGCGTATCCTCGCGTCCTTTAAGCTTGGAGGGGTATGAGCCTGAGCTACCCCCTGCAGGTCAAGCTGCCCATCTTCACCCTCTCGCCCGAACTGCACCTGGAGGACTCGAGGGGCCAAAATCTGCTGACGTTCAAGCAGAAGATCTGGACCCTGCGCGAGGCCACCACGGTCTTCGCTGACAAGGCCAAGCGGCAGCCGCTCTACACCCTCCAAGCTGACCGGGTTATCGGCCTCGGGGCCAAGCACTTCATCCGGCGCATAGACGGCACCCTCGTAGGCGTCTTCGAAAACGACGGCCTGCGCTCGCTGTGGCGGGCCCGCTACTGGGTCAAGGACGCCCAGGGCAACCCCATCTACCACGCCGTGGAGGAAAACCCCTGGATTTCCCTCATCGACGGGCTGTTCAATCTGCTCGACGAGATCCCGATAGTGGGGCTGTTCACGGGGCTCATCGGCATGGCTTTTTCGTACTTCATCAACCCCAGCTACTTGCTCAAGGACTCCTATGGCAACCTCCGCTACCGCATCCGCAAGCAGCGCTCCTTCTTCGAGCGGCGCTTCCTGCTCGAGCCCATAGAGGCGGTGCCGGAGGAGTGGGAGGAGTTCACCCTGCTCGCCCTGATGCGGCTGGTGCAACTCGAGCGGCGGCAGGGTTAGGAAGGCTCACTTCGCCGCCGCTCGCTTCAGGCGGTCCATGATGGCCCGCCCCAGCCCCTCCTCGGGGACGGGCTCGGCGTAGATGGCCTCGAGGCCCAGCATGTCCAGTTGGTGCAGCGCCTCGAAGAGGTGGGCCGCCGCCTCGCGCAGGTCGCCGGTGGGCGAGAGCACCTTGACCACGCCAAAGCCCCTGGGTACGTCCTTGAAGGCCAGGTAGCCCAGCTTCTTGCGGCCCCTGGTGGGTACTTCCTCGGGCCGCGCGATGCGGATGGGGGTGCGCGGGGCGTAGTGCTGGGGCAGTTGGCCCGGCACCAGCGGCTTGAGGCTCTCCCCCACGCTCAACGCCAGGGGACCCGTCACGGGCTCGAGTTCCTCCAGCGGGATCGCCCCGTAGCGCAGCACGGTGGGCTTCTCGCCCAGCAGCACGATGGTGGACTCGACGCCGTGGGTGGTGAGCCCCCCATCGAGGATCAGCTCCACGCGGTCTCCCAGCATCCGCGCCACGTGCTCGGCGCGGGTGGGGCTCAGGTAGCCGAAGGGGTTGGCACTGGGAGCGGCAACGGGCACCCCGGCGCAGCGCAGCAGCTCGAGGGCCACCGGGTGGTCGGGCATCCGCGCCGCCACGGTGGGCAGGCCCGCGGTCACGATGCCCGGCACGGCTGGGGCCTTGGGCAGCACCAGCGTCAGCGGCCCCGGCCAGAAGCGCTCGATGAGGGCTTCGGCCTGGGGCGAGACCTCCGCCGCCACCTGCTGCAGCATCTCCCGGCTCGCCACGTGCACGATCAGCGGGTCGAAGGTGGGCCGCTGCTTGACCTCGAAGATGCGGGCCGCAGCTTCCGCGTCGAGGGCGTTGGCTCCCAGGCCGTAGACGGTTTCGGTGGGAAAGGCTACCAGGCCACCCGAGCGCAGGATCCGAGCGGCTTTCTCGAGGTTTTCAGGCGTGGGCGGCACGACCATAGCAACCCTTCGATTATGCCCGAAGCAGGACCATTTGGCACCCCCGCTCGGCCTCCTGCTCGCTGCGCGCGGAGAGTGATTTGCCCCTCACAGCCAACCGCGCTGTGAGGGGTACTCGGGGGAAGCTCTCCTGGCGTCAGTGGGTGCCAGGATGCACGAAGGCCCGCAACACGTCGGTCACGGTGATGATGCCCACCAGTCTTTCTCCCGAGACCACCGGCAGCCCGCCCAGCTTGTTTTCCAGCATGGTCCTGGCGGCCTGCTCGAGGGTGGCGTTCTCGTCTATGGTGATCACCGGATAGCTCATCACCTCCCGCACGGGCAGCTTGGCCACCAGATAGTTGAGTTCCCAGATCGAAAGCGAGGTGGCGTCGGAGGGCATGGCTTCCTTGAGGTCACGATCGGTAACGATGCCCACCAGCTTGCCCCCCTCCAGCACCGGTAAGCGCCGGAAGCCCCCCTTCCGCATGAGAAGCGCAGCGTCGGGCACGGTGGTTTCGGGGGTGACGCAGACGGGGTCGGGGGTCATCCATTGCCGGATCGACGTCGATTTTTCACTGATCATCAAGCCCACCTCCTCGGGTCGTGATCAATTCATACTGTGCACTGCGGGAAGGTCGGGCCATAGGGCCAAACGCCCCAGTCCTCCAGCGCCCACCCTCGAGTAGATTGGGGGGGTGGAAGTTCCGGAAGCCGACTGGTGGGCGGCGGGGTTGCACGTCGGGGGGGTGGATGAAGCCGGGCGCGGAGCCCTGGCCGGGCCGGTGGTGGCCGCAGCGGTGATCCTGCCGCCGGGCAGGTATCCCTTTCGCGACTCCAAGACCCTCTCCCCCCGGCAGCGCCAGCGCCTCGAGGCCCAGGTCCGGGGGGTGGCCCTGGCCTGGGGGGTGGGGCTGGCCGAGCCCCAAGAGATCGACGCAGTGGGCATTCTGCGGGCCACTCACCTGGCCGCCGAGCGGGCCCTCGAGCAGCTCACCCCCCCACCTCAGGCCCTCGTCACCGACTACCTGTGCCTCTCAACCCCCCTCCCACTGCGGGCTCCCGCCAGAGCCGACCGGGACTCCCCCTCCGTGGCGGCAGCCAGCATCTTGGCCAAAGTAGCCCGCGACCGGCTGATGCTCGAGTTCGACGAGCTCTATCCCCACTATGGCTTCGCCCGCCACAAGGGCTATGGCACCGCCGATCACCTCGAGGCCCTCGCCCAGCATGGTCCCTGCCCGCTCCACCGCCGCAGCTTTTCCCCGGTAGCCCAGGCAAGGCTCTTTGGCACACGAAGCTCAGGGAGAAATGAACCGGATTTCATCTGAGTCGCCTATTTTTGGATGAGGAGGTAGCAGTGGCATGAAAACGCCCCTTCGTATCTTTCTCGCCCTATCGCTGCTGGGCCTGCTATCGGCCTGTACCATTTACGTTCGCCCCGGCAGCCTCAGCCTTGGCTTTCGCGGCAGCTTCGACCTGAGCCCGACCCCCATAATCACCCGCCTCGAGCCCGACCGGGGCACCGGGGCCAGCTACCGCCCCGGTGAGCGCATCCGCTTTGTGATCAGCCTGACTCAGCCGGGTTATGTCACCCTGGTTAGCACCGAGGCCAGCGGCTACAGCAACACCCTGGGCACCTACTACCTCGAGGCCGGAACCACCCTGCTCCCTCCCCCCGGGCAGGGAACGGATTACTACCTCGTCGATCCCAGCTCACCTTACGGGCTCGAGCGCATCCGCGCCATCTACACCAACACCCAGCCCAGGGGGTACCTGAGCATCCGGGGCACCTTCAGCAACGACGAGTTCAACAACCAGATCCGCATCTACTTCGAACGCAACCTGGCCCAGACTCGCGACGTGGCCGAATCGTACTTCTACGTCAGCCCCTGAATGGGCTTCTTGAATCGATAGCCAGTAGCCCACGCAACTTGCACCCATTTTCGCAAGGGGTCTGATCTCTGCAATCGTGAGGGGGGCATAAACCCGCCAAAGACCCCATTTCCAGGCCCGAATCCGGCTGCTCGTGTATTTACACAGCAATCGGGGGCTTCAATCCGGTTGAAAGCCCCATACCCATTGCATATAATCACAGCGCATCTTTCAATGCCAGCCGGGCTCGAGGGGGGTTACCAACACCGCTTCAGTGCCCAAATGCCTGTGTCCGCGCTGGTGCAGATGCCGCAACCTAAGGAGGAGTCATGAATCGTCGCGAAATGCTGAAAAAGGCTGGCGTAGCCGTGGCGGCCAGCTCGGTGTTCGGGCCGGTCTACGCCCAGGCCGCCCCCACCATCCGCTGGCGTCTGGCCAGCAGCTTCCCCAAGAGCCTCGACACCATCTTCGGGGCGGCGGATATTTTGGCCGAGCGGGTCAGCCAGCTCACCGGCGGTAAGTTCCAAATCCGCACCTTCCCCTCCGGCGAGATCGTGCCGGGCCTGCAGGTGCTGGATGGGGTGCAGCAGGGGACCGTCGAAGTAGGCCACACCGCGATGTACTACTACGTGGGAAAGAACCTGGCCATGGCCTTCGACACCGCCCTGCCCTTCGGCCTCAACGCCCGCCAGCAGAACGCCTGGTGGTACTACGGGGGCGGCATTGAAGCCATAAGGGATTTGCTGAGCGACTTCAACGTGATCAACTTCCCCGGCGGCAACACCGGAGCCCAGATGGGCGGCTGGTGGCGCAAGGAGATCAGCAGCTTGGCCGACCTCAAGGGCATCAAGATGCGCATCCCCGGCATCGGCGGCCAGGTCTGGAGCCGGCTGGGCGTGGTACCCCAGGCCATCGCCGGCGGCGAGATCTACCCGGCGCTCGAGCGCGGCACCGTGGACTCCGCCGAGTGGGTGGGCCCCTACGACGACGAAAAGCTGGGCTTTTACAAGGTGGCCAAGTTCTACTACTACCCCGGCTGGTGGGAGCCCGGCCCCGGCCTGTCCTTCATCGTCAACGTCAACGAGTGGAAGAAGCTGCCCAAGGACTACCAACTCGCCTTCGAGGCCGCGGCAGCCGAGGCCAACGTCCACATGATGGCCAAGTACGACGCGCAGAACCCGCCCGCCCTGCAGCGCCTGCTCAAGAACGGGGTCAAGCTGCGCAAGTTCTCCAACGAAATCCTCAAAGCCGCTCAGAAGGCTGCCTTCGAGATCTACGAGGAGGAGGCTGCCAAGAACGCCTCCTTCAAGAAGATCTACACCCCCTGGAAGAAGTTCCGCGACGAGAGCTACCGCGTGATGGCGGTGCACGAACTGGGCTACGAGCAGTTCGCCTTCCCCGGCATTTGAGCCTGGAGCAACCAGAACCCCCGCCCAAAGGCGGGGGTTCTTTCTGGTACGAAGCTGCCCTATTTGGCCAACCAGTTGGTCACCAGCCAGGGGTTGAACAGCACGATCAGCACCATGATGACCTGGATCACCACGAAGGGCACCGCGCCCCAGTAGATGTCGCTGGTCTTGAGGCTGGGGGGAGCCACGCTGCGCAGATAGAACAGCGCGAAACCGAAAGGCGGGTGCATGAAGGAAGTCTGTAGGTTCACGCCCAGCATCACCCCGAACCAGTAGAGCCCGATCTTGTAGTCCTCCGGGTAGAGGCCCTCCATGATACCCGTCACCGCCGGCAGGATCAGGGGGATGATGATGAAGGCGATCTCGAAGAAGTCGAGGAAGAAGGCGATAAGGAAGACAATGAGGTTGATGATCAGGAGAAAGGCGATGGGGTTGTCGGGGAGGGCGGTCTCGAGCAGGTTCTCCACCCAGCGGTCGCCGTCCACGCCCACGAAGACCAGGCTGAAGATGCGCGAACCCACCAGGATGAAGGTCACGAAGGAGGTCAGCCGCGCGGTGGCCTCCATGGCCTGGATCAGCACCTTCAGGCTCAGCCGGCGCCGGGCCAGGGCCAAAATCAGAGCTCCCACCGCCCCCATGGCTCCGCCCTCGGTGGGGGTGGCGACGCCCAGGAAGATGGTGCCCAGCACCAGGAAGATCAGCACAAGGGGCGGGATCATCACCGTGAGCACCCGCCAGGCCAGCGCGGAGCCCCGGTGGGTTCGGGCCTCCTCGGGTAGGCCGGGTACCGCCTTGGGATTGATCAGGCTGATCAGGACCACGTAGCCCAGGTAGAGCCCGGTGAGGATGAAGCCAGGGACGAAGGCCCCGCGGTACATGTCGCCCACGCTCACGCCTAGCTGGTCGGCCATGATGATGAGCACTAGGCTCGGCGGGATGATCTGGGCCAGGGTGCCCGAGGCCGCGATCACCCCGGAGGCGACGCGGGGCGAGTAGCCGTGGCGCAGCATCACCGGCAGCGAGATCAGGCCCATGGCGATGACCGAGGCCGCCACCACCCCGGTCGTGGCCGCCAGCACCGCCCCCACCAGGATCACCGCGAAAGCGACGCCCCCACGCAGCCGCCCAAAGAGCTGGCCCACCGTGTCCAGCAGTTCCTCGGCCATGCCACTGCGCTCGAGGATGAGCCCCATGAAGGTGAAGAAGGGGATGGCCAGCAGGGTCTGGTTCTTGAGGGTGTCGAAGATGCGCAAGGGGATATTTTGCAAGAACACCGGCTGGATGAAGTCGTACTGCACCCCGATCCAGCCGAACAGCAGCCCCACCGCGCCCAGGCTGAAGGCCACCGGGTAGCCCAGCAGGAGAAAAAGCACCAGGCCCACAAACATCAGCGGGGCCATCACTTCGAAGCTCACTGCTTATCCTCCTTCTGATCGTTCTGCTCGACGATTGCCTTGACCTCCTGAACCTCGGCTTCCTCCTCGGTCATGTACTGCGGGATCTCCAGATGCCCCGTGAGCATGGCTATGCGTTTGATGAGCTCGGAGATGGCCTGCAAGAACAGCAGGGCGAAGGCGATGGGCAGCACCAACTTGATAGGCCAGTAAGGCAAGCCGCCGGCATCCGGCGACAGCTCCCGGATGGCGATGGAGTCGCGCACCCAGGGCAAGGTGGTGAGGAAGATGATCACGGTGGTGGGGATGAGGAAAAACAGCGTGCCCAGGAGATCGACCCAGACCTTCAACCTAGGCGGGTACTTGCCGTAGAGCACGTCCACCCGCACGTGGCCGTTCTTCTGCAGGGTGTAGCTGGCCCCCAGCAAAAAGATCAAGCCGTACATGAACCACTGCAGCTCGAGCCAGGCGTTGGAGCTGATCTTAAGTCCGTAGCGCATCACTGCGTTGCCCGCCGCGATCAGCGTGACCAGGAGAACCAGCCAGATCACCCCACGGTTGACCCAGGTGTTCAGGCTGTCTATGACACGCGATAAGCCAAGAAGTGCCTTCACAACTGCCTCCTCATACCTTATACACTTCGTCGCTCGCCATCCTATTTGGCGCACACGGCTACGTCAACCGCCTGAGCTAGACGATTGGCTTCATCATAGGCACCTTCTCCCACAGGCCCGCCGTAGTCGGGATGGAATATCTACACTGGTCACGAGCATAAACATACCCTGTTTCAGCGGGCGGTCCGAATCCGGCTCACAAGCCAGGTTCCCGCAACAAAGCAGACCGCCGCCGACAAAAACAGCAGGGTATAGCCGAGGCCGGGTGTCTGAGCATTCAACCTTTCCATTGCTCCACCCAGGGCACCGGCCACCACCTGGGGCAGCACGATGGAAATCTGCCACAAACCCATGTCGGTAGCGTGGGACTGGGGGTCACGCAGCACGTCCGAGACCAGGGCCCAGTCCACCGCCACGTAAGCGCCATAGAACACCCCAAACGCCACCGAAAGCACCAGCAGGAGGTCGTAGCGGGGAAGCAGGAGTATCAGCAGCATCACTCCGGCCAGGCCCGCTCCCGAGAAATAGATGACCTGCTTGCGCCCCCGCCGGTCAGAGGCCCCTCCCGCCGGGATGGCCGATACCGCAGCACCCAGCGCGATCAACAATCCCAGGAAGGCCACCGCCTGGAAGGGCTCAGCAGCCAGCACCCAGCCAAAAGCCTGGAAGCTACGCACGACGTCCTCGAGGTAAAACTGCAAGTAGCTCTGCATGGCGAACACCGCCAGCATCACCAAAAAGCGCGTTCCCCAGACCCAGCGGAAGTCGGGGTTGCGCCAGGGGGACAGCAGGCTCGGAGCGAGGCCGCGCAGGCTGGGCTTGAGCCCCGGCACCTCGCCGATGCTGCGAATCACCAAAGCGGCTGCTGCCAGGTTGACCAGGGCAATGAGGAGCAACTGAAGTTGCAGGTTGAGCACCAGGAAACCCACCCCCCCTGCCACCAGTTGGGCCGATACCTGCAGGGTACCCATCCAGCCCGAGGCTACCCCGCGCCTCGAGCGGGCTACCAGATCGGGGATCAGGGCCGAATAAGGGCCGGTAGAGAGGTCGTCGGAGAGCTGGAGCAGGATGTAGGCCAGCAATAGATGCCAGTAGTTAGGTGCGAAGGCCATCCAGATCAGCGCCACTGCCGTCAGCACCGCCCCGATGCCCAGAAAAGGCATCCGCCGGCCCACCCGATCCGACAAATACCCAAACAGCGGCGGCCCAATCAGCGCCAGTACGATGGTGATGGCGTAGATCAACCCCAGCCGGGCTAGCCGCTCAGCCTCGGGGACCAGGCGGTCCACCAGGGCCGGGAGCAGCACCAGGGGGATCAGAAACCACTTGAAGCTGGCAGCGAACCAGTAGGAGGAAAGGGTCGCAAACCAGGAGGTCGTATTGGCGGACATTTGAGGTCCAGTATACGGGCCCCAGGACGCCGCCTTTCCTCAAGTTGACACTCCCCAGGCCCTGTGCTACCCTATTGGACGCATTTGGGCGCGTAGCTCAGTTGGATAGAGCGACTGACTACGGATCAGTAGGTCGTGGGTTCGAATCCTGCCGCGCCCGCCAGAGAAAACCCCTCAGGGACGAGCTTCCGGGCTCCGAACTGAGGGGTTACTTATTGTCTCGAGCCCAATGCCCACCCTCTTCATCTGGCTCAAATCCTGCGAAGGGAGGTCTATAATGGGCGTGTTACCACAAATTCGCCGCGGGCAGGAACTGGCAGTCTGGGGGATTGCAATCATGGTTCACATTCTCAGGAGTGGGCTGGCGCTGGTGGAGGAGGACGAGGTCACGGGGGAAATTGCCGAAGCATTCGCTGAGGTCAAGCGCATCCTGCAGATCCCCTTCGTGCCCAACTGGATGCGGGTGCTGGCCAATTCCCCCGCCGCCTTCAAGATCTACTGGGCCTTTCTTCAGGCCAGCCTCAAGCACTCGAGCCTGCCGGAGTCTTTGCAGTCGATCATCCTCTACGCCATCGCTGAGCGGCGGAATTGCGAGTACTGCAGTGCTTGGAACGAGCTCTCCTGCCGCACCCTGGGGATCGACGAGGAGACGCTGGCGGCGGTGGTGGAAGACCTGGGCCACGTCTCGCCCGAGCGGCTGCAGGCCATCCTGAAGTTCGCCATCAAGGCCTCCTTGCACCCAAAGGAGCTCTCGGCGGCAGACTATCAGCGCCTGCGCGAGGAAGGGGTGAGCGAGGAGGAGATCGTGGAGATCGTTTTTCTGGCAGCGGTCGCCAGCATGAACGACACCCTGGCCGATGCCCTCAAGATCGATGTTGACCTGCCGGTGGCCGAGAGGCTGGCGCAAAGCAGGTGAACATGCCGGATCCCCGGGACACCCGCCTCCAGTCGGCCCGCTACGCCATGCTCTCCGAGGTGGTGCTGGCCATCGCCCAGACCACCGACCTGTCGAGCCTGCTCGAGCAGGTGATCCGCCGGGTCAAGTGGGTGCTCGACTTCGAACGCTGCACCCTGGCGCTGGCCAATGACGACGGCGAGACCTACTGCCTGCAGACGCTGCTCGAGGTGCGCCGCTCGGTGGCCCCGCGCAACTGCGAGTGGGTGCCTCTGGGCCAGGACCTTCCCGGTGCGGTCATAGAGAGCCGACAATTGCGCGTGCTCACCGATCTGTTCACCCAGAGGGAGAAGTACACGCCCTGGGTGGATCCTGCCCTGTGGGACGGCTCGCTCAAAAGCGCACTCTCGCTGCCGCTGGAGGCCTACGGCAAGGTGCTGGGTGCGCTCACTTTCGCCACCTCGAAGCCCGAGGCCTACGGGGATGAAGACCGCAAAGTGGCCCGCACCGTGGCCACCCACCTGGCTTTGGCCATCGATCACCTGCGACAGACGGAGAAGCTGGCCTGGCTGGCCTCCTTCCCCCAGCTCAACCCCGGCCCGGTCTTCGAGGTGGACCTGCAAGGGAACATCCTCTACCTGAACCCGGCTGCCGAAAGCATCCTTCCCGAGTCCCCCCAGGATCGCGCCCGGCACCCCTTCCTGGCCGAGCTGCCGGCCATCGAGGCCACGTTGAGGCAGAGCGGCCAGATCTCGGCAGTGCGCGAGGTGCAGGCTGGCGAGCGCTGGTATCACCAGATGTTCCGCCACGTGCCGGGGCGGGAGGGCCGGCTGCGCTTTTACGTGGTGGACATCACCGAGCGCCGCCGCTACCAGGAGCGCCTGCAGCGGCAAAACGAACTGCTGGCAGCTTTGCAGCAAACCACCGTGGGCCTCCTGCGGCGCCTGGAGCTTAGCGAACTCTTGCAGGACATCGTTTCCCGAGCCGGCGAGCTCTTGTGGACCCCCCACGGCTTCGTGACGCTGCTCGAGCCTGCCGGATACCTCGAGCAGCGGGTGGGGACCGGTGTTTTCGCCGCTACCATCGGCCTGCGCTTTGCCCCAGGCGAGGGGGTCTCCGGCCAGGTGTGGGTGCGGGGCCAGCCCCTGGTGGTCAGTGACTTCGGCTCCTGGGACTACCGCAACCCCAGCTTCGACTACAGCCAGATCTGTTCGGCGGCGGTGGTGCCGCTGCACTCGGGGGAGCAGGTCGTCGGCACGCTGGGCGTCGCCTATGGCCGCGACTCAGCGCGCGAGTTCGAGGAAGAGGACATCGAACTCCTCACCCGCTTGGCCTCGCTGGCCTCTCTTGCCCTCGACAACGCCCGGCTCTTCGCCGAGATGCAGCGGGCCAAGGACGCCGCCCTCTCGGCCAACGAAGCCAAGAGCGCCTTCCTAGCGACCATGAGCCACGAGATCCGCACACCCATGAACGCCATCATCGGCATGACCGGCCTGATGCTCGACACCGCGCTCACCCCCGAGCAGCGCGAGTACGCCGAGACTGTGCGCAACTCCAGCGAGTCGCTTTTGACCATCATCAACGACATCCTCGACTTCTCCAAGATCGAAGCCGAGAAGCTCGAGCTCGAGCACCAACCCTTTGACCTGCGCGAGTGCGTGGAGGGGGCCTTAGAGCTGCTGTCGGCCAAGGCCGCCGAGAAGGGCCTCGAGCTCGCCTACCTCATCGCCCCAAGCACCCCGGAGGCCATCGTGGGCGACGTGACCCGGCTGCGCCAGATCCTGGTCAACCTGCTGAGCAACGCAATCAAGTTCACCGAGCAGGGGGAGGTGGTGGTCACGCTCGAGGGCACGCCGCTGGAAGAGGGCGGCTACGAGTTGCACTTCGCGGTGCGCGACACCGGCATGGGCATCCCCCCCGAACGCATGGACCGGCTGTTCCGCTCCTTCAGCCAGCTCGACGCCTCGACCACCCGGCGCTACGGGGGCACCGGATTGGGGCTGGCCATCAGCAAGCGCCTCGCCGAGATGATGGGGGGGCGCATGTGGGCGGAAAGCGCGGGAATCGCGGGCCAGGGCTCCACCTTCCACTTCACCCTGCGGGCCGAGGCCGCCCCTCGGGCTGCGCGGGCCTTCCTGCAGGAGGGCCATCCCGAGCTACAAGGCAGGCGGGTGCTGATCGTGGACGACAACGCCACCAACCGGCGCATCCTCGAGCAGCAGGCCGAGTCCTGGG
This sequence comes from Calidithermus roseus, assembly GCF_003574095.1. GTDB lineage: Bacteria > Deinococcota > Deinococci > Deinococcales > Thermaceae > Calidithermus > Calidithermus roseus. The sequence goes on from NZ_QWLA01000034.1 coordinate 24,110, forward strand.
GGATGCCCTACCGGGCGACCGCGAGCCCCCGCGAGGCCCTGGCCTGGGTAGAGCAGGGCGAGCCCTTCGACGTGGCCATCCTGGACATGCAGATGCCGGAGATCGATGGCCTCACCCTGGCGCGCGAACTCCGCAGGCTGCGCGATGAGAAGGCGCTGCCCCTGGTCATGCTAACCTCGCTGGGACGCCGGGAGCTGGGTGAGGCCGAGGGGCTGTTCCAGGTCTTCCTGACCAAGCCAATCCGGCCCTCGCAGCTCTTCAACGCCCTGGTGGGCGTGTTCGCCGCGCAGCCCCGGCCCCTGCCGCAAACCGAGCGGGGCCCCTCGAGCTTCGACCCCCAGATGGGTCAGAGCTTTCCCCTGCGCATCCTGCTGGTCGAGGACAACGCCACCAACCAGAAGCTGGCCCTGCGCCTGCTGGAGCGCATGGGCTACCGCGCCGACGTAGCGGGCAACGGCCTGGAGGCCCTGCAAGCCCTGGAGCGACAGACCTACGACCTGGTGCTCATGGACGTGCAGATGCCGGAGATGGACGGCCTCGAGGCCACAAGGCACATCCGGCAGCGCTGGCCCCAAGCCCCCCTCTTTATCACCGCCATGACCGCCAACGCCATGGAGGGCGACCGTGAGCTGTGCCTGGCGGCGGGGATGGATGACTACCTGAGCAAACCCATCCGTCCCGAGGCCCTGGCGGGGGTGCTAGGGAGGGCCTCGGCCCACCTGCGCCTGGAGGCCCCAGCCTCTGCGGCTGAGGTGGAACTGGACCCGGCGGCCCTCGAGGAGCTCAGAGCCCTCGCCGGCGGGGACTCGGCCTTCCTGAGTGAGTTGGTGGAGACTTTTTTAAAGGATGGGCTGGCGCTTATTCAAAGCCTCCAGCAGGCCCTCGAGGCCGACAATGCTGCGGGGGTGCGGATGGCGGCCCACACCCTCAAATCCGGCAGCGCCCAGTTCGGGGTCCGCGGCTTGGCCGAGCTGTGCAAGGAACTGGAAGAGCGGGGCAAGGCGGGCCTGCTGGAGGGGGCCGGGGCCCTGCTCGAGCGGGTACGCTTGGAGTTTGAACGGGTGCGGCCCTCCCTGCAGGCGCTGCGCGAGGGAGGTTGAGCCCCGATGGACGAGGTACGGGGCCGGGTTCTGGTGGTCGATGACGACCGGGTCAACCGCATGACCCTGGCCCACGTCCTCGAGCAGCAGGGGCACGCAGTGGCCCTGGCCACAAACGGCCTCGAGGCCCTCCAACGCCTCTCCCAGGAAGCCTTCGACGCGGTGCTGCTCGACATCCTGATGCCACAGATGGACGGCTACGAGGTGCTCGCCCGGATGAAGGCCGACCCTGCGCTCCGCCATATCCCCGTGATCGTGATCACGGCGCTCGACGAGGTGGAGAGCGCGGTGCGCTGCATCGAGATGGGCGCGGAGGACCACCTTCCCAAGCCCTTCAAGCCAGTGCTCCTCAAGGCCCGCCTCGAGGCCTCCCTGCGCCGCAAGAAGCTGCGCGACCTCGAGCAAGCTTATCTGCAACAGGAAAAGCTGGCCACCTTGGGCAAGCTTTCCGCCGGCGTCGCCCACGAGCTGGGGAACCCGGCGGCGGCGGCTCAGCGCGGGGCCGAGCAGCTCCAAGAGGCCCTGCGCCTACACCTCGCGGCTTACCGCGAACTCTGCGCCGTCCCGCTCACCAGTGAGCAGGTGGTGACCCTGAAGCACCTGGCCACCGAGCTCGAGGCCTGCCGGGAGCGAGTGGGGGCACTTGACCCCGTAGAGCGCGGCGACCGCGAGGCCGAGCTTGAGAGGTGGCTGGAGGAGGGCGGCCTCGAGCAAGCCTGGGAGCAGGCGCCGGTGCTGGTCTCCATGGGCTACGGCCCCGAGGAGTTGGCCCCGCTGGCCAGGCTGTTCCCCGAACACTTTCCGGCTTTGCTCACCTGGCTCACCAGCGGCTTCACCGCCTTCAACGTGCTCGAGGAAATCGGCGAGGGCACCCGGCGCATCCACGAGATCGTGCGGGCGCTCAAGGCCTACACCTACATGGACCAGGCCCCGCTCCAGAACGTCAATGTCCACGAGGGCCTGGAGAACACCCTGGTGATGCTGCGCGCGCGCCTCAAGCAAGGCGTGGCGGTGCGTCGGGAATACGCCCCCGACCTGCCCGCCATCGAGGCCTACGGCAGCGAGCTGAACCAGGTCTGGACCAACCTCATCGACAACGCCCTCCACGCCATGCAGGGCCGGGGCGAACTCACCCTCACTACCCGGCGCGAGGGCGAGGTGGTGGTGGTGGAGATCACCGACACCGGCCCCGGAATTCCCCCTGAGATCCTGCCGCGCATCTTCGATCCCTTCTTCACCACCAAGGCCCCCGGCGAGGGGACCGGGCTGGGGCTCAGCATCAGCCACAGCATCGTGACCAAGCGACACCGGGGGGCGATTACGGTCGAGTCTAAGCCGGGCCGGACCACCTTCCGCGTGCGCCTGCCGTTACGCACGGAGAGGAGCCCGGATGAAGCGGCCGAGTGAAGGAGCCCTGACATGGTTGACGAAGCCCTAAGCCGAAGGCGAGAGGTAAAACCCGTCATCCTGGCGGTGGACGACGAAGCTGGAGTGCTGGGCGCGGTCGAGCGGGACCTGCGGCGTCACTACCGCGACTACCGGGTGCTGGGGGCGGGCTCGGGGGCCGAGGCGTTGGAGGCTTTGCGGCGACTCAAGCAGCGGGGCGTGCCGGTGGTGCTTTTCCTGGTAGACCAGCGCATGCCGCAGATGACGGGGACCGAATTCCTGGCCCAGGCCATGGCGCTCTACCCCGAAGCTCGCAAGGTGCTGCTCACCGCCTACGCCGACACCGAGGCGGCCATCACCAGCATCAACCGCATCGGCCTGGACTACTACCTCATGAAGCCCTGGGACCCGCCCGAGCAGCACCTCTACCCGGTCCTCGACGATTTGCTCGAGGACTGGGCTGCGAGCGTCCAGCTACCCTACGAGGGCATCAGGGTGCTGGGCACGCTCTGGTCGGCCCCCAGCCACCAGGTCCGCGACTTCCTGGCCCGCAACCGCATCCCCTACCGCTGGCTGGACCTCGAGCGCGACGCCGAGGCGGCCAGGCTGCTCTCCACGCTGGGCTCGGAGAGACCCAAGCTGCCGGTGCTCTGGTTTCCCGATGGCAGCAGCCTCGAGGCCCCCAGCCCGCGGGCCCTGGCCGAGAAGGTCGGCATGAAGACCCAGGCCAGCCAGCCCTTTTACGACCTGATCATCGTCGGTGGCGGCCCGGCTGGGCTCGGGGCGGCGGTATACGCCTCCTCGGAGGGCCTGCGCACGCTGATCGTGGAGAAAGACGCCCTGGGTGGCCAAGCAGGCACCAGCAGTCGCATCGAGAACTACCTGGGCTTCCCCAAGGGCCTCTCCGGGACCGACCTGGCCCGCCGGGCCGAAGCCCAGGCCCGGCGCTTCGGCACCGAGATCCTGACCCCCCGCGAGGTCTGCCGGGTGCGGGCGCAGGACCCCTACCGCATCGTCGAGCTCGAAGACGGCAGCGAGCTCACCTGCCACGCCGTGCTCATCGCCACCGGGGCCACCGCGCAGCGCCTGGCGGCCCCCGGCGTCGAAGAACTGACCGGGGTGGGAGTCTACTACGGGGCAGCGGTGACCGAGGCGGCGCTCTACCGCCGCCAGGAGGTCTTCGTGGTGGGCGGGGCCAACTCAGCCGGCCAAGGCGCGATGTTCCTGGCCGGCTATGCGCGCAAGGTGACCATGCTGGTGCGGGCCGAGTCGCTGGAAAAGGGTATGTCCCAGTACCTAGTAGACCAAATCCGCGCCCAAAGCAACATCGAGGTGCGCACCCGCACCGTGGTCGGCGAGGTCCAGGGGGAGGGCCGCCTCGAGGCCCTCACCCTGCGCAACCTCGAGACCGGCCACAGCGAGACCCTGCCGGCGGCGGCCCTGTTCTTGTTCATCGGCGCGGTGCCCCACACCCGCATGGTTAGCGGCCTGGTGGAGATGAACAGCGCTGGCTTCATCCTCACCGGCACCGACCTGGTGCGCGAGGGCAAGCGGCCTGGAGGCTGGACCTTGCAGCGCGACCCCTTCTTGCTCGAGACCAGCGTCCCCGGCATCTTCGCCGCGGGTGACGTGCGCCAGGGCGCCGTGCGCCGCGTGGCCTCCGCCGTGGGCGAGGGCGCGATCACCGTGGGTCTGGTGCACCAGTACCTCAAAACGGTCTGAAGGAAAAGGGCCGTGAGGTCGTGGTTTTGGGTCTTCGACGTCAGAATTACTCGACCGTTACACTCTTAGCCAGGTTGCGCGGCTGGTCCACGTCCCGGCCCAACAGCACCGCGGTCTCGTAGGCCAGCAGTTGCAGGGGAACCACCGAGACCATGGGGGACAGCAGGTAATGGGTGCGGGGCACGTAGATCACGTCCTGGGCGAAGCGCCGCACCTCGAGGTCGCCCTCGGTGGCCACGGCGATGACCCTTCCACCCCTGGCCCGCACCTCCTGGATGTTGGAGAGGGTCTTCTCGTAGATGGGGCTCTCGGTGGTGAGCACCACCACCGGCAGGCGCTCGTCGATGAGGGCGATGGGGCCGTGCTTCATCTCGCCAGCCGGGTAGGCCTCGGCGTGGATGTAGCTGATCTCCTTGAGCTTCAAAGCCCCCTCGTAGGCGGTGGGGGCCTGGATGTGGCGGCCTAAGAAGAGGTAATCGGCGGCCTGGTGGTACTTTTCGGCGATGTGCGCGATCTCCTGGCGTTTTTCCAGGGTCTGCTCCACCAGCCGGGGCATCTTGCGCAGTTCGCCCAGAAAGGTCCGGGCCTCGGCCTCCGGGAGGGTGCCCCTGGCCCGACCCATCCACACCGCCAGCATGGCCATCGCGCCCAGCATGGCCATGTAGGCCTTGGTCGAGGCCACCCCGATCTCGGGGCCGGCGTGGATGTAGAGGGTGTCGTCGACCTCGCGGGTGATGCTGCTGCCCTTGGCGTTGATCACCCCCAGCGTTCCCGCCCCCTTGCGCTTGGCTTCGCGCAGGGCCTCGAGGGTGTCGATGGTCTCCCCCGACTGGCTGATGGCGATGGCCAGGGTCCGCTCGTCCACCACCGGATCGCGGTAGCGGTACTCGCTGGCCACGTCGATCTCGACGGGCACGCGGGCCAGGCCCTCGATAAGGTACTTACCCACCCAGGCCGCGTAGTAGGCCGTGCCGCAGGCAACGATGTGGACCCGCTCGAAGCGGGTGGGATCGACACGCAAATCCAGCTCCACGCCCGCGCGCGCCTCGGATAAGCGCCCGCCCAGGGTGTTCTCCAGCACGCGGGGCTGCTCGTAGATCTCCTTGAGCATGTAGTGGGGGTAACCCCCCTTCTCGGCGGCCTCGAGGCTCCAGTCCACCTCCACCACTTCCCGCCGCACCTCGTTTCCCTGCAAGTCGGTGACCCTGACCCCCTCCCGGCTCACCACCGCCATGTCGCCGTCGTGCAGGAAGATCACCCGGCGGGTGTAGGGCAGCAGGGCGGGCACGTCAGAGGCCACGAAGTTTTCCCCCTCTCCCAGGCCGATCACCAGCGGGCTCACCGTGCGGGCCACGACGATCTCCTCGTGGTCCTGGTGGGCCACCACCAGCGCGTAGGCCCCGTAGACCTCCTGCAGCACCTGCCGCACCGCCAGGGCCAGGTCTCCCCGGTACTTCTCCTCGACCAGGTGGGCCAATACCTCGGAGTCGGTCTCCGAGCTGAAGCGGTGGCCCCGCGCCAGCAACCCCTCCTTCAGCGGCAGGTAGTTCTCGATGATGCCGTTGTGGATCACCGCGATCTGGCCGTCTTCGGTGGTGTGGGGATGGGCGTTGGGGTCGTTGGGCGCCCCGTGGGTGGCCCAGCGGGTATGCCCGATGCCGAAGTGCCCCGGCAGCTTCTCGTCCTTGAGCACATCTCCCAACACCGAGAGCTTGCCCGCCTTCTTAATCACCTCGAGCCTGCCCCCCACCTTGACCGCGACCCCTGCCGAGTCGTAGCCCCGGTACTCCAGGCGCTTCAACCCCTCCATCAACACGTCGGTAGCGTTCCTAAAACCCACATATCCCACGATTCCGCACATAGTTCCTCGCTGCGCAGCACCCTCTGGGCGCTGCTCGACATTGCCTGAAGACTCCTCGCGGAAGCCACCGATGGCTGATAGCCGGTGGCTCTATCAGATCGGGCGCGCTAGCTCCGCGGTGACTCGCGGGTGCTCTCGCGAGAAGTCCGATGAGTCAGCCCAATAAGGACTAACCCAGCCGTTCCGGGCCCCAAGTCTGGCACTCTGGACCCACCGCATGGTTTGTTCACTTATCCTCGACCCTGCGCCCGGTTTGTCCATCCCTCACGGTGATGGCTTTGCCTGACGCTTGCTGGAGCTTGCTCCAGACGGGAGGGAGGGGTCGCTCCCTGGTGGCATCCGCGGAATCCTTCGCTCTTTACCGGCTGAGATTAAGCTCTCATTTTCGATGCCGGATATGCCCTTCTGCATCGCCGTTCGTGCATTCGGGCTCCACCGCCGCGTAAGGTAGAAAGAAGCTTGAACTCGGTCTATCGTAATTGCCTTTCTACCCCCTGCGCTCCCCGTGATTCTCTGCCCATTCCTCCTTTCCGCAACACCGTCTGCGACTGAATTTCTCGGGTTTTGACCCTGCGTCATGCCCAGGTCATGCCCGAAGCGCAGTATAGCTTAAGACTTTTTGGCCCCAGAGCGTGAAAAAACTTGACATTTATGGCGTTACGTCGGTATGATGCCGCCGGATGTGCAAGGTGAGAAGTAGCTTAGCCCGATGAGGGGCGAGGCTTGCCTGCACCTCCGGGAAGCGGGAAGAGTTAGCGAGAGAGAGGAAACGCGGTAACTCGCCTCAGGCTCACTCCCACCCCGCAACCCACAGTTCCAGCCCCATCAGGGGTGAGGAGGCTTATGAGGAAAAAGCTAGTCATCATGTTGGCCGGTCTCCTGACCGTGCTCTCCATGGGCTTCGGCGCAGCTCAGTTCTCCGACGTTCCCGCCGGACACTGGGCTCAAGAAGCCGTGGAGGCCATCACGGCCCGGGGGATCATCGTTGGTTTCCCCGACGGCACCTTCCGGGGCAACGAGAACCTGACCCGCTATCAGGCTGCCCTGATCATCTACCGCCTCCTGCAGCAACTCGAGGCTGAGAAGGGCGCAGGACCTGCCACCGAGGCCGTGACTGCCATGACCGAGGAGGAGAAGGCCGCACTGCAAAACGCCATCCAGGAACTGGCCGCCGAGTTGGCCGCCCTGGGCGTGCGCGTGTCGGCCCTCGAGGACAACGCCGCCACCAAGGACGATATCGCCGCCCTTCAGGCCCAGATCGACGAGCTGAAGGCTGCCCAGGCCCCCACCGGTGAAGCGGTCGATCAGCAGGCCCTGCAAGACCTGGCCGACCGAGTGGAGGCTGCCTCCGTAGCTGCCGACACCGCTCTGGCCCAGGCCCAGGAGCTGGGTGAGCGCCTCGACACCGTCGAAGGCGACGTGGCCGCGCTCAAGAGCGAAGTCGAGGCCAACGCCGACAGCATCTCGGCCCTCAACGAGCTGGCGGTGCTGCTGAACCAGGACGTGCTCTCCCTGCAGGACCGCGTAACTGCGGTGGAGAAGGCCCTGGCCGACATCCAGGCTCAGCCAGCCGTTGACCTCAGTCAGTACGCCACCCTCGAGGACGTCGCCGCGCTGCAAGAGTTCGCCTCGGCCCTGCGCACCGACCTCGTCGCCCTCTCCGAGAAGGTGAGCGCGCTCGAGACCACTGTAGCTGGCCTGGACAAGCGTGTGGCTGCGCTGGAAGGGTACAAGTTCACCCTCACCGGCAACCTGACCGCCCGCTACGGCTACAGCTACACCACCGGGGCCAACTACGACATCGAGCGCCTTTACTCCAACGTCTGGGGTGACTACACCTGGGATGCTGACGACGACGGGCAGACCATCGACAACCCCGACTTCTTCAGCGGCGGCGACACCCGCGCCCGCGCCATCCTGACCTTCAGCGTCAAGCGGACTCCCGTGGGCACCGGCAGCGGTTTCAACCTCGACGAAGCCCGCGCCCAGCTGCGCTTTACCCAGGATGGAGCCGTTCGCCTGGAAGACAACGCCATCCAGGTGTTGCTGGTCAACCTGACCGGTAACATTGACGGTCAGCCCTTCACCCTCCGCTACTCCCGCTTCAACGACTTCAAGTTCACCGACTACTTCATGTCCAACGCCGACCCCAACTACACCGGTGGTCTGGGGCGTGGGGCTAGGGTGACCTTCGAGGCCAACAAGTTCTTCCTGAGCCCCAAGGTCACCGTGGTGATGGGCAGCACCGCCAATAACAGCGGCACGGGCTTTGGGGGCGATCCCTCGGCAGTGAACGACTACTTCGGTGTGCGCTCGGTCTACAGCCTGCTCGGCCTCAACGTAGGCCTGAACTACGCCGAGTACAACACCCGCAATACCGACGGCACCGGGCGTGCAGGCTTCGCAGTAGATTGGAACGGCAAGCTGCTAGGCTTCCTGAACCTGAAGGGCGAGTACGTCGCTACCAAGCTGACCAGCCTCCCCAACTGGGACTTCTCCAACGACGCCATCGTTGACCAGGCCTTCTACGTGCAGCCCAGCGTCTCCTTCGGTCCCATCACCGTTGAGGCCAACTACCGCGCCATCGACCCGGACTTCAAGGAGAGCGGCTACAACGCCAACAACGCCGGTCTGTCGATCGACTTCCAGACCAACCGTGACAACAAGCGTCCTTACGACGAAAACGAGCGCGGCTACGGCGTGAAGGCCACCCTGGGCCTGGGCTTCGTCACCATCAGCGGTCTGTACGACCACGACGCCAACTTCTACGAAGATGCCAGCTCCGTCGTGAACAGCCTGGGTGCGGACGCCACCGCCAGCCTCTTTGCCGGCTTCAGCGTGACGGGCTACTTCTACAACGCCACCGACATCAGCGGTAACCTGCTGACCGGCAGCGACCGTTTTGACAGCAAGTACGGCGTCAAGCTCTCTCACGATGGCAAAGCCAGCAACGCCCTCATCAAGGGCCTGAACCTGGGTGTCGAGTACCGCCAGATCGAAACGGGTGCCGCAGGTGACTACGACCGCGGCGACATCCTGGTCAACGCCGATCTCGACGCCAAGTTTGGCCCCATCGCCGTCAAGCCCGGTGTTTTCTTCGACGCGGCAAGCGGCAGCGCCAGCGGTTCTGCTCTGAAGTTCGGCCTTCAGGTCACAACCGACACTCTGAACCTGGGCTTCCTCAAGCCCAACCTGACGGGTGCGTACGTAACCCGCAACTCCACCATCGGCTCCACCCGTGGCGAGACCTATTACAGCTTCGGGCTGGGCCTGGCCGACTTCCTGGCCTCCGGTGCCAAGCTCAACGTCACCTACGCCTCCTACAGCGGCTCGGGCCTCAGCAGCGCTTCCGCCGCAGCCGGCGTGGAGAACCACCTCTTCGACTACACCACCGGCTACATCTACTCCGACGACACCACCGCCCCTGTCATCAACTTTGAGCTGCGCGGCCTGTACGTCAACTACACCTACGGTGGCTTCGGGGTCTTCGCTCACTGGGGCGACCTGGTGAACAGCACCGCCGGCACCCAGACTCCTAGCTACGGCTTCCGCATCTCCTACAGCTACTCCTTCTAAGCTCGGAAGCGAGCCAAGTCCCCACCTTCGGGTGGGGATTTTTATTGGGATTGTGTTCTGATGGAGACAGAATGGGGTGGTTTAAGCTAGACTCGAGGCTATGTTCCGTTACCAGGGACCCGAAGCGAAAGGCGACCAGCCCAGGGCCATCGAGGGGCTGGTGGAGGCACTGGAGGACGGCGAATGTTACATCACCCTGCTGGGGGCGACGGGGACCGGCAAGACGGTGACGATGGCCCAGACCATTGCGGCCCTGGACCGCCCGGCGCTGGTGCTCGCGCCCAACAAGGTGCTGGCGGCCCAGCTCGCCAGCGAGTTCCGCGAGCTCTTCCCCGAGAACGCGGTGGAGTACTTCATCAGCTACTACGACTACTACCAGCCCGAGGCCTACGTGCCGGGGCGCGACCTGTTCATCGAGAAGGACGCGGCGGTCAACCCCGAGATCGAGCGGCTGCGCCACTCGACGACCCACAGCCTGCTCACCCGGCGCGACGTGATTGTGGTGGCGTCGGTGTCGGCTATCTACGGCCTGGGCTCGCCGGAGGACTACCGGAACATGAGCTTCGTAATGCAGGTGGGTGAGTGCTGGCCGCGCGACGTGCTGATCGAGCGGCTGGTGGAGTTGCAGTACGAGCGCGGGGACTTGCAGCTCGAGGCCGGCAAGTTCCGGGCCAAGGGGGAGGTGCTCGAGGTCTGGCCAGCCTACGGCACCGAGCCCATCCGCATCGAACTCTTCGGCGAGGAGGTCGAGCGCATCAGCGTGATGCACCCGGTGAGCGGCGAGCGCATCCGGGACCTGCCCGGCGTGGTGCTGGTGGGGGCCACCCACTACGCCACACCCGAGTGGCGGCTCAAGGAGGCCATTCCCCAGATCCGGGCTGAGCTCGAGCAGCGCCTAGCCGAACTCGAGGAGCAGGGCCAGATCCTCTATGCCCAGCGGCTCAAGGAGCGCACCCTCTACGACCTGGAGATGCTCGAGGTCATGGGTACGTGCCCCGGCATCGAGAACTACAGTCGCTTCCTCAGCGGCAAAGCCCCCGGCGAGCCGCCCTACACCCTGCTGGACTATTTCCCCAAGGACTTCGTCACCTTCCTGGACGAGTCGCACGTGACGGTGCCGCAGCTTCGCGGCATGTACAACGGCGACTACATGCGCAAGAAGACCCTGGTGGACTACGGCTTCCGCCTGCCTTCGGCCCTGGATAACCGCCCGCTGCGCTTCCAGGAGTTCTTGGAGCGGGTGGGGCAGTTGGTCTTCGTCTCGGCCACGCCGGGGCCCTTCGAGCTGGAGAACAGCGGGCGAGTGGTCGAGCAGATCATCCGGCCCACCGGGCTCCTAGACCCCAAGGTCACGGTGAAGCCCGCCCAGGGCCAGATCGAAGACCTCATGGGGGCCATAAGGGTGCGCGCCCAACGCAAGGAGCGGGTGCTGGTCACGGTGCTCACGGTGCGCATGGCCGAAGAGCTCACCGCTTACCTCACCGAGCACGGCATCAAGGCCCGCTACCTGCACCACGAGCTCGATGCCTTCGAGCGCCAGGCGCTGCTGCGCGACCTGCGGCTGGGTCACTTCGACGTGCTGGTGGGCATAAACCTGCTGCGCGAGGGCCTGGACCTGCCCGAGGTGAGCCTGGTGGCCATCCTGGACGCCGACAAGACCGGCTTCCTGCGCAGTGAGCGCTCGCTGATCCAGACCATCGGGCGGGCCGCCCGCAACGCAGGAGGCGAGGTCTACCTCTACGCCGAGGCGGTGAGCGAGGCCATGCAGGCCGCCATCGACGAGACCAACCGCCGCCGCGCCCTGCAGGAGGCTTATAACGCCGAGCACGGCATCACCCCTCAGACCGTGCAGAAGACCGTGCGCAAGGTGATCCGGCCCGACGACTACGAGGAGGCCGCCGCCGAGGCGCTGCTGGAGGACCCCGAAGCGCTGGCCGAAACGCTGGGGCAGCTCGAGCTGGAGATGTGGAAGGCCTCGGAAGAGCTCGACTTCGAGCGCGCGATGGAGCTGCGCGACCAGATCCGCTCGCTGGAAGCCCGCATGAAGGGGCTGCCTGAGCCGACCACGGCGGGCAAGAACCGGCGGGGCAGAAGGCGGAGGTAGGGAGGGGAGGCCGAGGGCCACGGGTGGGCTTGTGGCGTGTGGGGAAGGAACCCCTCCCCGATCCTCCCCGCCGGCGAGGAGGGGGATAGCAAAAGGGCGAGCTACCGGCTCGCCCCTACAAACAAACTACGAACGGTGTTCGGCCATCGACGTCTCGCGTACGACGCAGGACGTAAGCCGTACGACCCCTGGCGACACTCCGGCTCAGGCCAGCAGGATGGGGCGCTCGAGGTAGTAGCTCACGCGCTCGAGCAGGGCCCTGGCTTGCTCGACGGCGAGGCTGCCGCTATAGGAGAGCAGGGCCTGGCCTTCGCTAGGCTGGGAGAGGGCAAGCACCTCGGCACCGGGGAAGACCACCACGTCGCTGCCCTCGAGGGCCAGCACTACCAAGCCCTCCGCGGATTCGTGGGCGGCGGCCAGGTTTTCCAGGGTGCCACGCAGGGTGTGGGCCGAGGCCACGCGGTAGCCCTTGAGGGCGTCGTCCTCGAGTTCGCCCTTGAGGGCGGGCTGGGCGATGTCGAGGTCGGACAGGGCCTTATCGGCAGCGCGATAGAGCAAGGCCGACAGACCCACCTCCTGCCGCCAGGCCTGGCTGAGGGTCTCGGCGGCTTCGCGGGCGGCGGCCAGGCTCACCAGGCGCTGGCGCAACTGGACTCGAGTCACCGGCGCAGGGACCGGTGCGGGCATGGGCTCGAGCACAGGAGCTGCGGCCACAGCGGGCTCGGCAGGAGGCTCGAAGCTGGGCAGGGGAGGTAGGTCGGGCATGGCCGCAGGAGCGGGCTCGGGCACAGGCGGCAGGCTGGCTTCGGGTTCGGGGCCCGGCTCGACTTCGGGCTCAGCCACGGGTGCGGCCATCTCCCAGGCCGGAGCGGGCGTAGGTTCTGCCAAAGCAGACCTGGCGGGCTCGCTGGGCAGGGGCCAAGAGGGGGCTGGGGGAATGCTGGGCTCGGCGGGCTCCCAGCTCAAGTCGGGCTCGGGGGCCGAGGGGGTTTCCC
>NZ_QWLA01000035.1 GCF_003574095.1 Calidithermus roseus
AGCGCTGCCGAAGTAGCCCACGCCCTTCACAAAGCTGAAGCGGCCACGCAAATGCCCCTGCTCCAGGCCGTCCTCAGCTTCCTGGGAAGGGCCGAGGGCTTGAAGGCCAGCCTGCTGCGGGCCTACCGGGGGGAGGAGCAGGAGTCCCAACCCCAACCCGCAGTTGCCCAAGCGTCACCCGCCGTGCAGTGCAAGCCACTGAAGCCTCAGGAAGCGGCTGAGTTAGCCGCCGCGCGTGAACAGCTCCAGCGCGTCAACCGCCAGATGGCCCTCGAGATCGCCGGGATCGTAGACCCCACCCCCATCTCCGACGGCATCAGCGCGGCGATCAGCCCGGGGGGACTTCGTCGGCACGGGCCTCTCGCTGGTCTCGATGCTGCCCTACGTGGGGGACGCGGCGGCGAAGAGCGCCAAGGGGGCGCGGGCGCTCGAGCGGCTGAGGAGCCTGGTCCACCAGGCCGAGCAGGCCGTGGGGGTGATCCGCCGCCTCGACCCAGGCAGCGTCAGGCAGGCCGAGGCCACCCTGGCGACCCTAACGGAGAAGGTCAGGAACGTGCTGAAGTACCGCTCGGTCAGGGTCACCGCCGACCACATCAGGCGGCTGGGGGATGACGTGCTGGACGAGATGGAGAAGCTGGGCGGGCATTTATTAGCAAAGCATGTAGGAAAAAAGGATCAGGAGCTGATCCAACGGGCTATTCGTGAAGGAGTTGAAGCTGCTTCGACGTTCCCGAATAAAGCCACGGCAACAAGGGCTGTTCTGGAGAACATACGCAGTCATGCAGATAAGATAGTCGAGTGGTTGGATAACAAAGTCAAGTTGCCCGACCAGCCGCTAAGGCTAGAGTTCGAACACTCATTCGAGGTAGGGCGCAGTGTGCAAGAAGGCTCGAAACGTGTGCAAGGAGGATTGAAAAAGTCTGTCCTAATATTGAAAAAAGCACCGGACAAACCCCTCGGTTTCTACATACTTACGGGCTTCCCAAGCGCAAAGTGAGGATGTTTGCCATGGATAAAACCGAGTTTCCGCTATTTCATTCTTTCGTGACCACTTGGTTTAGCGAAGGAATGGACTTCTCCGAATTAGATTCTGTTGCTGATGAAATGGCCCATTCCGTTCGCCAACAAACCAAGAAGGATTTCCTCCGGGAGGTTGAGCTGATGCTAGAGGCCCGGGATTGGAAGACAGTGGGCGAGTTCGTCAAAGAGCATGGCCGGCGCAGGCTATCCCCGGAGCGCCTCGAGCAGATGCTTCTCACCATCAAGAAACATCTGGAAATCGGCATTAGGAACCATGAAAACATCTTCGGCCTGGATTGAAAGCCCTGGGTCACCGGCCACAGCCTGGGCGGGGCCCTGGCCCAGACCGTGGCCTGCGAGATGCCGCAGTTCGTGGGGCACGTGGTCACATTCCAGGCCCCGGGCATCGACGCCAAAACCCTGCAAAAGCTCAAGGACTTCAACGCCAAACAGACCGACCCCGGCCGCCGCATCAGCAGCACCCACGTGCACTACAGCGGCGACCTTGTGGAGCGGGCCGGTGAGGGCTACACCGATGGGGTCATCGAAAGCCCATAGCCTCATCGGGAAGGGCTTCATCAACGGCATCACCGAGGCCATTAACGACCACATCAGGGCCTCTATCATCTTAGGGATTGGTCTCCTCGAGATCGGCTGGGTCTATAACTGGGTCGCTGAGCGCTTCGGTAAAGAAGCAGCCGCGAACCTGAAGGCTGGGTGTGGACAGTTCCTCGAGTTACTCTGCAACCCAAAGTTCTACCGGACCCTCGTCACGATGCCGGAGGACACCCGCAGGCTCTTCATCCGTACCGGACTGACCACAGCCGCCGAGCACACCATCTTGACTTACACGTCTATTCTGTTGCAGCAGAACCCTGAGTACGGCACCCTCTTCGCCGGAGCCAAAGGCAGTGCCAACCCCGAAGCCCCTGTGGCCTTTGCTGCCAGCGATAACCGCTTCGTGGGCAGCAAACGCACCGACCAGCTAGAAAAGCGCGTGATCGAGCCTTACCGGAAGGAGATCGGCTACCTTATCGGCAAAGCGTTTGACGACTGGAACAAAGCTAACGAAGCCAACCCCAACTATCGTTTAGTTGACACCGGGCGCGAGGAGTTCAGGGCAGTGTTCAGCATCCTCTCAGGGATTGCCAAAAAGGAGCCTGACCAGCGGCGGGCAGTTCAGAAGATGCGTGAGATGGTTCTGAGCAGCCAGGTACAAAACATCTTTAAAGCTCTCGAGCGCCTACACGAACAGTATGAGCGATGGTTCTTGGCACCCAAGAATCTAACGGATATCTGGGTCGCGTGGCATCAGGACTCAGCAAAGGCATACGAATGAACCGTCGCAATGGTCAATGCATGTACATAGTAGCAGCGATCATGTGCTTGATTCTCGTTGGCTGCAAGTTGGGACGTAATCCTCAGACCCAAGAAAGAGCTGTCTCTATGGAGCAACTAGATGAACGTGTGCTAAGGAGTGGTGATCTCAGAAAGATCGCTCTCTATCTTGCCGAGCAACTCACTTCACAGGACTTTACCGAGATTGATTGTGGAGGTACTAAGCATAGTACGTTGGTAAGCGTGTGTTTTGAGTATGTAGGGCCTGGCTCAAGCGATCAGGAACGGATCAACATCCTTTGGACCGAGGTGATGAACAAGCTCGTGGAACGGGGCAGGAATAAGTTCCTGATGCCCGACCCACCCTATGCCCAACAAAACTATTGGTACACCACGGTTTGGGGAATTCCGAGCACTCGGTAGACCTTTGATGTCGTGCTGGCCCGTACTCTTTACATAGAAGACCTTAGCCGAGAATACCTCGAACTAAGAATCACTTATTCAGAAAGCGAAACGTGGGATGATCTCTACCCTCCCCGTTAACTGCCTCACGGTAAAAGCTCGAGCCCATCCATAGCCCTCACTACCTGCCTTGCTCGTTGCAAGTGCCTTACAAGCGAAGCATGGAAGAACCCGTGACAAACCACCCGCGGGATGGGCTGTTACGTCGTCGCCACAGGCAAGAGCATTCAGGGAGTCGTGGGGCTTCTGAACAAGAAGTCGGTCTCGAGGCGCGATCTCGTCCTGCTGATCGCATTCGCGGTGCTGTGGCTGCTCCTGCCCGGAGGCTTCTGGGCCCACATTTTCATGCTCGCAGTTATGCGCATTCACTCGTGATAAAGCCCCAGGGCCCACCCCTCCATCGTGACCAGCCGCGCTCTGCGGTCCTGAAGCCGGGGGTATAATCCCAACACTCGTTTGTTTGCGAGGTGACAATGGTCACACTCTCCAGAACCCCCTCCTACCCCCATGAACGCAACCCCGGCACCCCCTTCGACCTCTCGGCGGTCGAGGGAGCGCTGGTCAATCGCAGCGCCATCGAGCGGCGGGCGGCGACCCTTCCCACCCGGCGCACGGTCAAGAAGGAGTGGCAGGCGGCATGGCTGCTGCACGCCATCACCACCATCGACCTCACCACCCTCTCGGGGGACGACACGCCCGGTACCGTGCGACGCCTGTGCGCCAAAGCCCGCCAGCCCCTGAGGCCGGAGTTGATGCAGGCGCTCGGGATCGCAAATAGGCCCATCACCACGGGGGCAGTGTGCGTCTATCACGAAATGGTCCCCACTGCCGTCGAAGCGCTGAAGGGTACGGGCATCCCCGTTGCCGCCGTCTCGACCGGCTTCCCAGCCGGGCTCAACCCCCACGCCCTCAAGCTGAAGGAAATCGAAGCCTCGGTGGCGGCGGGAGCTACGGAGATCGACATCGTGATCTCGCGTCGTCACGTGCTCACCGGCAACTGGAAGGCTCTTTACGACGAGGTGAAGGATTTCCGCGCTGCTTGCGGCCCGGCTCATATGAAGGCCATCCTGGCGGTGGGCGAGTTGGGCACGCTGAAGAACGTGATGCGGGCGAGCATGGTGTGCATGCAGGCGGGTTCGGACTTCATCAAGACCTCCACCGGCAAGGAGACGGTCAACGCCACGCTGCAAAACAGCCTGGTGATGGTGCGGGCCATCCGCGAGTTCTACGAGCAGACCGGCTACAAGGTGGGCTTCAAGCCCGCCGGGGGCATCCGCACGGCCAAGCAGGCCTTGGACTGGCTGATCCTGATGAAGGAGGAGCTAGGCGAGGAGTGGATGCAGCCCCACCTCTTCCGTATCGGCGCCAGTGCCCTGCTCAACGACATCGAGCGCCAGCTCGAGCACTTCGCCTACGGGCGCTACGCCTCGATGCAGTACCAGCCACTGGGATAAAGCCGCGTATGGCGCATTGCGCGTCGCTAAAGAGCCTGCGCCATACCCTTGCGAAAGGAGCTTATGACCGTCACTGAACTCCTCGAGACCCTCCCCTACGGCCCCGCGCCCGAAGCCGCCAAGCCCGCCCTCGAGTGGATCGAGGCGCACAAGGGTCGCTTCGGACTGTTCATCGGCGGGAAGTGGCGCGATCCCTCCACCCAGGAGTGGTTCGCCTCCATCAACCCCGCCAACGCCAAGCACCTCGCCGAGGTCGCGCAGGGCGGCCCCGACGACGTGAACGAGGCGGTGAAGGCCGCACGCAAGGCCTTCGCCTCCTGGAGCAAGACGCCCGGCCACGTGCGGGCCCGCTACCTCTACGCCATGGCCCGGCAGGTGCAGAAGCACTCGAGGCTCTTCGCCGTGCTCGAGACCCTCGACAACGGCAAGCCCATCCGCGAGACCCGCGACATCGACATCCCGCTGGTGGCCCGGCACTTCTACTACCACGCGGGCTGGGCGCAGCTCATGGAGAGTGAGCTCTCGGGCTACGAACCGGTGGGCGTGGTGGGCCAGATCATCCCCTGGAACTTCCCGCTGCTGATGCTCGCCTGGAAGATCGCCCCCGCGCTGGCGATGGGCAACACCGTGGTGCTCAAGCCCGCCGAGTTCACCTCGCTCACCGCCTTGCTCTTCGCGGAAATCTGCCAGAACATTGGCCTGCCCGCGGGCGTGGTCAACATCGTCACCGGCGACGGGCGTACCGGGGCTGCCCTGGTCGAGCACGAGGGCGTGGACAAGATCGCCTTCACCGGCTCGACCGAGATAGGGCGCATCATCCGGCGGGCTACGGCGGGCACGGGCAAGAAGCTCTCGCTCGAGCTCGGCGGCAAGTCGCCCTTCATCGTCTTCGACGACGCCGACTTGGATAGCGCCGTCGAAGGCGTGGTGGACGCCATCTGGTTCAACCAGGGGCAGGTCTGCTGCGCGGGCAGCAGGCTCTTGGTGCAGGAGGGCGTGGCCGAAAAGCTTTACCGCAAACTGCGCGCCCGCATGGAAAAGCTGCGGGTGGGCGACCCCCTGGACAAGGCCGTGGACATTGGGGCCATCGTGGCACCGGTGCAGCTTCAGAAGATCCAGCGACTCGTGCAGAAGGGCGTAGAGGAAGGAGCGGAGCTGTGGCAACCCAGTTGGGCCGTGCCCGCCGAGGGCTGCTTCTACCCCCCTACCCTCTTCACCAACGTCGCCCCGGCCTCGACCATCGCGCAGGAGGAGATCTTTGGCCCGGTGCTCGCCGCCATGACCTTCCGCACCCCCGAGGAGGCGGTCAGGCTGGCCAACAACACCCGCTACGGGCTGGCGGCGAGCATCTGGAGCGAGGACATCAACCTCGCCCTCGACGTGGCGACGCAGGTCAAGGCCGGGACCATCTGGATCAACAGCACCAACCTCTTCGACGCCGCTTCGGGTTTCGGCGGCTACCGCGAGAGCGGCTTCGGGCGCGAGGGGGGTAAGGAGGGGCTGTGGGAGTACGTGAAGAAAGCCGAACGCTCGACGGCAAACGCCGAACGCAAGACGCAAAGCGCAAAACGTAAGACGCAAGACACCCTGGCCCCCGACCCTCGACCCTCGACCCTCGGCTTCCCTCCCATCGACCGCACCGCCAAGATGTTCATCGGCGGCAAGCAGGTTCGCCCCGACAGCGGCTACAGCAGGGCGGTGTATGGACCCGGTGGAAACCTGATTGCCGAGGTGGGGCTGGGCAACCGCAAGGACATCCGCAACGCGGTGGAGGCGGCTCGAGGGGCCTTCGAGGGCTGGCGCAGGACCACCGGGCACAACAAGGCGCAGATTCTGTACTTCCTGGCGGAGAACCTCGAGGCCCGCGCCTTCGAGTTCGCGCGCCGCCTCGAGCTCCAGACCGGCGCGGACGGCATGGCCGAGGTCGAGGCCGCGATCCAGGCCCTCTTCACCGCTGCCGCCTGGGCCGACAAGTACGACGGCGTGGTGCACAACACCCCCATCCGCAACGTCACCCTGGCGGTGCCCGAACCCATCGGCGTGATGGGCCTGCTCTGCCCCGACGACCAGCCCCTGCTCGCCATCGCCACGCTGGCCGGGGCCGCGCTGGCGATGGGCAACACGCTGGTGGTGGTGCCCTCCCCTGCCCACCCCTTGAGCGCGACCGACCTGTATCAGGTGCTCGAGACCTCCGACGTGCCCGCCGGGACCTTCAACATCGTCACCGGCGAGCGCGACGAGCTCGCCAAGACCCTGGCCGAGCACGACGACGTGGACGTGGTGTGGTACGCCGGGCCCCAGGCGGGCCGGGCCATGGTGGAAAAGGCCAGCGCCGGCAACATGAAGCGCACCTGGACCCTGCCCGAGAGCGGCCCCTTGCCTGGCATGGACGAGATCCTGCGGCAGGCCACGCAGGTCAAGAACATCTGGGTCCCCTACGGGGCATAGCGTGCCGTTTTCTCTCGATTCAGCGCCGTTCCAGCGCTAATTGGTCCTCAGTTGGTATATGCTCGATACACATGCTTCGCACCTGGCAACCCTCGGACGAGACGGCCCTCCTCGAGCTCTGGCGGCGGCGCTGGGGTGAGCTTTTCCCTCTGGACAAGGCCCTCTGGGAGCAGCAGACCGCAGGCGACGCGCGGCACTTCCGGGCGGACCTGGCGCGGGTGTTCGAGGAAGGGGGCCGGGTCGTGGGGGCGGTGAGCCTCAAGACGCCGCCCTCGCCGCCCTCCTGGGCCAACCAGAACCCGCACAACGCCTGGATCAGCTTCCTGCTCGTCGAGCCGGGGCGGGAGCAGGACGTGGGGCGAGAACTGCTCGAGTACGCCCTCGACACCCTTCGCGCCGAGGGCTTTACCCGCGTGCAGTACGGCGGCGACCCCAACCACTTCTTCCCCGGCGTGCCGGTCGAGGACGCGGCGCTAGCCGGACTGTTGCGGGCTCTGGGCTTCGAGGCAGGGGGCCTCGAGCAGGACTTCATCCGTGACCTGACCGATTACGCCTTGCCCACCGCCGCGCGGGAGGCGCTCGAGGCGAGCGGGTTCAGGATCAGGCCCTGCCAACCAGAGCAGGTCCCCGGCCTGCTGGGCTTCCTCGAGGCCACCTTTCCGGGACGCTGGCTGTACGAGACCGAGCAACGCCTGAAGGTCGAGCCCACCCCCGCCGACGTGCTGGTGCTCGAGGGGGAGGGGAGCATCTGGGGGTTCGCCCACGTCTACCACCGGGGCTCCAGGCGCATCGGGCCGGGGATTTACTGGCGGGAAGCGCTGGGGCCCAACTACGGCGGCCTCGGCCCCATCGGGGTTTCCAGGGCCTTGCGGGGAAAGGGGCTGGGCTTCGCGCTGCTGTGCTACGGGGTGCAGCACCTCAAGGAACTGGGCATGGGGCGCATGGTGATCGACTGGACTACCCTGGCTGACTTCTACGGCAAGATCGGCTTCGTGCCCTGGCGCGGCTACCGCCCGCACAGCCGCGAGCTATGAGCCTGTACCGCGTGGGGGTGGACGCCGGGGGGACCGCGGTCCGGGCGGTGCTGGCGCAGAAGGGGTCGGAGGGCCTCCAGACGCTGGGCACCGCCACGGCGGGGAGCGCCAACCCGCGGCAGGTGGGCCTCGAGGCCGCCCACCGTGAGTTGCGGGTGGCGGTCGAGGCCGCCTTCCGAGAGGCCGGGCTCGAGCCCGATCTGGCGAGCTGCGCCGTTCACGCTGGGGTGGCGGGGTTGGCCACGCCCGAGGACGTGCGGGCCTTCGAGGGCTTTCCCCACCCCTACGCACGGCTCGAGGCCCAGAGCGACGCCACCCTGACGCTGGGCGCCTACTTCGCCGGGGAGCCGGGGGTGCTGCTCATCGTGGGCACCGGCTGCATCGCTTTGGCCCGGGGGCCGGACGGACGGCTATGCCGCCGCATGGGCTGGGGCTTCCCGCTCGAGCAGGGCGGGGGAAGCTGGCTGGGGCTCGAGATCTTGCGGCTGGCCCTGGCCGACTGGGAGAACGGGCAGGCGAGCCCGCTGGCCCAGAAGGCCCAGGAGCGCTTCTCGAGCGTGCGCGAAGCTTTGGAGTGGGGCAGGGGACAGACCGCGGGCGGCTATGGGCAACTGGCCCCATGGGCCTTTGAGGTCGCGACCGACCCGCGGGTAGCGGCGCTCCTACAGGGGTGGCACGAACTGGGCTCCCGGCTCGTCCGCGAGCTTCAGGCCCAGAGCGGGGTCCGGAGTGCGGGGGTCTGGGGCGGGTTGAGCGAACGGTTCGTGGAACTCGGGCGGCCCGAGGGCTACCAGCCGCCCCAGAGGGGGCCGCTCGAGCAGGCCCTGCTGCTGGCCGACCGCTTAGCTTCGGGGGTAGATCCAGGCGGTTGAAACCATCCTTGAGAGCGTTTGACCCCCTGCAAAGTACCCACAAGGTATGTTTACTGTGGGATGAGCTAGTCCACGCTCCGCACATCCGCCGCGTCGCGCAGCGCGTCGCCGAAGAAGTTGTAGGCCAGCACCGCCACGAAGATCAGGATTCCGGGCGTCAGCAGCCAGGGGTAGAGGTTGAGCGACTGGAAGTTCTGCGCGTCCTTGAGCAAGAGGCCCCAACTCGCCATGGGCTCCTTGATGCCCAGTCCCAAGAACGAAAGCGCCGACTCGCCGATGATGTAACCGGGCAGGGCCAGCGTAGCGGTGACGATGAGGTAGGAAGTGAGGTTGGGCGTGATGTGCTTGAGGATGATGCGCAGATCGGAGGCCCCGATGGCCCTGGCCGCCGTCACGTAGTCGAGGTCGCGCGCGCCGAGCACCTGCCCGCGCACCACCCGCGCCAGCCCCGCCCAGCCGATGAAGGAGAGCACCGCGATGATGCCCAGGTACACGTAGGTGCTGGGCCAGGAGGCCGGGATGACGGTGGAAAGGGCCATGAGGATGGGCAGACGCGGGATCGAGAGCAGCACCTCGATGAGGCGCTGGATGGCAGTGTCGATCCAGCCGCCAAAATAACCCGAAATGCCGCCCAGTAGGATGCCGATGGCGAAGGAGATCAGCACCCCGATAACCCCCACGGTGAGCGAGACCTGCGAGCCGACGAGGATCCTCGAGAGCAAATCCCGCCCGAACTGGTCGGTGCCTAGGGGGAAGAAGTAGCCTTCGGAGTAGGGCACGCCGAAGAGGTGAAGGTCGGTCTTTATGCCTAAAAAGCTGTAGGGCTCGCCCTGACGGATGAAGAAGCGGATGGGCGTGGGACGGGTCTTGTCCTCGACAAAGGTGTTGATGAAGGTGACGGGGTCGCGCTCCTTCTTCATCTGGTAGACGAAGGGGCGCACCAACCGTCCCTCGTGGACGATATGGACGCGCTGCGGCGGCTGGTACACCGCGTCGGGGTGCTGGGTGGTGAGGTTGTAGGGGGCCAGGAAACCGGCGAAAAGCGCCATTAGGTACAGCACTGCCAGCACCCACAGGCTCACCACGCCCGGCTTGTTCTTGAGGAAGCGCCGCCAGGCCAGGTAGAGCGGGCTGTTGCGGTCAACCCAGGATTTGTGAATCGCCTGGCTACTCATAGCGGATCCTCGGGTCGGCCCAGGCCAGCGCCACGTCGGCCAGCAGGTTGCCCACCATCAGCAGCACCGCCGACATCATCAGCAGGGCCATCACCACGTACTGGTCCTTGTTGAGCAGCGAGTCGTAGAGGAAGGGGCCGATGGTGGGGAGGTTGAGCACGATGGAGGCGATAATGGTGCTGGAGATGAGGTTAGGCAGCGAGAGCCCGGCGATGCTGATGAGGGGGTTGATGGCGTTGCGCACCGCGTGCTTCCACAGCACCACCCGCTCCGCCAGCCCCTTCGAGCGCGCCGTGCGCACGTAGTCCTGCGAGAGCACATCGAGCATGTTGGCCCGCATCTGCCGCATGATGCTGGCCGTGCCGTCGAGCCCGATGACGATGAGGGGAATCCAGAGGTGGCCCAGCATGTCCACGAACTTCGCCCAGCTCCACGGCGCATCGATGTACTGCGGGCTGAAGAGCCCACCCACGCTGGTGCCCCCGGCGCTCAGCACGGCGAAGATCAGCAGCAGCGCCACCAGGAAGTCGGGGGTGGCGAGGCCGAAGTAGCCGATGAAGTTGGCCAGCGTGGCCCCCAAGCCGTGGCGCCGTAGGGCGGTGTAGATGCCCAGGGGGATGGCGATGACCCAGGTCGCGAAGATGGTGAGCACCGCCAGGAACACCGTCCAGCCCAGCCGCTCCCAGATGAGTTCGGAGACGGGGCGGTTGTTGAGGAAAGAGTAGCCGAAATCCCCGCGCACCACCCCGGAGAGCCAGTTGAGGTACTGCACCCACACCGGCTGGTCGAGGAGGTACTGCCGACGGATGCGCTCGACGGTCTCGCGGGAGACGCGGGGGTCCTCGAGCATGTTCTCCAGAAAGCCCCCCGGCTGGAGCTGGATCACCGCAAAGACCAGCACCGAGATCAAAAGCAGCGTGGGGACCGCCACCAAAAAGCGTCTGAAAACGAAAATCCACATAAAGCAGGATCTGGGGGTGAGGGTTCAGGGAACAGGCCGGGGTGCATCCTCGGAGCCCTGCCCCTGAACCCTCTGCCCGCGTTTAGCGTTGGAACATCAGCGGTACGGGGTTGTAGCCAGGGATCACGCCCAGGCTGTAGACATAGTTGCCGTAGCGGTTGGACACCGCACCCACGGCGAACTCCTTAGCGATCATGATGACCATGGCCTCACGGGCGAAGATGGCCTGCCAGCGGTCATAGAGGGCTTTGCGCTGGGTGAAGTTGGTGGTGCTGGCGGCCTTTTCCCAGATGTCGTAGATCTCGCGCTCCCAGGGCAGGAAGTTGTTGAACTGCGGCGGGCCGTCGGGGGTGGTGGGCTGGGTGGACTGGTGCCAGTAGTACAGCGCCCCGCCCGGCTTCCAGATGGGCGTGCGCAGTTCGGGGTCGGGCTGGTCGCCCAGGCCTAAGACGAGAGCTTCCCAGTCCTTGCCGCGCCCGGTGGAGAGCAGGTTGGCGGCCAGGATGCCCTGCAGGTTGACCTTGATCCCGATCTGGCGCAGGTCGTTTTGCAGGATGGTGGCGATGCCGGTGAAGGCGGTGGAGTTGGAGCCGTAGGTGAGGGTGAACTCGAGCGGCCTCCCGCTGGGCAGCAGCCGGATGCCGTCGGGCCCGCGCTTGAGGCCGAGCTTGTCGAGCGCGGCGTTGGCCGCTTGCAGATTGTAGCTGCCCAGGAGCTTGCGGGTGTCGTAGTACCACTCGCTGATGGGGGCCATACCGTTGCCGGGAATCTCGGCCAGGCCGTTGTACACGTCCTCGATGATGCGGTTGCGGTTTACTGCCGCCTGAATCGCGCGGCGGAAGTCGGAGTTGCGGAAGAGCCGGGCCAGTTCGGGGTTTTTAGCGTCGTAGTTGAAGGCCAGGTGCGGGGGCGAGCCGAAGAGGGCGCGGAACTGCACCACTTTGAACGGAGCCCCCTGCACCTCGCGGCGCTTGAGGTCGGGGAACTCGGCCCCGGTGATGTTGATCTGACCCAAATTTCCGGCCAGGAACTGGGCTACGCGAGCCTGGGAATCGGTGATGACGAGGTATTGCAGCCGGTCGAGGTAAGGTAGCGCAGTGCCATTCTCGTCCCGCTTCCAGTAGTTAGGGTTCTTCACCAGCGTGACCTGCTGACCGGGGGTGTAGCTTTGCAGGCGGAAAGGCCCGGTGCCCACCACTTCCTCGGGGTTGACGTTGGTAGGCCAGGCGTTGTTGATCTCCGCCGGGGCCTTGCCCCCCTCCTGGCTGAAGCCCAGCAGCTTGTGCTTGGGCATGATCGGCAGGCGCATGTAATGGATGAAGGCCGGGGCGGGTTTGGGCAGGGTAAAGCGCACCCGGTAAGTATCGACCTTCTCAATCTTGACCCCGGCGAAGTTGCCCGCGTCCCCGCCGCGGGCTTCGGGGTTGGCCACAATCTGGCCGTAGGTGAAGACCACGTCATCAGCGGTGAAGTCGCGCCCATCGTGCCACTTCACCCCCCGGCGCAGGTTGAAGGTGTAGACCCTGCTCCCCCCGCTGATCTGCCAAGAGACCGCCAGGGCGGGCTCGATCTTGTAGTTGGCCAGGTTGTACTCGATGAGCCCGTCGAACATCTGATTGGCCAGGGTCTGGATGGCCGAGTCGATGGCTCCGTAGTAGAACAGCGTCTGGGGCGCGCTGCCCAGGGCGAGGGTCAGGCTGCCCCCGGCCTTGCCGCTCGTCACCCCCAGGTTGCCGTAGCCGGAGATGGTCTTGGGTTGGGCCAGGGCGAGCGCCCCCAGGAGCACGAACCCCACCAGCCATACTGCTCTTCGTTTACTCATCCCATTGCCTCCTTCCGATTTATGTAGACCATTCTAATACCAGTTGCCCCACCAAAGCACATAGCTACCCGCGTCGGGCGAGCCGCTCGAGCGCCCCCCGCAGGCCGCCGGCCTGGCTCAGGAGGCGGCGGGCCTCCTCGAGCCCCACCCCCTTGAGCAACAGCACCGCCAGGCTCACGCGGCCCTGGGCCTCGGCCAGGGCCTGCTCGGCCTCGGCCCTGGCCGCCCCGGTCAGCTCGCGCAGCATCGCCACCCCCCGCCGCCAGAGCTTCTTGTTGGTCAGCTCGACTTCCACCATGCGGTTGCCGTAGACCCGGCCCAGCCGGATCATGGTCAGGGTGGAGAAGAGGTTGAGGGCCACCTTTTGCGCCGTCCCGGCGGCCATACGGGTCGAGCCCGCCACCACCTCGGGACCGGTGTCGAGGCAGATGGCGTGATCCGCCGCGCGCAGCAGGGGGGTGCCTGGGTTGTTGGCGATGGCAACGGTGAGGGCACCCCTCGAGCGCGCCTCCTCGATGGCCGCCAGCGTGTAGGGGGTGCGCCCGCTGGCCGCCACCCCTACCAACACGTCGTTTGCACCCAGCATCGAAGCGGCCTCGCGGCCCGCCCCAACGTCGTCCTCCGCCCCCTCGACCGAGGAGAGCAAGGCCTTCTCACCCCCGGCCAGCAAGTAGAGCAGGCGGCTTCGTGGCCAGCCATAGGTGGGCGGGAGCTCGGTGCCGTCCTGCACGGCCAGTCGCCCGCTGGTTCCGGCCCCGGCGTAGGCCAGCCTTCCCCCCCGGCCTAGCCGCCGGGCAGCGGCCAAGGCGGCGGCTTCGATCTCCCCGCGCACCGCCCGCACCGCCGCGACGGCGACGAGCTGGCGCTCCAGCAGGGCCTCGAGGACCTCCCCCGACTCCCAAGTGTCGAGGTCTGTGTAACGTGGGCTGGCGGATTCGGTGTTCACTTTGAACTTGTCCTCCATTCGGCGGCGATGGCGTTGCCCACCGCCCGTCTCAGCTCGAAGATGCCGCTTTCCTTGTGGCGGCTGGGGTGGACACGGTTGGTGAGGAGCGCCCAGGCGTAGCCGCGCTCGAGGTCGATCCACAGCCCGGTGCCGGTGAACCCCGTGTGCCCGATGGTGCGCGGGCTGCACAAGCTGCCACCGCTGAAGCCCGGCTGCCGCAGGACCCAGCCCAAAGCCCGCTCGGAAGTCTGGGGGCGGGTCATCTCCTCGAGGGCGGCCTGTGAGAGCAGGCTGCCGTTCAGGACGGAGCGGGCCCACTCGAGGACGCCCGCCAGGGTGCCAAACAGCCCCGCGTGCCCCGCGCCCCCCAGGGCGAAGGCGTTCTCGTCGTGGACTTCGCCCCGCAGCACCCGCCCCCGCCAGGGGCAGCGCTCGGTGGCGACGGAGTTCTCGGGTTGGGGCTTCCAGGTGAGCCCCGCGGGCAGCGGGAAGTCGCTGAGGGGCTTGCCGCGCAGGCGCTCGAGCAAGAGCCCCAGCAGGATATAGCCGATGTCGGAATACACCGTCTGGCCCGGATCGCCCACTTCCCAGCGGTGTTGCAGGACCTGCTGCTTGAGCAGCTTCGCATCGGCATTCCAGGTGTACAGCGGGGCCCAGGCCGCAAGCCCTGAGGTATGGGTCAGAAGCTGGCGCAGGGTGCGCTTGGGCAGCTCGCCGTTCTGCATCCAGGCCATCTCGGGGAAGAAGCGCCCCAGGGGGTCGTCGAGGTCGGCCAGCCCCTCCTCGAGCAGGCGCAGCACCTCGGGCACCGTGAAGATGACCTTGCTCAGGCTGGCGAGGTCGAAGGTCATGGCGGCCTCGAGCGGCAGGGCTTCCGGCTCGAGCTGGGCCTTGCCATAGACCCAGGTTTCGGCCTCCCCCTCGGCCCACACGACCCCCAGGGCCGCGCCGGGGATCTGGCCAGCATCGACGGCGGATCGGACGATTCGGATGGCGTCGTGGATCATAGTCCTCTAGCGCCCCTTCAGGCGGGGGTCGAGCGTGTCGCGCAGCACGTCACCCAGCAGGTTGAAGCCCAGCGAGGCGAGCAGGATGGCCAAGCCGGAGAAGACCGAGGTCCAGGGCGAGATGGTCAGGTAAGCCCGCCCCTCCGAGAGCATCAGGCCCAGCGAGGGGGTGGGGGGCTGGGTGCCCAGGCCCAAGAAGGACAGCGAGGCCTCCACCAGGATGGCTGTGGACAGCGAGAGGGTGGACTGCACCAGGATCACCGAGGCCAGGTTGGGCAACAGGTGGCGAGCGATCACCCGCGCCGTCGAAGCGCCCAGGGCCTGGGCCGCCTGGACGTACTCACTCTCGCGCAGCACCAGGGCCGGGCCCCGCACCAGCCGGGCGAAGATCGGGGTGTAGACGATGCCGATGGCCAGGGCGGTGTTCGCCTGGTTGGGCCCCAGCATGGCGATGATGCCAATGGCCAGCAGGATGATGGGGAAGGCCAGGAACACGTCCATCACCCGCATGACCAGCCGGTCGTAGAGGCCGCCGTAGTAGGCCGCCGAGACGCCCAGAAAACCCCCGACCAGCAGCGCCAGGATGACCGAAAGCCCCGCTACGAAGAGCGAGGCCCGGATGCCATGGAGGATCCTCGAGAGCACGTCGCGCCCGAACTGGTCGGTGCCCAGCCAGTGCTGGGCGCTGGGCCCTGCGAGGCGGGCCAGGATGTCCTGTCGCAGGGGGTCGTAGGGCGCGATCAGGGGGGCCAGCAAGCCGCCGAGCACGATCAAGAGGGTCAGGCCCAGGCCCAGTGCTCCCAACGGGTTGCGCAGGAGGCCTCGAGTGAAGCTCCAGGTGCCGCTCATGCGTACTCCACGCGGGGGTCGAGGTAGGCGTAGGCCAAGTCCACGAGCAGGTTGATGAACACGAAGCCTGCCGTGACCAGCAAAATGGTGCCCTGTACCAGCGGGTAGTTGCGCTCGTTGATGGCCCCCACGATCAGGCGGCCCATGCCCGGCAGGGCGAAGACCTGCTCGACGACGATGGCCCCGCCAAAGAGGTAGCCGGCCTGGATGCCCACGACCGTGACCAGCGGGATAAGCGCGTTGCGCAGAGCGTGCTTGTACATGACGATCCGCTCGGAGAGCCCCTTGGCCCGGGCGGTGCGGATGTAGTCCTGGCTCAAAATGTCCAGCAGGGTCGAGCGCAACAGCCTCGACAGCCCCGCCAAAAGCGGCAGGGAGAGGGCCAGTACGGGAAAGAGCAGCCGGGCAAAGTGCCCTGCGGGGTCTTCGGCCAGCGGCACGTAGCCGATGGTAGGAAAGCCGGGCCACAGCTTGAAGGAGAGGTAGATGAACAGCGTCCCCAGCCAGAACGACGGCACCGTCACACCCGCGATGGCCACCAGCCGCACCAGGTACTCCCCCGTGGAGTTGCGCCAGTAAGCGCTCAGAATCCCGATGGGAACGGAGAGGAACACACCCAGGATCAAGGAGAGAAGGGTGATTTCGAGGGTCAGCGGCAGCCGGGCCAGGATTTCGTCTCGGATGGGGGCCCCCGTCCACACGCTCTGTCCCAGGTCGCCCCGCAATACCCCAGTGAGCCAGTCCCAGTACTGCACCACCAGCGGCTTGTTCAGTCCCAGCTTCTCGCGCAGAGCCTCGAGGCGGTCCGGGGTGATCTCGGTGTTGGCCCCCAACATGATCTGTACGGCGTCGCCGGGGATGAGCCGGATCATCAAAAACACCAGCACCGAGACCCCGAAGAGCACCAGCACGAGGTCGAGGAGGCGGCGAAGGGTATAGGCGAGCATGAGCTTCAGGCACCGTACGCCTTACGCCCTGCGCCAAAGCCAAGAGCGTACGGCGTAAGACGTACGACGTAGGACAAGGTCATTCACCGTGCCAGCCAGGTGTCGCGCAGGTACAGCAAGGAGCGGGTGGGAACGGGCTTGAAGCCCTGCACGTTCTCGCGGGCCGCCGAGAAGAGGGTGCCGTAGACCAGGTGAGCGATGGGCCCCTGGCAGGCCAGCTTTACCTGCAGCTCGGCGTAAATTTTGCGCCGGGCGTCGAGGGTGGTGGCGGTGCGGCCCTGGTTGAGCAACTGGTCCACACGGGCGTCGGAGTACTTGAAGACGTTGGTCGAGCCGCCGGTGGAGAAGGTGCGGAAGAGGTAGCCGTCGGGGTCGGCGCTGCCGCCGTTGAGGGAGGCGAAGGCGTCGAAGTTGGAGTTGCGCCACTCCTGCACGAATTTGCCGAGCTCGAGGATCTCGATCTTAGCGCGAAAACCGGCGGCGGCGAGCTGGGCCTGCAGGACCTGGGCCGCGTCCACCACGGTCTTGACCGAGCCCAGGGTCAGGATGGTGAAGTCCACGCCGCCGGGGTAACCGGCCTGGCGCAGCAGCTCACGGGCTTTGGCTGGGTTGGTGTTGTAGCAGGGGAAAGCCGAGATAGGCGAAGCCCAGCCCTTGAGGGCCGGCGAGAGCGGCCCGCCGGGAACCCCGTTGCCAAAGTACACCGCCTGCACCAGCGCCTTGCGGTCGATGGCGTAATTGAGGGCCTCACGCACCCTGGGGTTGTCGAAAGGCTTGCGGGTGACGTTCATCCCCAGCAGGCTGTAGGCCAGGTCCTGGGTCTGGTAGAGCTTGACGCCGGGAGCGTTCTTGAGGGTCACGGCCAGCGAGGGGTCGATGTTGGGCAGGAAGTGGTAGGTGCCGCTCGAGACCCCGATCTGCCGCGTAGCCGCGTCGGGGACGATGTTGAAGCGCAGAGCATCGAGGTAAGGCCGACCCTGGCGCCAGTAGCGCGGGTTGCGCTCGAGCTGAATGTAGGTGTCGGGCACCCACTCTCTGAACTGGAAGGGCCCGGTGCCCACCGCCCGGCGCTGCAGGTCCCCCCCGCCCGCGACGTACTCCGAGGGCACGATGGAAAGCCCAGCCAGCTCGCTGAGGAAGGGGGAGAAGGGCTGGGAGAGCTCGAAGACGACTTCCTGTGGACCGTTGGCCCGCACCTCCTTGACCAGGTTGAAGCGGCTGGCGACGGGAGAGCCGGTCTTGGGGTCGCGCACCCGGTTGAAGCTCGCCACCACGTCCTTGGAGTCGAAGGCCTGGCCGTTGTGGAAGGTCACCCCCGAGCGCAGCTTGAAGGTATAGGTCAGCCCGTCGGGACTCACCTTCCAGGACTCGGCCAGCGCCGGGCGCACCCGCAGGCCTTCGTCTACCTCGGTGAGCCCTTCGTAGATGTTGCCGATCACCACGAAGGTTGCGAAGGCCGTGGCCACGTGGGGGTCGAGGCCCGCCGGGGAAGAATCCACCGCGATCTGCAAAGTGCCCCCCCGCATCGGGGCCTGCGCCCAGGCCAGAGATCCAATCAGTGCCGCCAGAAAGAGCCATCCAACTCGCCGCATAGGGCCTCCTCCTCGAGCTGAACTCCGTACCCTTCCGATCTTAGTGGCTCGAGCTTTGGTATTCAAGTGGTATTGTGAAGAAATGCCCTGATTTACGTGGATTGGTGGGATCCTGACGAACCAAGAAATTTTGGTAGTCAGGTGGTATATTTAGGCAAAGCATGAGGCTGCAACTGAATAGCTCCTCGCACACGCCCCTGTATCTTCAGCTCGAGGCCGCCCTGCGCGAACGCCTGGCCTCGGGGGAGTGGCGCTCGGGGCAGGCCCTCCCGCCCGAGCGTGAGCTGGCCCAGCAGCTTGGGGTCTCCCGCATCACCCTGCGGCGGGCGCTCGAGCGATTGGAGGACGAAGGCTTGCTCATCCGCCGTCAGGGCAGCGGCACCTACGTCAGCCAGCGGGTCGAGCAAACCCTCACGGCCCTCACCGGCTTCAGCCAGGACATGGCGGCAAGGGGGCTCAGGGCCAGCAGCCGCTGGCTCCAGCGGGGCATCTTCCGCGCCACCCCCGAGGAGGCCTTGGCCTTCGGCCTCTCCCCTACCGCCGAGGTCAGTCGCCTGGAGCGCTTACGCCTGACCGAGGACGAGCCCATGGCCCTGGAGCTCGCCGCCCTCCCCGTGCGCTACTTGCCCGATCCCCAGGCCGTGGGGGATTCGCTCTACGCCTACCTCGACCTGCACGGGCTGCGCCCGGTGCGGGCCCTCCAGCGCCTGCGGGCGGTCGCCGCCCTCCCCCGCGTGGCCGAACTCCTGGCCATCCGCCCCGGCGACCCCGTGCTCTACATCGAGCGCCTGAGCTACCTCCCCGATGGCAGCGTGCTCGAGTTCACCCGCAGCCACTACCGCGGCGACCGCTACGACTTCGTGGCCGAGCTCAAAGGGGGCAAGTGAAGGTCCTGGGCCTGATGTCGGGCACCTCGGTGGACGGGGTAGACCTGGTGCTGGCCGAGCTCGACGGACGCCCTCCCCACCTGGAATGGAAGGTGCTCGAGCACCGCGAGGCTCTCTTCCCCGCCGAGCTGCGCGAACGGCTGCTGAAGGCCCTGCACGGCGAGAGCCTGACCCGCGAGCTGGCCCTGCTGCACCACGACCTGGGTCGCTTCTACGCCGAGGCCGCAACCTCCTTCGCCGGGGTAGCCCAGCTCGCCGCCGTCCACGGCCAAACCGTGTGGCACGAGCCCCCGCAGACCACCTTGCAGATCGGGGAGGCAGCTTACCTGGCCGAGGCGCTGGGGGTTCCGGTAGCCGCCGACTTCCGCCCCTCCGACCTGGCCCTGGGCGGCGAGGCGGCCCCGCTGGTGCCCTACCCCGACCTGCTGCTCTACGGCGAGGCGGGCGTGCGGCGGGCCATCCACAACATCGGCGGCATCTCCAACCTGACCTACCTAAGTGGCCTCGAGCCCTCCAGCCTGCTGGCCTTCGACACCGGCCCCGGCAACTGCCTGATCGACGAGGCGGCAAGCTGGGTCGGCCTGACCCACGACCCCGGCGGCAAGGTGGCCCAGAAGGGGCAGGTCAACGAGGAAAAGCTCTCGGCCTGGCTGGCCCACCCCTATTTCCGGCGCCCGCCGCCCAAGTCCACCGGGCGGGAGATCTGGCGGCTGGACCAGCTCGAGACCGAGGGGTTCAACCCCCCTGACCTGCTGGCCACCCTGACCGAACTCACCGCCCGGAGCATCGCCCAGGCCTACGAGCGCTTCGTGCTGCCGCGCGGTCTCGACGAAATCTGGGTAGCGGGGGGCGGGGCTTACAACCACACCCTCATGCAGCGCCTGCGCGCGCTGCTGCCCGTGCCCGTTCACACCTTCGAGGAGCGCGGCCACAACTCCAAGGTGCGCGAAGCGCTGGCCTTCGCGGTGCTGGGCTACCTGCGCTTTTTGGGCCTGCCCAACGTGCTGCCCCAGGTCACGGGAGCCAGGAGCGCCGCCGTCGCGGGCAAGCTGCTGGTGCCCGGAGTTCGATACGGAGGGTGAAGAACGTTTAGCGCACCGCGCCCGCCCCCCAACCACCGCTCACCCAACCCAGGTCAGCGAAAAGTAAGTGGTGTGACCGAACGAACCTGAGTACAATGTATACCATGCCAAGCCTGCGCGAACGGCAAAAACTTCGCCGCCGCGAGCGAATCTTCCGTACGGCGGTCAATCTTTTCCGCGAACGCGGTTTCCACCAAACCAGCGCTTCCGAGATCGCCAAGGCCGCGCACGTCTCGAGGGGCACCTTCTTCAACTATTACCCGTATAAGGAGGCGGTACTGCTCGACTACGGCGCGGCCCTGCTGGAAGATCTGCGCCTCAAGGCCCGCGATGAACTAGCGGGCGGCGATCCTCCGCTGGAGGTATTGCGCCGCCTGTGGGAGAGGCTGGCCGAGACCAGCGAGAACGAGCGTGAGCTGCTCTCACCGCTGGCTTACGAACTCCTCAACCCCGATCCCGCGCGGGCTCGAGCCGCCTTCGAGGCGCTACCCCTGGGAGCGCTGGTGGCTGAGATCCTCAAACCGCTGCTCGAGTCGGGCCAGTTGCGCAAGGACCAGTCCTTAGAGCGCATCGCCCGCTCCATCGCCGATGTCTACCTGCTGGCCGCGCTGCGCTGGGCGGCCTACACCCCCAACCGCCGCCTCAAGGACGAGATGATGAAGTTCCTCGAGCTCATGCTCGAGGGCGTTCTGGCCCGATAAGCGCAGGAAAACCTTCCTCCCGAAGCGCTTGAGTTTGGGAATGAAGCGCCCCGCGCCCTCGAGCGCTGAAGGCTAGCGGCTTTGGAACTCGAAGGTCCTGGTCAACAGCCTGTTGGTCTTGAGGTCAACGTAGGTGAGGTTGCCCCCCACCAGGCCGTTGAACTTCAGGCCCTTGGCCGTTTCGATCTCGACAACCAGGGCTTCAGCCTGACCCAGCCTGGCCTTGAGGTCGTTGTATTGAGGCAGGGTCCAGACCGAAGGCGGGCATCGCTTACCCATGCTGCTTTTGCCCTGGCCGCCATCGGTGAGGTGAAAACGGGCCGTCTCCAAATCGGTTCTGGGGAAAACCACCGAAACGAACTTGCCCTTTTTGAAGTCAGGGTAATAAGTGTTGATGATGGTGTCGAGCCGAGCGTTGACACTTCTCTCGCAGGCATCAAAATCAGCCTGGAGTGCCCGTGCTTGTGAGGGCACGACGGGCGCGGTAATGTTGGGGGCGCAAGCCGACAGGGATAGCACCCCGGCGAGCGAGGCCACGAAAGCTTTTGTGAATCGTCTGAGCTGCATCTTCATGCTCCTTTCCTGGGATAAACCCATAAGATCATAAGCCGATACAATCCAGAATTTCATGAGAATCTACCCAGCAACGACCTGGATTCAGAGGCATGGACGCGACAACTTGCTTCTTGTACACAGTTGCATCATTGGGGTGTTCTTTGCGTTGCCAAGGCCAATCCTCGAGTGGAGGCCCCGAAGAGCGCGATAAGCTGGGGAGGCCATGTTCTCCCGGCTCATCCCCACCCCACTCGGTCCGCTCTACGCCGAGGCCAGTGAGCGGGGCCTGACCTCAGTGCGACTGTTGGTGCTGGCAGAGGACTTTTCCGAGCACAGCAACCCCCTGCTCGAGCACCTGGCCGCCGGGGTCGGGCGCTACTTCGAGGGCGAAGCCGAGCTATTCCTCGACATAGACCTCGACTACAGGGGCTTTTCCCCCGAACGCATCGCCCTGTACGAGCGCGTGCGGCGCATTCCCTTCGGCAGCACCACCAGCTACGCGGCCCTGGGGCGTGAGCTGGCCCTCTCACCCAGGGCGGTGGGAGCCGGAATGCGGGCCTGCCCGTTCTTCCTGGTGGTTCCCGCCCAGCGGGTCATTCACGCCGACGGGCGGCTGGGCGGGTTCATGGGCGCCGAGGGCATCAAGCTGTGGCTGCTGCTGCACGAGGGCCTCGAGGCCAGCCGGTTCAGGTAGCGCAGTTCCTGCCCAACGCAAAGCGAAGCTACTCACGCGGGTCCGTCATGCTCAGTTGGGCCGCGCGCAGTTGCAACATCCTCAGCAAATCGGTCTTGCTGAGGATGCCCACCAGGTTTCCGGCCTGATCGATAACCACCATGTGGGCAAAACCCTGCTCGGCCATGCGCTGCAGGGCCTCGAGCGCCCCCGCGTACTCGCCAATCGTCTGGGGCGGGCGCATTCGCTCACTCACCGGAGCATCCGGGGAAGCCCCTTGCAAGTCCTCCAGGCCGATCATGCCCAGCAGCCGCCCATCGGCCACCACCGGGTAGTCAACGTGGCGCTCGGCCATCATCTTCTCGAGCAGCCCGGTTACCGTCAGGGTAGGAATGACCGTGCTGACGCTTCGGGTCATCAGGTCGCGCACCCGCAGCCCCTCCAGGGCCTGGCTGAACACCGCCTGCTCGGCCTCAGCGCTGGCGGCCATGTACACGAACAGCGCGACCAGGGCCATGAAGAGGTTGCCTATCAGCAAGCCCAGCAAACCCAGGCCGAAGGCCAGGAAACGGCTGACGGCGGCGGCGGTGCGGGTGGCCTCGAGATAGGGTCGGTAGAGCGCCAGTACGCTGCGCAACACCCTACCTCCGTCCAGCGGCAGGGCCGGGAGGAGGTTGAACAGGGCCAGGCTCAGGTTCACCACGCTCAGGTAGCCCAGCAGAAAGGCCAGGCCACCCTCCGATGCCGACAGGCTTCGCAGCAGGGCACAGAGTCCGGCCAGGCCCAGGCTCACCAGCGGGCCCACGATGGCGATGACGGCCTCGGCTCCGCGGGCGCGGGGGATGCGCTCGAGCTGCGCGACCCCGCCCAGCAGCCAGAGGGTGATCTCACGGGTCCGCACCCCATAGCCCCTCGCCGTGAGGGCATGGCCCAGCTCGTGAATCAGCACGCTGGCGAACAGACCCACCGCCGCGAGCAGGCCCAGGAGATAGGGCGTGAGCCCCTGGGTCAAAGCCGGCTGGGGCTCCAGCCCCAGCAGCCGCAGGTACTCAGGAAGCTGGCTCCCGATCAAAACGGCAAAGAAAGGCAGCACGATGAGAAAGCTCAGGTCCAGCGAAATCGGAATGCCCAGCAGCCGGAAAGGGAGGCGGATAGCCCTTTGGAACATCGTCTCATTGTACGGGTGGCCGCTCGAAGGTTGCGTCTTGCGTTTTGGCGATGCAGGTCATATGATCCCCTCTCCCAACCCCAGCCGGTAGAATCTGGGATATGGCTCGTATCCTCCTCGTCGAGGACGACCAAGCCGACCTTCTGCTCATCCGGCAGCACCTCGAGGGGCTGGAGGCCGAGTGGCATTCTGTCGGGGATTTGCAGGCGCTCAAGAGAGCCTTGGAGAAAGGCCCTTACGACGTGATGCTCCTCAGCCTCGGGCCCAGACCGGAGGACGGGCTTGAGGAGTTGCGCGTCATGAGGGCCTACGCCCCGGACACTCCGCTCGTCATGCTGGTGCCCCCCCGGCTCGAGCCCTTGGCGATGGCGGTCGCCAAACCGGACCTGGACGAGTTCGTGGTCAAGAGGAAGGGGAAGCTCCCCGGCCTGCGGGCCGCGGTGGAGAAAGCCCTCGAGCGCAAACACCGGCGGGATCTCTTCGAGGCCGTGCCGGTGGGGCTCTACCGCTCAACCCCGGAGGGGCGCATCCTCGAGGCCAACCCCGCCCTGTGTGCCATGCTGGGCTACAGCCGGGAGGAGCTCTTGGGCCTGGACGCTCGGGCGCTGTACCTGGAAGCGGAGGAGCGCGAAGCAGCCGTAGCCCACCTCGAGACCACCCCCTTGGTCGTGGCCCAGCGCCTCCGTCTGCAGCGCAAGGACGGGGAGGTCCTCTGGGTGGAGGAGCACGCCCACGCGGTGCGGGATAGCCAGGGCCAGGTGCTCTACCTCGAAGGCAGCCTGGTGGACATCAGCGAGCGCACCCGGTTGGAGGAGCGCTTCCGCGCCCTGGTGGAGAACACCTCCGACCTCATCTACCTGATGGACGAAAACGGCGCCATGCTCTACGCCAGTCCCAACGTGCGGCAGGTGCTGGGCTACGACCCCCAGGGCTACCTGCGCGAGCGACTGAGCGTGCTTTCCTTCGTCCACCCCGAAGACCGCCCCTACGCCGAGGCCAGCCTGGAGGACCTCGTGCGCCACCCCGGCCAGACGCGGGAGTACCGCCTACGCATCCTCGACGCTTCCGGAGAGGTGCGCCACGCGCGCGTCTGGGGCCGCAACCTCCTGCACGACCCGGCGGTGCGGGGCATCGTGCTCAACGTGCGCGACGTGACCGAGGAGGACCGGCTCCGGCTTTCGCTCGAGCGGGAGCGTAGCCGCTTCAAGGCCATCGTGGAGGCGCTTTCGGGAGTGGTGTTCCAGGTGGCGCTCCTGCCGGGGCAGCCCGGCCGCCCGGTCTACGTCAGCCCCCAGGCCCAGACCGTGCTGGGGCACTCCCCCGAGGCCCTCCTCGAGAATCCCGCCCTGTGGTGGGGCAACGTCCACCCCGAGGACCAAGCCAGCCTGCCCAAAGACGCCGGCGCCCCCGGCGAGGTGCGGGTGCTGCGCTACCGCTATCGCCACGGCCAAAGCGGGGCGTGGGTCTGGATCCAGGAGCACCGGGTGGCCGACCCGGAGGGCCAGTTCCTCACCGGCTACGCCTACGACGCCACGAAAGAACTCGAGGCCCAGCGGGCCCTGGCCGAGCAGGAGGCCCTCTTCCGCACCCTCTCCGAGACCGCCCCCGCCCTGATCCTGCTGTGGCAGGAGGAGCAGCTGGTCTTCGCCAACCGCGAGGCCGAGCGAACCACGGGCTATTCGCTGGAGGAACTCAAAAGCCGCCCCATCTGGGAGTTCGTGCACCCCCTCGACCGGGAGATGGTCCGAGCGCGCGGCCAGGCCCGGCTGCGGGGTGAGGCCGTGGAGAGCCGCTACCGCTTCCGCATCCGAACCAAAAGCGGCGAGACGCGCTGGCTGGACTACTCGGCGGCCCGTGTGGACTTCGGGGGCCGCCCGGCGGTCCTGGGGGTGGGCTTCGACGTCACCGAGGCTCAGGAGCATCAGCTCGACCTCGAGGCCGTGGTCCGGCTCGCCGAAGCCCTGCGCCGCTCCGACGAGCTCAAGGTGATGCTCGTGGCCGCCCTGGACGAGACCCTGGCCCTCCTGGACACCCCCGTGGGCAGCGTGCTGCTCTACGACCCCGAGAGCCACTCCCTGGAGGAGGTGGCCAGCCGGGGCTGGCTGGCCCCCATCCCCACCCCCCCCGTCGTCCAGGAGGAGAGTCTCACCGGCTGGGTCCTGCTGCACGGGGTGCCCTACGTCAGCCGCGAGTTCGCCGCCGACCCCAAGCTGCGCCCGGCCATCCGCCACCTGGTGCCCCCAGGCTGGGGCGGCGTGGTGCTGCCCCTGCGGGCGGGAAGCTGGCGCGTCGGGGCGCTCACGCTGGCCGTGGCCCACCCTCGCGAGCTCAGTGCGCGCGAGCTGAAGCGCTTGGAGCTCATCGGCGAGGCCATCGGCAACGCGGTGCGCAGGGCCTCGCTGCGGCGGAAGCTCGAGGCGCGCGTGGGTCAGCTCGAGGCCCTGCGCGCCATCGACCAGGCCATCAGCGCCAGCCTGGACCTGCGCCTGGCCCTCGAGGTTTTCTGCGAGCAGCTCATGCGCCTGCCCCTGGACGCGGTCTCGCTGCTGCTGTACCGCAAGGAAAGCCGCATGCTCGAGACGATCGAGACCCGCGGTTTCCGCTCCCCTCCCTCGGAGGTGCGCCGCCTTAGCGTCCCGCTGGGCCAGGGGCACACGGGCCGTGCCGCTTTGGAGCGGCGTCCGGTGGGGGTGGACGACCTCACCCGCGACCCCGGCTTCGCCCCCGAGTTCACGTTGCGCGAGGGCTTCGTGGCCATGCGGGCTTTGCCTCTGCTGGCCAAGGGGGAGCTTTTGGGGGTGCTGGTGGCCTTCACCCGCCGTCCCTGGGACCTCTCGAGCGAGGAGGAGGAGTTTCTGGAGGCGCTGGCCACGCAAGGGAGCATCGCCATCGAGAACAGCCGCCTCTTCGAGGGCTTGCAGCGGGCCAAGCTTGAGCTGGAGCTGGCCTACGACCTCACCCTTCTGGGCTGGGCCCAGGCGGTGGAGATGCGCGACCAGGAGACCGCCGGGCACACCCAGCGCGTCACCGAGCTGACGCTGAAGCTGGCGAGGCAAATGGGACTGCCGGAGGAGGACCTCGAGCACCTGCGCCGCGGGGCCATCCTGCACGACGTGGGCAAGCTGGGCGTCCCCGACGCCGTGCTGCTCAAGCCGGGGTCGCTCAGCGAGGAGGAGTGGGCGCTCATGCGCAAGCACCCCACCCTCGCCCACCAGTGGCTCTCCGGCATCCCCTTCCTGCGCAAGGCCCTGGCCATCCCCTATGCCCACCATGAGCGCTGGGACGGCTCGGGCTACCCGCGGGGGCTCAAGGGTGAGGCCATCCCCCTGGAAGCCCGCATCTTCGCGGTGATCGACGTCTACGACGCCCTCACCTCCGACCGTCCCTACCGCCCGGCCTGGCCGAGGGAAAAGGCCCTGGAGTACATCCGTGAGCAAAGCGGGAAGCAGTTCGACCCTGAGGTGGTGGCGGCCTTCCTCGAGCTCATGCACGCCGAGGACTCCTCGGCGCGGTGAGCCCTCCTACACCTTGCGCTTGATGCCCGAGAGGGCCTCGAGCAAATCCCCTTCCCTGAAGGGTTTGGGGATGTGTCCCAAACGGGCGCTGCGTACCCAAAGCCCCCTGGGAGGGTCTTCAGATATCGCCCAGATGGGCACGAAGCGGCCATCGGACGAAGCTCGCAGTTGCCGGACCCGCTCGGCCAGGTCGCGCACCTGGAGGATCACCGCCTGGGGCTTGTGGTGCTCGAGCATGCGCCGAGCGGAGTCGGGGTCGTGGGGCATGACCACCCGGTAGCGCGAGCGCTCGAGGGTCACCAGCAGCAGGCGGCGCACCAAGGAGGACTCGGCCACCACCAGGATCAAGGGGTCGGCGGGACGCACTTCGGCCTCACCCAGCAAGCCCCGGCTTTGCAGTTCGTAGAGCAGGTGGTAGACCTGGGTTTCCGGCAGGTCGGACTCCAGCGCGATGGAGCGGGCGCGTTTGAGCCCGTCCACCAGCTCGAGCACGCTCCAGGCTTCGGCGGAGAGGGCGTGGCGGGTGGGGTCGCTAACGACGCGCAGCACCGCCTCCGGCTTCACCTTGCCCCGCCGCCACTCGTCCAGCCGACGGGCCGCCTCGAAGAGCACGGCGCTGGTGTCGAGCATCTCCGGCAGGAGCACCTGCGAGGCATTGTCGCTCACGGCCTCGGCGATGATGTCCCCCGTGCGCTGGGCCAGCAGCGTGGCCAGGGCTTCCATCACCTGGGCATTCAGCGCCTCGCGCAAATCCGCGGGCTCGAGCCAGCCCAGCCGCAAGGCGAGCTGCCCCAAGGGGGTGCCGGGGTTTTCCCGCTCCTGCCGCAGCACGAGTTCCTGGGTCTGCTCGAGGGTCAAAAACTCCAGGCGCACCAGGTACTCCCCCAGGTGCGGCCCTGGCTCGGTGGAGGCGTACAGCAACTGCCCCTCCCGCAGGTGTACCCGGCCCATCACCTCCTCGCAGCGCACCGTGACCACCGCGTTGGCTCGGTTGGCCTCGAGGGAACGCAACAGGTCGCTGAGTTCGATTTCGCCGATTCGTGCCCGGATCACACTGGTCCTTATGCTACACGGCAGCGTGGCGTAGCACGGGGGAAGGTGAACATAGGGTCAATGGTCGATAGCCGAACGCCGGGCGCAGGTCGTACGTCCTACGCCGTACGCAAAACGCCCTTTCTTTACCCCCCTTAACAAGGGGGGCAGGGGGG
Organism: Calidithermus roseus; assembly: GCF_003574095.1. GTDB lineage: Bacteria > Deinococcota > Deinococci > Deinococcales > Thermaceae > Calidithermus > Calidithermus roseus. The sequence continues at coordinate 27,717 of NZ_QWLA01000035.1, forward strand.
ATATTCCCTCCCGCCAGCGGGGCGGGGTTCCACCACGAGCCACCAGCCTTTCGCTGGCCGCTTACGGCTTAAAACCTCACTCGAACAAGCGCTGCTCGGGCAGGGGGTAGCCCAGGTGCTTGTAGGCCCGCTCGGTAGCTACACGGCCCCGGAAGGTGCGCTTGATGAGGCCCAGTTGGATCAGGAAGGGCTCGTGTACCTCCTCGAGCGTCTGGGCATCTTCGGAGATGGCCGTGGCCAGGGTCTCCAGGCCCACCGGCCCACCGGCGAAGCGCTCGATGAGGGTGCTCAGGATGAAGCGGTCGCGGGAGTCCAGGCCCAGAGGGTCCAGGCCCAGCGCGTCCAAGGCGGCTTTGGTGCGCTCGAGGCCAATACTACGCTCCCCGCTCACCTCGGCGAAGTCGCGCACCCGGCGGAAGAGGCGCTTGGCGATGCGCATGGTCCCCCGGCTGCGGTGTCCGATCTCCAGCGCGGCCTCGGGGGCGAGTTCCAGGCCCAGCAGGCGGGCGTCGCGGGCCACCCCCTCGGCCAGCTCGGCCTCGGTGTAGAACTCGAGGTGCTCGATGATGCCGAAACGACTGCGCAGGGGACCGGAGATTAACCCCTGGCGGGTGGTGGCCCCGATGAGGGTGAAGCGCGGCAAATCCAGGCGCAGGGTACGGGCCGCCGGGCCCTGCCCGATGACGATGTCGATCTTGAAGTCCTCCATCGCCGGGTAGAGGTGCTCCTCGGCGGAGCGCGAGAGACGGTGAATCTCGTCGATGAAAAGGATATCGCCTTCCTCGAGGCTGTTGGTCAGGATGGCTGCGAGGTCGCCGGGCTTCTCGATGGCCGGGCCGCTGGTCACACGGATGTTCACCCCCAGCTCGTAGGCGATGACGTGGGCCAAGGTGGTCTTGCCCAGCCCCGGCGGGCCGAACAACAGCATGTGGTCGAGGGCTTCCCCCCGGTTCCTGGCGGCCTCGAGGTAAACCCACAGCTTCTTCTTGAGCTTACCCTGACCGACATAATCCTCCAGCCGCTTAGGCCGCAGGGTCAGATCGCTTTCCACGACACCCATCATATCTTGTTCAGTATATTACGTTTATAGCGAAATTGGGGATGGGCATTCGGATGGAATGGCTGATGCGTCGATAACCATGGGGTCGTACGTCATACGTCCTACGGCGTAGGCAAAACGCCCAACGCCTAATGCCTTTTCTCTAACCCCTTACCCCTTACGCCCTGCCCTCCCACTCGGCCAGGAATTGCTCGACGTAGCGCTCCATGAAGGCGTGGCGCTCTTGGGCGATGGCGCGGGCCGAAGCGGTGTGCAAGCGATCCTTGAGCAGGAAGAGCTTCTCGTAGAAGTGCATCAGGCTGCTCGAGTTCGACGTCTTGTAGTGCTCGAACGAGCCGTGCAGGATGGGCTCTTCCCCAGGGTCATAGATCGGTCGTCCTCTGGCTGCGCCATAGGCGAAGGTGCGGGCGATGGCGATCGCGCCAATGGCGTCCAGCCGGTCGGCGTCCTGCACGATTTTTCCCTCGAGGCTGGGCATCTCGTCGGGCACCCCAGCCCCCTTGAAGCTCACCCGCCGACAGATCTCCTCGACCCGCTCGATGACCTCGCCCTCCACTCCGATTTCCTCGAGCCAGCCGCGCAACGTGCCGTGGGGGCGCTCGAGCTTCCAGTCCTCCACGTCGTGGCCCAGGGCGGCCAGTTCGACCAAGTACACCTCGGCCCCCTCCGCCAGCGCCAATCGCCGGGCCATCTGCCACACCCGCCACACATGCCACCAATCGTGCCCGCCAGGGTCGGCGGCGAAATCCTCCTGCACGCGGCAGGCCAGCGCCCGAACATGAGCATGCTCTTCCATCAGGCGCCAGCATAAAGCCTGGGAAAACACTAAGCTGAGGGAAGATGAAAGGAGGCGGCTCATGTACTCACGCATCCTCATGCCCACCGACGGCAGCCCTGCCAGCCAAAGCGCTCTGGGTTATGGCCTCGAGCTCGCCCGCTGGCTGGGCAGCGAAGTGACCTTCCTCTACGCCCTGCCCCAGGTCAACCTCATCCCCACCGCCCTCGGCGACCTGATCTTCCCTCCCGACCTCGACCGCCAGAAAGCCACCAAGCAGGTGCTGAACCAAGCGCAGAGGATGGCCGCCGAAGCCGGGATCGAAGCGGCCCTGGAAGGCGTGCCGGGCTACCCCGTGCCCAGCATCCTCGAGGCGGCCCGCTCTCACGACCTCATCGTGATGAGCCCCCACGGCGTGGGTGGAGGCGAGCGCTGGCCCATGGGTCTGGTGACCCAGGAGGTCTTGCGGCACAGCCCCATCCCGGTGCTCCTGGTGCGCCAGGCCCGCCAGGCTGCCCCGATCCCCCCCAGGTCGCTCCTGCTGCCCACCGACACCAGCGAGCCCAGCCAGCAAGCCGTGCGGCACGGGCTCAAGCTGGCCCAGCGCTTCGGCGCGAGGGTCACCTTCCTCAGCGTGCTGCAGAACCCCAGCACCCTCATCCCCATGCCGCCCGCCTTCGTCCCCCGCGACGTGCCTCCCGAGCAGGCCGAAGTCCTGCGCCAGAGCTACGACCACGGCCTCGAGGCCCTGATGAAGCAGGCCCAGGCCGCGGGCGTCGAGGCTCACAGCGAACTCCTGCGCCGCGACGACGTGGCCGACACCATCATCGAAGCCGCCCAGGACCACGACTGGCTCGTCATGGGCACCCACGGGCGCGGTTGGCTGGGCCGCTTGCTGATCGGCTCGGTAGCCCAGAAAGTCGCCAACCACGCTCCCAAGCCGGTGCTGGTGGTGCCGAACCGCCCCCAAAGCCGCCCGGCGTGAGAGGCGTCGAGGGTCCAGGGTCGAGGGTCGAGGGCCAAGGCGTCTTGCATCTTGCGTACGACGTACGACCCGCATCAGACGTACGACCCGCGCCCGGCTATCCGCCATCAGCGTCCGACATTCCGCATCCCCCGTTTGACGTTCCGCCTCCGGCGTTCCACAATACCCCCGTGTTGCGTTTCAGCGCCGAAGGGGTGCGCCTCGACCAGGCGGTGGCCCAGGAAGCCCAGACCAGCCGGGCCAAAGCCCAGGAGTGGATCGCCGCCGGGCTGGTGCGGGTGGGCGGCAAGCCCATCACCAAGGCGGGCTACAAGCTCAAGGGCGAAACGGTCGAACTCGAGCCCCCGCCCCCCGAACCCACCACCATCGAGCCGGAAGAGGTCGAGCTCGAGGTGCTCTACGAGGACGCCGACCTCGTGGTGGTCAACAAGCCCGCCGGGATGATCACCCACCCGGCCCCCGGCGTGGTCTCGGGCACTCTGGTCAACGCCATCCTGGGCCGCTACGGCCTGCGGGCTGCCGAGGGCGAGAAGCCCGAGCTGGTGCGCCCCGGCATCGTCCACCGCCTCGACAAGGACACCAGCGGCGTCATCGTGGTCGCCCGCCACGAGGCCGCCCACCGCCGCCTGGCCGAGGCCTTCCGGGGCCGCAGCGTCTTCAAGCGCTACGTCGCCATCACCGTGGGCGTCCCTAAGGAGGGCGTGCTCATCGCCCCCATTGGCCGCCACCCGGTAGACCGCACCCGCATGAGCGTGGGCGGCATCGCCGCCCGCTACGCCGAGACCGACTTCGCGGTGCTGCAAACCGCCGGGGTCTTCGCCCTCGTGGACGCCCGCCCCCACACAGGCCGCACCCACCAGATCCGCGTTCACCTCAAGCACCTCCACGCCCCCATCCTGGGCGACGAGGTCTACGGCAAGCCCAGCCCCCACATCGCCCGCCACGCCCTCCACGCCTACGAATTGCGGCTTCCCCATCCGAGGACGGGGAAGCTGCTGGAGTTCCAGGCCCCTATCCCCGGAGACATGGCCCAGGCCTGGGAGGCTTTGGGGGGCGGCGACCTCGAGGCCGCCTTAAGCGCGGGTTAGGTTTGTTTCTCATCCGAACACTTTGTTTCGTGTCCAAACGCTTTGCGAAATGCTTAGCCTCAACAGGCTAATCAAGCAAAGGTATCGCCCCCGGAAGTTTCCGGGGGCGATATTGCAAGCCGACATTTACCATGTGGCTGGATCTGTGCTGCTTTTATCTGAGGCCTGTTCTTTAATCAATCCGTTATAAATTGTCCAATAGGTTTTAGTGGCAGCCTGTACCTGTATTCCATATCCACCGTTACCATCATTCACTATGAAACAGCTGTTAGCCTCAACAGGAGCAGGATACGTAGAGCTTAGACCTTCGCCTTGCAGTGCCCCACCATCTGCCGCCGAACATTCGGCATGGGAACCTGCAACGTTACCCCCCGTCAACTTGGCCACACTATTTAAGGGATTTGACAGGTATGACTCCACATACCCGGCTACTTGACGTGCAAAAGTCTGGGCACCCGAATTCTGTGCTCTTTTGCGTGCTGTTGTAACAGGCAGGATGAGCACAGCAGCGAGCGTTGCAATTACGGCGATCACTATCAGCAACTCAATTAGGGTGAACCCGCCGTGTTTTCTCATGGCCTTGCCTCTTTAGGAAAGCACGGCCCCAGTGGGGCCGTGCTTCTGGTGGAGTTTTACCAGGTCGCGGGATCCTGGGTGCTCACATCTGAAGCCTGCTTCTTAAAGGTACCATTGTAGAGAGTCCAGTAAGTTTGAGTAACAGACCGAACCTGAATACCATAACCACCATTACCATCGTTAGTTACCTTACAGCTGAGGACAGAGGTCGGGTAGGTGGTAGCCAAGCCCTCACCAGTGAGTTGAGGAGTGGTGTTACATTCGCCGCTGGCATCACCCGCTGCCCCACCACCAGTAATGTCACTCACTTTATTGGTGGGTTGAGCGGCCAGGTAAGACTCTACATTGGTGGCGACCTGACGGGCGTAGCTCTGGGCAGAGCTGTCATTGGCACGCTTACGGGCACCGATCACATTGGGGATGAGCACGGCGGCCAGGATGGCGATGATTGCGATGACGATCAGGAGCTCGATCAGGGTGAAGCCTTTGGCGTTGCGCATGTTCTTCCTTCCTTCTCCCGGCCAAACTGATATATGGGTATTGGCGCGGGACTTCCAGTAGTGCAGCTAGAGAGCCTATTGCCGATTTGCCGACGTTTGGTATTGGGTTGTGCCCAATCCAAGGGTGATGCTAACAAGGGGTGTGGGCGCTCGCAAGGTCAAATGAACAAGTTATAAGATTCCGCTGTGCTAGCGTAGCGCTTCATGGTCTTTGCTTAACTCGTTTAATGCGACACAAACGCAATTGGGCGTTACGGAAATATCATTAAGCCCCAGGGCTGTACTCCCGCCAGTAAGCCTTTAACCGGGTGGGCCTGGCTGGGGTATGGAGGCTTTAGACTGGGCGCATGGCGGGAATTACACGGGCCTTGCAGCCTCTTACCTTCAATGAATACCTGACCCTGGAGGAAAAAGCCCGGCGCAAGCATGAGCTGGTAGACGGCGTTCTGTATGCCATGGCCGGGGCTACTCGGAACCACAACCTCATCACGGTGAACCTGGCAACCCTTTTGCGGCCCGCCGCACGAGAAAAGGGGTGCCGCCTCTTCGCCTCGGATATGAAGCTCCGCGTAGGCGAAAGGACGGCTTATTACCCGGACCTGATGCTGGTCTGCGGTCCTTCGCCGAAGAGCCCCTTATACGAGGATAGCCCCTGCCTGGTGGTGGAGATCCTCTCTGCTTCCACAGAACGACAGGATCGGGGTGAGAAGCGCCTGGCCTACCAGGGGCTTTCTACCTTGCAGGCTTACCTGCTGGTAGACGCGCGCCGGAGGCGGGTGGAGGGATATTACAGGCAGAACGAGCAGTGGCTTTACCAGGATATTCAGGGAGCAGGTGAATTCGAAGTGCCCTGCTTAGGGCTCTCCCTCAGCCTGGACGCGGTGTATGAAGGAACCGACGTGCCCAGTATTGACAACCCCAACGACCACGGCTAACATAGCGGTTGCTGTTCGGGGCTGTGGCGCAGCTGGGAGCGCGTCTGAATGGCATTCAGAAGGTCAGGGGTTCGAATCCCCTCAGCTCCACCAAGAAGACTCCGGCCATGCGCCGGGGTTTTTCTTTTGGGCTTGATATATGAAGCAGCAGCCGCTATAGTTGATCGTTGGCTGGGCTAAAAGCCCACGGCTTGCCATTGCCAAGCCTGCGCGGAGGAAGCTTAATGTTCGCAATCATCGAGACCGGAGGAAAACAATACCGGGCCGAACCCGGCGCGAAGCTGCGCGTGGAGAAGCTCGAGGCCGAAGCGGGTCAGACCGTCGAGTTCGATGCCCTCTTGCTGGGCGGGGAAAAGACCGTGGTAGGCAACCCCACCGTGCCCGGCGCCAAAGTGGTGGCCGAGGTGGTGGGTCACGGCAAAGGCCGCAAAATCCTGGTGATGAAGTTCAAGGCCAAGGTGCAGTACCGCCGCAAGCGGGGCCACCGCCAGCCTTACACCGAGATCGTGGTCAAGGAGATCCGCGCGTAAGAGCCCATAGCCGGTGGTCGATAGCCCATAGCCAGAAACTGCTATCAGCTATTGGCTATCCGCTATAGGCGCTCCGAAGGAGCTTGTTATGGCACACAAGAAAGGTCTGGGTTCGACTAAGAACGGGCGCGACTCCCAAGCTAAGCGCCTGGGCGTGAAGAAGTTCGGCGGCGAGGTGGTGCGGGCGGGCAACGTGCTGGTGCGCCAGCGCGGCACCAAGTTCCGCGCCGGAGCGGGCGTGGGCATGGGCCGTGACTACACCCTCTTCGCCCTGGTGGATGGGGTGGTGGAGTTCGCGGACAAAGGCCGCATGGGGCGCTTCGTTTCGGTAAAGCCCGCTGAAGCTGGACGGGCCTGAAGCCCCCGAAGGCCGAAAGCTGAAGGCCCTGCCTTTAGCCTTCGGCCTCTGATTTTTGCGTATACGACGCAGAACCTAAGGATAGTCTGTAGCCATGTTCAGGGATACGCTCGAGATCACCGTCATAGCCGGGCGCGGAGGCGACGGGGCCATCAGCTTCTGGCGCGAGAAGTACATTGCCAAGGGCGGGCCCGACGGGGGCGACGGGGGCGACGGGGGCTCGGTCATCCTGCGGGCGCTGGGGCAGGTGGACTCCCTTTCCACCCTCTCCAAGCGCATCTACCGCGCCGAGGACGGCGAACACGGCCTGGGCAAGGGCATGGACGGGCGTGGAGGGCGCGACCTGGTGGTGGAGGTGCCGCGGGGGACGCGGGTCTTCGATGCACAGACCGGCGAGCTGCTGGCCGATCTGGTCGAGGAAGGCCAGAGCGTGGTGGTAGCCCAGGGCGGGCAGGGTGGGCGGGGCAACCGCCACTTCGTCACCCCCACGCGGCAGGCGCCCCGCTTCGCCGAAGGGGGGCTGCCCGGTGAGAAGCGGCGGCTGCGGCTGGAGTTGATGCTGCTGGCCGACGTGGGCCTGGTGGGCTATCCCAACGCGGGCAAGAGCAGCCTGCTGGCCGACCTCACCGCGGCCTCGCCCAAGATAGCCGCCTACCCCTTCACCACCCTGGCTCCCAACCTCGGCGTCATCGAGCGGGGTGAGGGCGAGCGCATCACCATGGCCGACATCCCTGGCATCATCGAGGGAGCCAGCCAGGGCAGGGGACTGGGGCTGGATTTCCTGCGCCACATCGGACGCACCCGCGTGCTGCTGTACGTGCTCGACGGCAGCGACAAGCCCGTGGAAACCCTGCGCACGCTGCAAGGGGAACTGCGGGCTTATGACCCCGAGCTTCTGAAGCGACCTTCGCTGGTCGCGCTCAACAAGATCGACCTGCTCACCCCCGAGGAGGTTGGCAGGCTCGAGGCCGAACTCGCCGGCTTCGGCTTGCCGGTGCTGGCCATCTCGGCACTGAGCGGGGAGGGCCTCGAGCCGCTGGTAGATGCCCTCTTCGCCTTGGTGCAGGCCGCGCCCAGGCCTGCCCTTCAGACCCCCGCGCCCCCTCCCCCGCCCGACACCGGCATCCAGGTCGAGGAGGTCGAGGAGGGGGTCTTCGAGGTCAGGGCCCCGCAGCTCGAGCGCCAGCTCTCGCGCATGAAGGGCGAGGTGAGCGAGATGGCGGGGTACTTGCAGGATTTGTTCAGGCGCTATCGTGTAGAATCGGCGCTCGAGGCCCGCGGTGTCCGCGCGGGCGACACCGTAAGGCTGGCCGGGGTGGAGTTCGAGTACATCCCGGAGGTGTGAGCGTAAAGCGTATGGCACATAGCGTATTGCGTATGGCTCGTGGTCAAGAGCTTGTTCTAGCCACGAATCACAGGCTGCAAGCTTTTGGCATACGACGTATGACGTACGACCCCTACCGTTCGGCGTTTGGCGTTTAGCCTTCGGCGTCAGACTTATGCGCATCGGCATCTTCGGCGGCAGCTTCGATCCCATCCACCTGGGGCACCTGCTGGCGGCCTCGGAGTCGGCGGCGGCGCTGGGGCTCGAGCGGGTGCTCTTCGTCACGGCGGCCCGCCCACCCCACAAGAC
>NZ_QWLA01000036.1 GCF_003574095.1 Calidithermus roseus
GCCAGCGGGTCTTCTCCTTGGCATCCTTGCAGCTACGGTAGCGCTGTTCGAGTTCCTCCAGGCTCAGGTGGGGGTGTAGGGGTATGGCTTTGCTCGGCATGCATTATTATCTACATAGGTTTGGTATAAAAGGGATTGGGGAATGGTCTGGGTATCGCTTTCAACTTCGCGTGCGTTGTGTAACCCCTGACCACCCTACTCGTGCTTGAGCAACTTGCCCAGGAAATACGGCAACTGGATGCGCCACCAGGGCCAGTCGTGGTCCACGTCGTGGCCCCAGAAGTCGATCCAGGCGGGGATGCCTTTGCTCTGGAGGATCGCCTTCATCTGGTGGGTGTGCTCGATCATGCGCTCTTCCCAGCGACCCTGGCCCACGCAGAAGACGATGGTGCTCTGGCGGTAGCGCTCCAGGATGGCCTCGTCGCTCAGGCCGGGCAGGTACCACAGGGGGGAGTTGTAGTAGGCGTCCATGCCGCCGTCGCCGCCGGTGAACTCCTCGGTGTGGTAGAGGCCGCTCATGGCGATCACGCCGTCGAAGAGGTCGGGGTGGCGGAAGAAGAAGTTGGCGGCGTGAAAAGCCCCCATGCTGCATCCAGTGGTCCAGGGCAGGGTGCCGCCGGTGTGCTCTAGGAGCAGAGGCATGAACTCGGTGGTGATGTAGCGGTCGTAGTCCTGGTGGCGGCGGGCGCGGTCTTGTGGGGGGATACTCTTGTTGGTCCAGCCCTCCCAGTCCACGCCGTCTACCGTGAAGAGCATGACCTTGCCCGCCTCGAGGAAGTGGCGGATGGCCTCGACCATGCCGAAGCCCTCCCAGTCGTAAAAACGCCCGTCCTGGGCGGGGAAGGCCAGCAGCGGTTTGCCGTGGTCGCCGTAGACCTTGAACTCCATGTCGTGGCCTAGGGCCTGGCTGAAGTGGCGGTGATATTCGACGTTCATGGCTTCACGCGGGCAGGTGGATGGCGGCGGCAGCCTCCTCGATGGGGGCCATGTCGGGGCAGCGCAGGATGTAGCCGTAGTTGCCGATGGCGGCAGCGAAGACGTCGTTGATGCGGGCGTGGTGCACGATCAGGTGGCCATAGCGGCGCAGGATCTCCTCGTGGGGAATGGCGTAGCGCTTGTGGTCCTTGCGGCTGACGAAGGCGCAGTTATAGGGCCGGGTGACGGTGGCCTCGAAGCGCCCGTGCACGAGGATGTTGGCCCACTCTCGGTAGAAATCCATGTCGTTGGCATAGTTGAACATGTCGATGGTGAAGCCCCCTGGCGGGCGCATGTTGACCTCGAGGGCCACCAGCCCCCCGTCGGCCTGGCGGAAGAACTCGAAGTGGAAAGGGCGCTCGCGCACGCCGAAGGCCTTCACCACCGCCTTGCCGGCCTCGTCGAGGTCGGAGGGCATTTCGCGGGGGATGTAGTACCAGATGTCGAGCCCCAGGTTCACCGACTCCATGACCCCGGTGCTGTAGATCATGGTCGAGGCGAAGACCACGTTGCCCTCGCGGTCGGTGAGCCCGTCGTAGGTGACGATGGTGCCGGAGATGAACTCCTCCAAGATGTAGTCCACCGGGGGCTTGGAGAGAAGATACTCGGCCAATTCCTCGTCGTTGGTGATCTTGTAGGTCTTCGCGGCCCCCACCCCGATGTCGGGCTTGGCCACGACGGGATAGCCCACCTCGGCCACGAAGGCGGCGGCTTCGGCGGCGGTCTGGGCTACCTTACCCCGCGCGACCTTGAGCCCGGCTTCCATGAACAGCCGCTTCATCTCCGACTTGCGCTTGACGTGGGCGATGCCCTCGAGGTCGATGCCGGGGATGTTGAAGTCGGTGCGCAGCCGGGCTTCGGTCTCGAGCCAGTACTCGTTGAGCGAGTCGATGCGGTCGATCTTGCCGTACTTGAAGGTGAAGTAGCCCAGCGCCCGCAGCAACTCGTCGTAGTGGTGCATGTCGCTGACGCGGAAATACTCGGTGAGGGCCTCTTTCAGCTCGAGCCGCAGGGCCTCGTAAGGCTCGTCGGCGATCCCCAGCACGGTGGCTCCAGCCTCCTTCAGACGCACGCAGAATAGGTAATACCAGGGGGGAAAGTGAGGGGAAAGAAAAACCACGTTCATCGCGCCACTTCTCCTCTCATGGGAACATCAAAGCGCTTGGGTGCCGAGCCTGCCGACGGGATGAACCTTTGATTATGCCGCCATTTTACGCCGCCGGTGGGGGGAAGCAATCACGGGCCGAACGTCAAGGGTCGTACGTCGTACGCGAAGGGTCGAACGCTAAACGCAAGACGCCAAATGCCAGATGCCCACCGTAGGGGTGAACCTCGTGTCCGCCCTTTTCACCACAGGCCACCGGCTACGAGCTACAAGCTTTTTGTTTTTGGCTATGAGCTATCGGTGTCTTCAGGCCATCGGTGCCCCATCAAACCCTGTACCGCCAGCGCATGAGCCACTTCAGCCCGTGCAGCGCCCAGGTCACAATGCGCCCGTACCAGCTCCTGGGCAGCCAGGTGGGGCCGGTGATGGGGATGAGGCGCTCGAGGGCCACCGTCTGCAACTCGGTGAAGCGGTAGAGCCCCTCCTTGCCGTGCCGTCGGCCCAGGCCCGAGGCCTTGAAGCCGCCCATGGTGGCGTCCATCGAGATCCAGGCTGCGGCGTAGGCCTCGTTGACGTTGACGGTCCCGGCCTGGATGCGCGAGGCCACTGCGCGACCCTTGGCGAGGTCGCGGGTCCACACGCTGGCGTTGAGGCCGTACTCGCTTTGGTTGATGCGGGCGAGGGCCTCCTCGAGGTCGCGGTAGGGGTAGAGCGAGACCACCGGCCCGAAGGTCTCCTCGGCGTAGACCCGCATCTCGGGGGTGACCCCTTCCAGCACCGTCGGCTCGAAGAACAGCGGCCCTAGGTCGGGGCGGGGCCTGCCGCCCGTGAGCACCCTGGCTCCCTTGGCAATCGCATCCTGCACGTGGGCCTGCACCGCCTCTAGCTGCCGGGGAGTGGTGAGGGAGCCGATCTGGGTGCGGTGGTCGAGCGTCGAGCCCAGCCGCAGCCGGCTCACCTTTTCCACGAAGCGCCGTTTGAAGGCTTCATAGACCGACTCGTGCACGTAGATGCGCTCGATGGAGACGCACAATTGCCCGGCGTTGGCGAAGCAGCCTTCTATCGCGCCCTCCACGGCGGCCTCGAGGTGGGCGTCTTCGAGCACCAGCATGGGGTTCTTGCCGCCGAGCTCGAGGCTGGTTCCGATCAGGCGCTCCCCGGCCTGCCGCGCCACGATGCGCCCGGTGCGCGTGCTGCCGGTAAGGGCGATGAAGTCCGCCGCGCCCACCAGGGCCGAGCCCACCTCGCCTGCCCCCGTCACGATCTGGAGGAGCCCCGGGGGCAGCCCGGCCTCTTCCATCAGGCTCAGCACCCACAGCGCGGTGAAGGAGGTCTGGGGATCGGGCTTGAGCACCACCGCGTTCCCGGCCATCAGCGCGGCTACCGGATCGGTCACGGCCATGGTCAGGGGGTAGTTCCAGGGGCAGATCACCCCCACCACCCCCACCGGGTGGCGGTACTCCCAGGTCACGGTGAGGCCCGCGAGGGTGCCTCCAGCCCGGCGCGGACGCAGCCATCCTGGAGCCCGTATGGCGTAGTACTGGGTGTTGATGGCCGCGTCGAGCAACTCCTCCAGCGCGTGGCGGCGGGCCTTGCCCGACTCGAGCTGCACGAGGTCGAGCCCTTCTTCCTGCCTCGAGAGCAGCAGGTCGTGGAAGCGCAGCAGAATGCGGGCCCGCTGCCGGGGGTCTACCCTGGCCCAGGTGGCCTGGGCTTCTCTGGCCCGCTCCACCGCCGCCATCACGTCCGCGGGCGTGCAGAGGGGCAGCTCGGCCAGCACGCGCTGGTCGAAGGGGGAGCGCACTGCCTCGAGGAGCCCGCTGTGCGTGGGCACGCGCCGCGCCAGCCGTGCGAAGAAATGGGGGGTCAGGCGGGCGCTGAGCCCCGAGCTAGGCGGGCTGGTGGTGGACAGGCGTCCGGTCTGGATCATGGGTATCCCCTGAAGGCGGATTTGCCTTCATGGTGGGGTGAAACTGGGCTTGAGTCAAGCGAGGTGTGGGGTTAAACTGGTCCGTTTATGCTAAAGTGGACTAGATTATGAAGGTCAACATTCACCAGGCCAAAACCCAATTTTCCCGGCTGGTGGAGCGGGCCTTGCAGGGAGAGGAGATCATCATCGCCAAGCACGGTAAGCCCTTGCTCAAGCTGGTGCCGATCCAATCCCAGGGCCAGCGCCCCATCGGCCTGCACCCCCGCAAGCTGAGCGAGGCTTCGATCGCGGCTTCGCTGGCTCCGCTAGACGAAGAAGCCCTGAAGGATTGGTACAGGTAATGCGCCTGCTGCTCGACACCCACACCCTGTTGTGGCTGGATGCAGCGCCTGAACTGCTTTCGGCGAGGGCCACCGAGCACATTCGCGACCGGGCCAACGAGGTTTACGTTTCCTCCATCACCGCCTGGGAACTGGCCTTGAAGTATGCCATGGGCAAGCTTCCCGAAGCCCAGGCCCTGGTGCAGGAGTTCCACCGTACGCTCTCGGCTTATAGCTTCCTCGAGCTGCCCTTCACCGGCATCCACGCCTTGCAAGCAGGCCTCTTCCAGACGCCCCACCGCGATCCCTTCGATCGGGCCCTGGCTGCTCAGGCCCTGCACGAGCAGTTGACCCTGGTCAGCAAAGACAGCACGCTGGACCAATTCGACGTGCCTCGCTTGTGGTGAGGAGGGGGGTGCTTTAGGGCAAGCTCACCGTCCTGCTCTGTACTGGTGTGCAGAGGATGGGGCCGCATACCCGCGCACTCACCTCTACCGCGTAGGGCTCCTCTTTGGCGTTGATCAGGTCGTTGATGGCGGTGTCGATGGCCTTGTAAAGCCCGCTGGTGGTTTTGTCGATGCCGATGGCCGGCAGAGGCACGCCCAGGTAGTTACCCAGGGCCGCGGGGGCTAGCGAGAGCACCACCTTGAAGGCGCTCTCGAGGATGCGCCCGGCCTGGCGGAAGAAGTTGCGGTCGGGGACGTAGACGGGAAACGTGGCGGTGGCCGGGTTGCCGTAGGAGAGTGGGCTTTCGCCGTTGATCACCTTGGTGCGGTTCTCGTAGCGTGGCTGGAGCAGGTTGCCCACCGGGGTGCGGTAGAAGAGGGTCACGGTGTACTCGGCGCGGGTGCCGTCGCGCGCGGCGGTGGGGTAGACCACCAGGGTGCAGACGTTGGCGCCGTACTCGAGCACCGGCCCCGGTCGGTTGGACTCGCCCACGCAGGCCAGGTTGGTCCGGGGGGCGGCGGCGTAGGCGGTGAGGTACTCGGGGTCGGCGCTGGTGCGCGGAGCGCAGCCCAGCAGCCCGGACAGCAGGCCCAGGAGCAGCAGTCGCTTCACACCAGCCATTATGCCTGCTGGCCGCGCCCGTCCCCTGGGTGAGGGAGACCCTCGAGCCCTTCATGCTGCTTTTGAACGCCATCCCCCGCCCTCCAGCTCGTCGAGCGCATCTGCACGCTGGGCGGGGGGCGGCGGATGCTCTCGCAACTCAAGGTGGCGGTGGGCTTCGCCTTCACCGGCGTGGTGGTGGGCGAGTTCGTGGCGAGCTCGAGGGGCCTGGGCTACTTGCTCAACTTCGCCCAGCAGAACTTCAACGCCTCGCTCTCGCTGGCCCTGATCAGCCTGATCGTGGCCTTCGTGCTGCTGTTGTTCGCCGCCTTCGGGGCGCTCGAGCGCCGCCTCTTAGCCTGGCGCTCTGATCGCTGAAGCGACTCGTGAAAGAAGGGAGCTGCAAGGCTCCCTTCTCGCTTTTGGCGCGATTGCGCTCCAATACGGCTAGGGCACGGTGAAGTTGCCGCTGAGAAGGGCCCACCTGACGTCCGTGCCATCCACGCGGGGCGGGTAGAGTGGGTGGAGGAGCCCGCTGGAGTAACCCAGGCTCGCGGGGCTGGAGTTCAGCAGGGTAGCCACGCCCTGGTTGCTCAGGAAGGCTCCCAGAATGTAGCTGGCCTGCTCCCCGGAGAGGGGCTTGGCCCCGCCAAAGCCGGGGAGGGAGGTCAGGTCGGGCAGGGTGTAAGAGGTGGTGGAGCCGATCCAGCCCTTGCTCAGGAAGGTCTGCCAGATGGCACTGCTTCCTCCGGTGACACCTGGCAGGCCCTCCCAGAGGTATAGCACCGCGTAACCGCGGAAGTCGGGATCGCTGACGAGGTGGCCAATGGGGAAGGTGGGCAGCTTGGCCCCGGCCACCGTGGTGCTCGGAGGGAAGGGCGCGGGCAGCGCGAAGCTCTCGGTTGCGGGATTGGCACGCACGTTGATCTGGGCTACCTGCCTGCCGCCGGGTCCGCTGGCGCTGGCATAGACCCAGTGCAGGTCACCGGGGATGGTGCTGGGCACCTTGTTGTAGCTGCCCGAGGTGGCCGAAGTGCTGTCGAGGAAGGCGGTGAAGGCTCCCGAGCTGCTCAGGAAGTAGCTGCCGAAGCTGGGGCTGAAGCCGGTGGGCACGCTGGCGGAAAAGTCGTTGACGACGCCCGTGGCGAACACGTCTGCGGCGGTGAAGTTGATGTTCACGACGATGGGAGCGGTGATGTTGAGGCTACGGATAACCTTGACCCCCACGTAGTTACCGCCGACATCCTTGGCGATGGCCACGAGTTCCCGGTTACCGCCCAAGGTGCTGCTGGTCTCGTAGGGCCCGGTAGCGCCGGAGAAGGACTTCTGGCCCGTGTCGGAGTACAGACCCAAGGATGTGCCGGCCACCGCGCTGAGATTGTAGCTGCCGGAAACCTTGGCCACCGAGCCGCTAAAAGCCAGGGGGCAGGATACCTTGAGGACGGTGGCCTCGGTGGTGGTGGCCTGGTAGGTGGTGGCCTTCATGCTCGAGGCCTGCAGACCGGTGGGGCAGTTGATGGTGACCCCGTAACGGGTCTCCCCGGAGGGCACCGTGAACGTGTACACCCCGGTGCCGCTGGGCGCCAGCGCTTGCCAGGCCCCCGAGCCCGTCTGGTAGGCGGCGGCCTGACCGGTGACCGGGTTGCCCTGGGAGTCGGCTACGTTCACCGTCACCTTGGTTCCACTGGGAGTGCTTGTGCAGGCGGCCAGAACCATCAAAGCTGCGAATAAAAGCGCTCGCCAACATCCTTGCATATCCTCACAGCCTCCTTCTTTCTACTCTTCGCGTGATCTGGAGCAGAAGGTGGGCACTCGAGTCTGCTGGCAGGCGTTAGCAAGACGTTGGGGGTAATTCCTACACCGCGCTGACCCGGGCGCTTTGCCCACAACCCCATTGTGAGGATTGGCCGTTACGCCGATGTTACTTTCGCGGAATGCCCTCCTGAACTCGCCGGGCTAGACGGCCCGCACCACCAGTACCGGGACCGGGCTGCGGTGCAGCACTCCCGTAGTCACCGAGCCCAGCAGCAGCCGGTCCAGCCCACCCCGCCCATGCGAGCCCATCACGATCAGGTCGTGCCCCTTGGCCGCCTCGAGGATCTTCTGCACCGGGCGGCCCTCCACGAGCTGGGTCTGGGCCTCGACGCCCTCCTCCCTGGCGATCTGGGCGGCGCGCTCGAGGGCTTTTTCCCCGGCGGCCTTGGCCTCGCGCACCCACTCCTCATAGTGGGGGATGGTCTCGCTTCCCACCAAAGGCGTCAGGGCGATGGGCTCGTTGACGTAGAGGATGCTCACCGACGCCCCCAGCCGCCTGGCCAGTTGGCAGCCCTGACGGACGGCTTTCTCGCTGGGTTCGCTGCTGTCGGTGGGGATCAGGATGCGCTGGTACATGGCTTCAGTATGCCGCAGCGTAGCAAAGGCGAGAAGCCGGAATCTTGGCCTCTCGCCTTTTGCTTCGCGTCTGCCGCTTCAGTTTACCTTGTGAATCAGTGTGCCGCAGCCGGAGCCCCACGGCTGCCGAAGTCCCCGCCACCCTTGAGCTCCTCGTTGGGCAACAGGGCGATGAACAAGAGCGAGATCAGCACGAAACCCGCCGCGTACAGGAAGATGTTTTTCTCGGCCTGAGTGATGCCGTTGTTGAGGGCGGTCTTGAGCTTTTCCTTGGTGGCCTCGAGCTCCTTCACCACGCTCGCGGGCACTTCCTCCAGGGCCCTGGCCTCGGCCTGCTGCAAGCCTTCCCGGATTTGCGGGATGATCTGGGCCTCGAGCTGGGCGATGACCTGCGGCTTGGCGGCCTCGAGACCCCGCCGCACGCCCTCGAGGATGCCCGGCACGGTCTGGGGCGGGGGCGTGGGGCCGCTGAGCAGGTCCTTGACCTGGGCCGGGAGCTGGGGGTTGGCCAGCAGAGCAGCCCTGGCCTGTTCATCGCCCCGGAGGGCTTGCTCCAGCGCGGCCAGGGTCCGGCGGTTCTGCGCTTCGACCTGGGCTGGAATCCCGCCCTCGACCAGTTGGCTCTTGAGTTGCTCGGGCACCTTGGGGTCGCTCACGAGCTCGCGGTAGGCGGCTTCGTCGCCCCTGACCGCCGCCAAGACCTTGGCCTCGAGCGCGTCGAACTGCGCGGGGATGCCGCCGTCGACCAGGTTCTTCTTCTGCTCGGCGGGGAGGTTGGGGTCGCTCACCAGGGCCACGTAGGCCTGGTGGTCGCCCTTGAGCGCGGCGACGAGACGGGCCTCGAGCTGGGCGAAGCTCGCTTCGAGGTTGGTCCCCTGGACTCCTTCCTGGCTGCGCTGCACCATGGCTCCAGGTTTGCAGGAAGGGTTGTCGGGGAAGACCTTGCAGTTCTCGGCGTTGAGGGTGTTGGCCAGCACGGTTCCCAGCACGGCGATGCCGATGGTGGAGCCGATCTGGCGGATGAACTGGATGGCAGCGGTGGCCGAACCCAGGCGTTGCAGGGGCACGTTGTTCTGGGCGGCGAGCTGCAACTGCGACTGCGAGGGCCCCAGGCCCAGGCCCAGCAGCAGGAAGAGCAGCACCGCCAGCCACAGCGGAGTGTCCACGCTGAGCACGAAGTGCAGCACCAGGAAGACCGCCAGCAGCCACAGCGTGCCCACCACCAGGATGGGCTTGAAGCGCCCCATGCGGCTCGAGAGGACCCCGCTCCCCACCGCGCCGAGGATCACCCCCAGTGTCAGGGGCAGCACGGTGACGCCCGAGGCCGAGGCCGAGACGCCCTTGACCACCTGGAGGTACAGCGGCAGGAAGGCCACCGCGCCCAGGAAGGCCGGGCCGTAGAAGAACCCTGCTACCGAGGCCAGCGTGAAGGTGCGCACGCGGAAGACCGAGAGGTCGAAGAGCGGGTGATTGGCGCGGGCCTGCGACCAGACCCACAGCGCCAGGCCCACCGCGCTCAGGGCGAACAGGCCGAGGATGCGCGGGCTGCTCCAGGCGTAGGCGCTGCCGCCCCAGGAGAAGGCCAGCATCAGCGGAACGGTCCACACCACCAGCAGCCCCGCTCCCAGGAAGTCGAAGCTTTCGCGGTGCTCTGGCCGCAGGCGGGGCATGAAGCGGACGATGAACCACAAGGCCACCGCACCCACGGGCATGTTGATGTAGAACACCCAGTGCCAGCTGATGTGGTCGGTCAGCAGGCCGCCCAGCCACGGCCCCACCGCGCTGCTGAAGCCGAAGATGGCCCCGAAGAGCCCGCCTATCCGGCCACGCTCACGCGGGGGAAACAGCAGCGCGATGCTGGTGAGGGCCAGGGCGAACAGCGCCCCCCCGCCGATGCCCTGAAGGCCCCGGAAGAGGATGAGCTCGGGCATGTTCTGGCTCAGCCCGCACAGCGCCGAGCCACCCAGGAAGATGATCACCGCGATCAGCAGGATGGCTTTGCGGCTGTAGAGCTCGGTCAGGCGGCCAAAGATGGGGGCGGCCACCGTGGAGGTCAGCAGGTAGGAGGTGGTGACCCAGGCGTACAGCTCGGTGCCGTTGAGGTCGGCGATGATCTTGGGCAGCGCGGTCGAGACGATGGTCTGGTCCAACGCCGCCAGGAACATGCCCAGCAGGATGCCGATGAGGGTCAGGCGGGTTTCTGGGCTGGTGCTGCCCGCCGGGGCTTGGGTTTGCGCGGCTTCGTTCACGGTCACTCCTTTGCGGTAGGTTCGGTCAGGTCAGCGGTGAGGAGGTCCAGCAATTCGTGGAATTGCTGGCGCTGCTCGAGGCTCAAGCGCTCGAGGCGGCGCTCCATGGCGCTCATCATGAGGGTGCGGCTTTCCTCCAGCACCTCACGGCCTCGAGCGGTCAGCTCGAAGCGATAGCGTCGCAGGTCGGAAGGGTCGAGCGAGCGCACCACCAGCCCCTCGGCCTCCAGGCGCTTGAGCATCTGCGAAACGGTGGGCGCAGGCAACTGCGTCAGGCGGACCACCTCGGTGGGGTAGTGGCAGCGATCGATGCCCGCCAGCAGCCAGGGATCGTTGGGGGCTAGCCCCAGGCGCTCGAGGTGCGGCAGGGTTTCGTCGCGAAGGTCCCGTATGAGCCTCCATATCCGAACGAGTATCGTCCAAGACAGCACCCTGTGAGGATATTTTCAAAATGAACTTTTGTCAAGTCAAACCATTCATTTGTGAACGATTAGGGGAGCCGTGCTTTTGCAATAGACTGAGCGGTGGAGGTGAGCACAATGCGCATGGGCAAAGGCAAGTACGAGGGAATCCAGGCTTGCGCTGACGAAAAGGGCATCATCGCCGCGGCGGCGATGGACCAGCGGGGCAGCCTGCGCAAGGCCATTGCCAAAGCCAAGGGCGGCGACGTGAGCGATGGGGAGCTGACGGAGTTCAAGATGGCCGTGACCAAGATCCTCACGCCCTATGCCTCGGCCATCCTCCTGGACCCCGAGTTTGGCCTGCCGGCCCTGAAGCTCAGGGCACCTGGAACCGGGGTGCTGCTGGCTTACGAGAAATCCGGCTACGACACCAGCGGCAAGGGCCGCCTGCCCGACCTGCTGCCCGAGTGGAGCGTGCGCCGTCTGGTGGAAGTCGGAGCCAACGCCATCAAGATCCTGCTGTATTACAACCCCTTCGACGAGGGCAAGATCAACGCCGTCAAACACGCCTTCATCGAGCGCGTGGGCGCGGAGTGCGCGGCGCTGGACGTGCCCTTCTTCCTCGAGCCCCTCGCCTATGACGATAGCGTTGGCGACGAGAAGAGCCTCGAGTTCGCCCGGGTCAAGCCCAAGTACGTCGCCAAGTACATGGAAGAGTTCTCCAAAGACCGCTACGGCGTGGACGTGCTCAAGGTCGAATTGCCCATCAACCTCGCCTATACCCAGGGAACCAGCGCCTTCAAGGGCGAAGCTGCCTACACCCGCGCCGAAGCCATCCAGCACCTCAAAGCCACCGCCCAGGCTGCGGGGAAGCCCTTCATCTACCT
The DNA here is from genome assembly GCF_003574095.1 of Calidithermus roseus. GTDB lineage: Bacteria > Deinococcota > Deinococci > Deinococcales > Thermaceae > Calidithermus > Calidithermus roseus. The sequence continues at coordinate 11,306 of NZ_QWLA01000036.1, forward strand.
CTCCGCCGGCGTGTCCGATGCGGTGTTCAGGGAGTCGCTCGAGCTGGCCATCGAGGCCGACGTGCCTTTCAGCGGGGTGCTGTGCGGGCGGGCGACCTGGCAGGAGGGCATCCCCGTGTATGCCACCCAGGGCGTTCAGGCGCTGGAGGAGTGGCTCTCGGAGCGCGGGGTCAGGAACATCCAGCTGCTCAACGAGGTGCTGGCCAAGGGTGCCAAGCCCTGGTGGACGCACTACGGGAGCCTGGAAGCTGTGCGCGGCTGAGCCGGGCCGCGGCGTTTGGCAAAAAACCCGGATGCCGCCGGTCGCGGGGGCCAAAAATAACGCCCTCGCCGGTCTGGTTCTGTTATGGTGAGGGGCGTTGTGGGCACGCGGGTTCGGCTCCTGGGTTCGCCGCGCCTCGAGCGGGGGGAGAGGGTCGTGCCGCTGCCCAAGGAGCGCCCCCTGTGGCTGCTGAGTTACCTGGGGGCCCAGGAGGACTGGGTCAGCCGCGAGGAGTTGCTGGAGTTGTTTTGGCCCGGCCTCGAGCCCTCCCCCGCCCGCAACAACCTGCGCCAGTTGCTGCACCGGGTGCGGCAGATGGAGGGGGTGGAGGGCCTCGAGGCCGACGCGAACGGGGTGCGCTGGCGGGCCGAGGTCGATGTGCGGCTCTTCCGGCAGGCCCTGGCCCGGGGGCAGTGGGAACGAGCGCTGGAGCTCTACGGCGGCCCCCTTCTCGAGGGCGTGCGGGTCTACGGCCTGCCTGAACTCGAGAACTGGCTCGAGGCCGAGCGTCAGGACCTCCAGACCGCCTGGGGCGATGCCCTGCTGAGCCAGGTGGCCCAGACCCAGCCCTCCCCCTCCGTGCTCGAGCGGCTCGAGCGCTTGCTCGAGCACGACCTCTTCAACGAGCGCGCGGTGCAGGCTTTCCTGCACCACGCCGCCGCCCTGGGGCAGTTCGAGCGGGCCCGCGAGCTCTACGCCGCCTTCGCCCGTCGCCTGGAAGGGGAGATGGGGCTGGAGCCCGACCCTGCCACCCGGCGCCTGCTCGAGGAACTGCTGCGGGCCGCTCCGCCCCAGGCCGCGGCGTACCGCGCCCAGCACAACCTGCCGACCCGCCTGACCACCTTCATCGGGCGTGAGGAGGAGCTGAGCCTGGTCAACCGGCGACTGGAGTCCGGCGAGCGGCTGATCACCCTCACCGGCCCTGGCGGGATGGGCAAGACCCGCCTGGCGCTCAGCGTGGCCGAGAGCCAGCTCGGGGCCTTCGCCGAGGGGGTGTGGTTCGTGGCGCTGGCTCCCCTCTCCCACAGCGCGCTGATTGTCCCCGCGGTCGCCGAGGCCCTGGGGCTCTCCCTGGTGGGCACCGCCGAGCCCAAAACCAGGCTGCTCGAGCACCTGCGCGAGCGGGAGATGCTGCTGGTGCTCGACAACTTCGAGCACCTGATGGAGGGGGCCGAACTGGTGCTGGAATTGCTGCGCGAAGCCCCCCACCTGCGCCTCCTGGTCACCTCGCGCGAGCGGCTGCGCTTGCAGGCGGAGTGGGTGCTCGACCTCCAGGGCCTGAGCTACCCGCCGGGGTACGGGCTGGAGGCGGTGCGGCGCTCGAGCGCGGTGCGGCTGTTCGTGGAGCGGGCCAACCGGGTGTGGCCCCAGTTCGCCCTCACCCCCCAGGTAGCCCCGGCGGTGTTGCGGATTTGCCAGCTGGTGCAGGGGATGCCGCTGGGCCTGGAGCTCGCGGCGGCCTGGGTCTCGGCCTTCACGCCCCAGGACATCGCCGAGGAACTCGAGCGCAGCCTGGGCTTCCTCGACTCGCCCGCGCTCGACTTGCCCGAGCGCCACCGCTCCCTGCGGGCCGTCTTCGAGCATTCCTGGCGGCTCCTGGCCCCCGAGCAGCAGCAGGCCCTGGCCCACCTCACCGTCTTCCGGGGCGGCTTCGACCGGCAGGCGGCCCTCAAGGTCGCGGGCGTCGGCCCACCCGCCCTGCTGGCCCTGGCCGACAAGTCGCTGCTGCGCCGCACCCCTAGCGGGCGCTTCGAGCTGCACGAGGTAATTCGCCAGCAAGCCCAGGAGCGGGCCGAAGCGAGCGGAGTTCTGCAGGCCATCCGCCAGGCCCACGCCTGGCACTACCTGGCCCTGGCCGAGGAGGCCAGCGCTCACCTGCGCGGCCCGGAGGAGGCTCATTGGCTCGAGCGCCTCGCCGCCGAGCACGACAACCTGCGGACCGCGCTGGAGTGGGCAGTGTCGCGGCAAGATGCCATCCTGGCACTACGACTGGCGACGTCCGTGCACCACTTCTGGTACGTGCGGGGGCATCACCGGGAGGGCAGGACCTGGCTCGAGCGCGCCTTCGGCCTGCCCTTGAACGACATCCCCCCGCGCCTTCACGCCAAAGCCCTTAATGCTCTGGCCGAGCGGGCCAAGGACCAGGGCGACTACGCCCAGGCCCTGCAGGCCCAGCAGGAAGCCCTCGATCTCTGGCAGCGCCTGGAGGACTCGGCCGAGGTCGCGGGCGCTTTGCACAGCCTGGGGACCATCGTCCGCGAGCAGGGCAACTTCGACCAGGCCCTGGCCTACTTCGAGGAGAGCCTGCGCCTGCGGCGCGAGCTAGACGACCGCTACGGCATCGCCACCACCCTCAACGACATCGGCGTGGTCTACGGCTATCGCGGACAGTTCGAGGCGTCGCGGCCCTACTTCGAGGAGAGCCTGGCCCGCAAGCGCGAGATCGGGGACCGACGGGGCATCGCCTACGCCCTGGGCAACCTCGGCCAGGTGCTCTCGGAGCTGGGCGAAGGGGCGGCGGCTCGAGCCCTCACCGAGGAGAGCCTGGCCATCAAGCGCGAGCTCGGTGACCAGCAGGGCATCGCGGTATCCCTGGTCAACCTGGCCATCCTGGCCCTTCAGCAGGGGGATCTGGAGCAGGCCTGGGACCACCTCGAGGAGGGCCTGCGCATCCTCTACGCCCTCGAGCGCCGCTGGAGCATCGGCGTGGTTTTGGGCTCCTTCGCCGAGCTCGCCCTGCGCCGGGGCCAGTTCGAGCGTGCGGTGCGGCTGGTGGGCGCGGTTTATAGCCTCACCCAGGCCATGGCCCTGAGCGAGCCGCCGATGAGCCCGGAGAACCTCGAGCGCTACCTCGCCGCAGGCCGCCAGCACCTCGAGCCCGAAACCTTCGAGCGGGCGCTGGTAGAAGGCAAAGGGATGAACCTCGAGCAGATCGTGGCCTATGCGTTACAGCAGTCCGAGGTGGGGGCTCGAGCGGAATCGGCTTAGGGAGCCAGTCCAGTTAAGCTGGATGGAAGAGGCGACCTAATGCTCTTTAGACCCTCATTGAGGGAGGGCTCGAGTCCATATAACGGCATATAACGTCCTCCTCCTACCCTTGGCCTCAGATCAAGCAGGAGGAGGCTTTTATGCTAGGCAAACCCCGGATCATCCGTGCGACCTGGACGCTTTTGACCCTCGCGCTTCTGAGCGCTTGCGGGCAGCAGCCCGCCGACCCGGCTCCCAAGCTGGTGAGCGTGGCTTCTACCGGCCCGACGACGGTGGAGGTGGCTTTTAGCGAGGCGGTGGAGAGCGGGGCCACGGTGGCGGCCAACTACGCCATCACCCCCAGCCTGGCCGTGAGCCAGGCCAGCCTGGACGTCCAGAAGACCAAGGTCACCCTCACCACCGCACCTCAGAGCAATGTCCAGTACACCCTGAAGGTCTCGGGGGTTCGCGACCTCAAGGGCAACCCCATCGATCCTGCCGCCGACAGCAAGACCTTCACCGGCACCGCGCCTGCAGCGGGCGATGGCGACGGGGATGGGCTTTCCGATGCCGACGAGGTGAGCGGCTGGGAGGTACAGGTCAAGCAGGGTGACGGCAGCATCGCCAAGCGCACCGTCACCAGCGACCCAGACAAGCCCGACACCGACGGCGACGGGCTGGGCGACAAGGAGGAGCGCTCGAACTTCACCGACGCGCGCAGCAGCGACACCGACCAGGATGGCCTGGGCGACTTCGACGAGATCAAGAAGTGGGCCAGCTCGCCCACCGACGTGGACTCCGACGGCGACGCCAAGGGCAACCCCTCGCTCTTCGACGGCAACGAGATCAAGCTCCACGGCACCTCGCCCACCCTCGCCGACACCGACGGCGACAAGATCAGCGACTACGACGAGATCATCGTGCGCGGGGGGGCCTACAACCCGCTCATCGCCAACGTGCCCCAGCTCGAGCTCTCCCTCCAGGGCACCACCGACCTCAGCGTCAACGTCAAGTACAACGACGCTTCCAACACCCAGTACACCCGCTCGACCAGCCTCGAGCAGGGCACCTCCACCAGCACCTCCAGCACCGACACCCAGACCCGCCGGGTCGAGGCCAGCGTGAGTGCGACGGTGGGGGCCGAACTCAGCGCGGGGACCGAGGGCGTCAGCACCACGGTGAGCGCCTCGGTGACGGTGAGCGCGGGCTTTTCCAACGAGAACACCCGTAGCTATACCCAAGATTCCACCCGCACTTCCCAGCAGCGCCAGGAAGACATCGTCTCCGAGGGCAGCGTGAGTGGCCGGACCATCGACGATGGCCGCATCGGCGTGGGCTTGATGGTGAAGAACACGGGGGATGTGAGCTTCAAGCTGGAGGACCTGGTCATCACCGCGCTGTTCCGCGACCCGAGCGACCCCACTAGGTTCAGGACCATCGCCAGTCTGACCCCGGCCATCCCCGCCGGCGGCGTGACCCTCTCCAGCGGCGGCCAGACCGGCGTGCTGGACGCGCGCAACGTCGCTATTCCCGCCGACCAGGCCCTCGAGCTCATGGCCCATCCCAACAACCTCTTCTTCCAGTTCAGCACCTACAACCTCACCGACCAGGAAGGGCGCAACTTCGAGTTCCTGCGCGAGGTCACCCTGGCTCAGACCGCGTTGGTGGTCATCGACTACGGCAACGGCAGCGTGCGGCGGGCTCGGGTGGCCACCAACGTCGAGCGCCAGAACGGGAAGATCGTGGGCGTGACGATGAAGAAGGTGCTCGACGACATCCTCGAGCTCCCCTTCGCCACCGAGCCCCGCCAGGGCGGACCCAGGGTGCTCACCAGCCTCTTCGACCCCAACAAGGGCCACAACGTCCAACGCGACCCCGTCAACCGAGCCCTGTGGGCGGTGGTGGGCTCTTCCAACCTGAGCATCCCAGCCGGGAGCGATTTCGAGGACATCCTGCTCAAGCCGGGCACCGAGATCCACCTGCTCTACGTGCAGGACCGCGACGACGACGGCCTTTTTGCCAGCGAGGAGTACTACTACGGCACCCGCGACGACAACCCCGACTTCGACTCCGACGGCCTGAAGGACGGCGAGGAGGTCAAGGGAGGCTGGGGGGTGGCCGTGGTGGGCAAAGCCCCGCGCAAGGTCTTCCCCAACCCCACCGTGGCCGACTTCGACTCCGACGGCCTCAACGATGGCCAGGAGAAGCTCAGGGGCACCGACCCCTTCAAGGCCGACACCGACGACGACACTACCACTGACGATAAGGACCCCGCCCCCCTCGACCCCAGCGTCACCGGCAACCGCCCGCCCGTGATCGATAGCTTCAGCGCGAGCATCTCGGGTTTCGTGGCAACCGTGAGCGCCAGCGTGAGCGACCCCGACGCCAACTTGAGCAAGGTCGAGATCGACTGGGGGGACGGCTCGCCCAGAAGCACCCTCACCAGCAACTTCGCCGCCATAAACACCACCCACAAGTACAGCGCTGCCGGGACCTACACCGTCAAGCTCACCGCCACCGACGCCTCGGGCGTTAGCGTCAGCCAGCAGGGCAACGTGCAGGCCAGCATCCCCAGGGACGGGTTGCTCGGGGAGTACCTCTTCAACAACAACGCCAACGACACCAGTGGCAACAACAAGAACGGCTCGATCAGCACCACTGCCTGTGTGCAGCCCGCCGCCAACCGCAACGGCCTGGCGAGCAAGGCCTACGAGTTCAACAACGGCTCGGGCGCGGGCTGTGGCGACAGCAGCGGGACCTACGGACGCATCAGCACCGCCAACCTGGGGTTCAGCGGCAGCTTCAGCTACAGCGTCTGGATCCGGCCCCTCACCAACAACGACCAGTGGATCCTGGGTCAGAACAACAGCAACGGCTCCCAGCCCTGGGCAGCCCTGGTAATCGGCAACCCCAATGCCCTGGGCGGCACCGGTGGCCGGGTATCGTTCATCCTCACCGGCTCCGGCCCCACCCTCACCGTGGCCGACAGCGCCAACGTCTCCACCAGTGCCTGGGTGCACTACGTCGTCAGTGTCTCGAGCGGCGGCGGCCAGACCACGGTGAAGCTCTACCGCAACGGCACGCAGGTCGCCACCGCCAGCGGGAGTGGGAGCTATGCAAACCCCTCGAGCACCAACAACTTCCTCATGGGCAACGCTGCGCTCAACAGCACCAACGCGGTCTTTCGGGGCCTCATGGACGACGTGCGGGTGTATAACCGTGCCTTGAGCGATGGGGAGATCCAGGCCCTCTACAGCGACTCCAACAGCTAAAGCCTCACTCGCTGGGGGCCACTGGTCTTGCCAGTGGCCCTTTGGGGTCTTCTACAGCTAGATACCCCACTCATGGCTGGTCTCATCTCAAAGCGGTTCCCACGAATACCCCGCACGGCCGGTTAGCGGTGCGGGGTAAAACACCCTCCAGTCCCGGAGGGTGTTTGTGGGAACCGCTCTAGGGAGACAGGCTACCCGATCCTGCCCCGGAGGTCTTGCGGGCGGAAGGGGCCTGGTTCGGCGATGAGGGCCCTGGCCTCCTCCACTTTGCCCCAGGTATTCCACAACAGCACCCCCCGCACCCGACCGGCCTCGAGGTAATAGACCACGCCCTGGCGGAAGGGGTCCTTCCAGTCGCTCATGGTCTGGAGGCGAGAGTCCAGGATCCCCACCGCCTCGTAACCCAGCTCGAAGAGGTCGGAGTAGAAGAAGGGCAGGTGGTGGTAAGGATCGTGGGCTGCGGCCATGTTGCGCCCCACCAACCTCCCGTGGGTGTTGGCGTGGTCTTCGTGCTCCACCCGCAACCAACTGCCCAGCGCCGGGTTGTAGAAGCGGGCCACGTCCCCGGCGGCGTAAACGCCAGGTGCGCTGGTCTGGCCCAGCTCGTCCACCACGATCCCGTCTTCGGTCCTGAGCCCGGCCTGTGCGGCCAGCTCGCTGTTGGGGGATACGCCGATGCCCGCTATCACCCCCTCGACCATCAGGGTTTCGCCGCTTTGCAGGTGGAGCCGCAACTCCTGGCCCCTCCGCTCGAGGCCCACCACCCCCTCGCCGGGCCGCACGTCCACCCCCTTTCCCCGGTAGAAGTCCACCAGGAAGCGGGCTAGCTCCGGGGGAAACAGGCGGCCACCGATCCCCGCCTCGGGGAAGAGCATGCTCACGCTCTTGCCGTTCATGACTAGGGCGGCGGCGATCTCCGAACCGATGAAGCCCCCGCCGATCACCGCGAAGCGCTCACCGTGCTCAGCCTGGCTGCGCAGGCGGTAGTAATCCTCGAGGGTGCGGTAGTAGAGGATGTCCTCCTGGCCGAAGGGCAGGCGCCGGGGGGTGCACCCGGTCGCCAGGAGCAGCTTCTTGAAGCGGTAGACCTCGCCTTGCTCGTCGGTGGCCTCGGAGCGCTCGAGGTCGAGGGCGACGATGCGCCGCCGCAGGTGAAGCTCGGCGGCCAGGTCATCGGCCCGGCGCCAGATTTCGTCCACCGTCCGGTCTTTCCATAGCCCCTTGGAGAGGGGCGGGCGGTTGTAGGGGGGGTGGGGCTCATCGCTCACCATCCCCACCGTGCCCGCCGTATCGATCTCGCGGATTCCCCGCAACGCCGCCTCCGCGGCCATGCCCCCGCCCACGATCAGGTATGTGTACTCCGGCATAAAGGCCCTCCTCTTCCGGGCGCTCTTTGGCTTCCAGGCTAGCCGCCTCGTCCCCCGGCCAATGCCTCACTTCTCACCTTTGGCCTTTTCGAGGGGGCAGAGGGGGCTCGAGGCCAGCTGTGCCCGGTCCCTCAAAGCACGAGCGCGCCCTCGAGACCGCGCAGGTCGAAGAGGTCCGCTCCTATCCCGAGTTCCCAGGCGAGCAGCGCCCCCTCCGGTTCCTGAGCGAACATCTCCAGCAACTGGCCCCGAGGCGTGGACCACGATGGGTATCCGCTGGTCATGGGCTATAGCGGTCCCACGTTCAAAGGGAAAACCGGGGTCCGATGAACCCCGGCCTTTCCCCTGGCTTGGTGGGCGATGTAGGATTTGAACCTACGACCCCACGCGTGTGAAGCGTGTGCTCTCCCGCTGAGCTAATCGCCCAAGCGTCCCCCAAAGTAGCATGGGCTTTGCCCGCTGTCAACCCGAGAAAGCCTGGCTTTAAGCCTGTAAAGATTTTAGCGTCGGGCCATGATCGCAGGACGTGAAGCGGGTAACGGGAGTTTAACGAGCCGGGTTCGCTTGACACTACCCAGGGCCTAACCTACACTCGAGTCGGGTACGGACGGAGGTCCATTGTGGTAGCTACCACTGTCACAACCACCACAACCACTGCGGTCACCGCTGACCCGACCGCCGTGGCTTTTATCTGGACTGCATTGGTGGTTGTGGCGATGGTTATTTTGATGGTTTCCAAGGAGCTGGCTGCTGCTTCGGAAAGCCCCAGGGCCCGCAACTTTGCCCGCCTGACCAACGTGGGCTTGGTTCCCCTGGCTTTCGCCCTGTTCGGCATAGCGGCGGCGCGGTTTATCAGTTCCTTCTAAAGAGGCGCTTGCCTGTAGAGCGAACCCTGCGGTTCGCTTTTTTGTGTGCCGCAGGGGAAAATTCCTTTTTCAGATGAAAATCATGATCCCCTGCCATGGTAAGGATGGGCGCACGTGGCACCCAAACCCGCCGACGAGCCACTACACTGGAGGTGTATGAAGATTGACCAACAGAACCGCGACCTGCTGCTGGTGATGATGTTGGCGGTCGCGGTGGGTGCGTGGGTCGTGCTTTTCCCCGGCGCCCACTCTCCCCTCCGGGTGGTGCTGGGTTTCTTGATCATGCTGGCGCTGCCGGGCTATGCGCTGATGCTGGTGCTTTTTCCCAGGCGCTCGGACCTCGACTTCGCCGATCGCCTGATCCTGTGCCTGGGGTTATCGGTGCCGGTGATCGCGCTGGTGGGGGTGATCCTCAACTTCTCGCCCTTCAGGATCAAGCCGGTTCCAGTGGCAGTGGGTATGACCATCGCCACCGTGTTGCTGGGGGGAGTGGCCCTGTGGCGGCGCTCGAGGGTGGCCTTAGCAGAGCGCTTCATCCCCGAGATGAGGCCCACTGCGACCCAGGTAGCCTGGATCGTCGGCTTCGCCCTGATGGCCTTCGTGGTGTACTGGGTAGCGCGGCCCAACGAGCGTTTCACCGAGTTTTACATCTTGGGCCCGCAGGGAGGGCTGGAGAGCTACGCCAGGCAGTTGCGCCCGGGCGATGAGTTTACCGTGACCCTGGTGCTGCGCAATTTCGAGCGCAGGTACGTGGAATACCAGGTCAGGGTGCCCTTTGATTCCAGCATCGGTGAGCTGCGTACCCCCGCGATCGCCCACGAGGGAACCTGGGCTCGTACCCTTCGGCTGAAGGCTCCGGCGGGTTCGGGCCGGACCCAACTGAATTTCGACCTCTACCGTTTGGGGGATTCGACGCCCTACCGCCAGCTTTACCTGTGGGTAGACCTGGCGGGCAGCACCCAACCTTAGGAGGGGCAGCGCTGGTGGAAACCGTTGCCCTAAAACGCCCGTTCTGGCCAGCCTGGTTCTATTTTGCCGGGTTGGTGCTGGCGGAATGGCTGGCCGCCGGAGTCAACCGGGGGCCGGGAATGCTGGTGCACACCCTGATCGTCCTGAGTGCCCTGATTCACGCTGCCTACCTGAGCGGTCCGGCGGCCCGGATGCTGAGCGTACTGGCCCTGGCCCCCATGGTGCGGGTGCTGGACCTGATGATGCCACAGAGCTTCGTCGAACCCATCTGGCGCTTCCCGCTGGTCAACTTTCCACTCATCATCGCGGTCTTCATCACCATCCGCACCCTCAACCTGCGCCGCCAGGAGGTGGGGCTTCAGATGGGCTTCCTCCCGGTGCAGCTTCTGATCGCCTCGAGCGGCCTGGTGGTGGGGATCATCGAGCACCGCATCATCCAGCCGCAGGCCTTGGCGGGGAGCTTCGAGTGGCCGGAAATCCTGCTGCCCATCCTGATCCTGATGGTCTTCACCGGCTTCAGCGAGGAGCTGATGTTCCGGGGCCTGCTGCAGAACGCGGTCATATCGGTGCTGGGGCCGCTGGGGGGCATCACCTACGTGGCGCTGATTTTCGGAGCCTTTCACTTCGGTTGGCAGTCCGCGGGTGACGTGGCCTTCGTGACCATTGCCGCTTGGGTGTGGGGCTGGCTGGCTTGGCGCACACGCTCGATCCTGGGCGTCTGCCTCGCGCACGGCCTGGCCAACGTCTGGCTGTTCATACTCCTGCCCTTGACCTCTGGCTAGCACGTGAAGCCCGACGTGACCGCTGCGTTTTGCCTGCTCTGGGCGCGTAACGCTAAACGCTAAGCTCGAGCAGCCATCGGCGACTGCTGTAGGGGCAGGCTTCGTGCCCGCCCCTATTTTCCGAGGTGTTAACGAGGGCTTCACGAGCGAGCGGGTAGGCTGGAGAGGTGAGGGCCTGCTCCATTCGATTAAGTACTCCACGGGAAGCTTCGCGTCTTGGACCAATCTTCCCGTCACCGCGCCCACAAACGCTTCCCGTGGGGGCCTCCAGATGAGGGAAAGTCTAGCGGAGGGTACTTAGTGTGTATTGGGTGGCTTCGGGAGACGACGAATGGTATTGATCGACGCAACGCCGTTGCAATCGGAGCACCGGGTGCGCGGGGTGGGCAGCTACCTGCGCGAGGTGCTCAGGGCCGGTGAGGAGCTGGGGATGAGGCCCGTGTACGTAGCCTCGAGCTGGGGAGCAGAGGAGAGCGCCCTCCCCGACTTTCTGCCCAAAGAGCGCGTCCTCACCGCACCCCGCCCCCACAAACCGGCCCAGGTGTACTGGATTTACAACGAGTTCTTTCTGCGCTACGCGCTGCTGCGCACGCGGCCCAGGGTCTTCTTCGCGCCCGACTTCAACGGGCTGGTGCTCAACCCCTTTGGCCGCACCGTGGCCACGCTCTACGACCTCACGCCCTTCAAGCTGGGCGACCTGGGCGACCCTTTCAGCGCTGGTCGTTGGCGTAGCTATGCCCGCCGCCTCAAGCGGGCCGATCACCTTCTCGCCATCAGCTCCAGCGCCGGACAGGATGCGGTGGAGATTCTGGGCATCCCTCCCGAACGCGTCACCGTCGTGCCGCTGGCGGTCGACCACCGGCACTTCAAGCTGAGTGTGGGAAAGGGTCGCTACGCTGGGGCTGGGCGCTACTTGCTGCACGGTGGGGCCTTCAACCCCAACAAGAACCAGGCCGGGCTGTTGCAGGCTTTCGCCCGCGTCGCCCCCCACCACCCCGACCTCGAGCTGCATTTCTTTGGTCCTTGGGCACCCGAGCAGCTTTCCTGGCTGGTGAGCGAGCGGCAGAGGCTTGGGCTAGGGGAGCGGGTCAGGCACCTCGGCTACATCGCCGCCGAGGACCTGCCCAGCCTTTATGGCAACGCAGCCGCCTTCGTGTTCCCCTCGCTCGAGGAGGGGTTCGGCCTGCCGGTGCTCGAGGCCATGGCCTCGGGGGCTCCGGTGGTAACCTCGGACTGCTCCTCGTTGCCCGAAGCGGCGGGCGAGGCGGGCTTGCTGGTCGATCCACGCGACCCCGAGGCCATTGCCGCCGCGATCCGCAGGGTACTCGAGGAGCCCGGCCTGGCGGAAAGCCTGCGCGAGAAGGGCTATGTCCAGGCCGCCCGCTTCACCTGGGAGGCCACCGCCCGCAAGACCTGGGAGGTGCTCGAGGGGCAGGGGCACGGCGAGGGCTGGGTGGCCCAGCCCTGACCTAACCACTGGATAACGGCGTGTGGTTGGCTGGGTGGCAGGCCGGGGCTGAGACCTCAACCCAGCGTATGAAGCCTTGGAGGACGTTTAAATGGCAAAAAGAGCGCTGATCACGGGGATCACCGGACAAGACGGAGCGTACTTATCGAAGCTGCTGTTGGAGAAGGGCTACGAGGTGTGGGGCACCTACCGCCGCAGCGCCAGCGTCAACCTGTGGCGGCTGGAGGAGCTGGGCATCGCCCAGAACATCAAGCTCGTGGCCTTCGACCTGCTGGAGTACTCCAACATCCGCCGTACCCTGGAGAAGGTGCAACCCGACGAGCTGTACAACCTCGCGGCCCAGAGCTTCGTGGCGCTGTCCTTCGAGCAGCCCCTCTACACCGCCGACGTCGACGCGCTGGGGGTGGGGCGCCTCCTCGAGTCCATCCGCGAGGTCAACCCCGAGATCCGCTTCTACCAGGCTTCCACCTCCGAGATGTTCGGCAAGGTGCAGGAGACGCCCCAGAACGAGAAGACCCCCTTCTACCCGCGCAGCCCCTACGGGGTGGCCAAGCTCTACGGGCACTGGATCACGGTCAACTACCGCGAGTCCTACGGGATGCACGCCTCCAGCGGCATCCTCTTCAACCACGAGAGCCCCCTGCGCGGGCAGGAGTTCGTGACCCGCAAGATCACCAGCTCGCTGGCGCGCATCCGGTATGGTCAGCAGGAGGTGCTGGAGCTGGGCAACCTCGAGGCCATGCGCGACTGGGGCTTCGCCGGGGACTACGTCGAGGGCATGTGGCGCATGTTGCAGCAACCCGAGGCCGACGACTACGTGCTGGCCACGGGGGTTACCACCAAGGTGCGCACCTTCGTGGAGCACGCGGCCCGAGCGGCGGGCTTTGAGCTGAGCTGGGAGGGGGAAGGGCTGGCTGAGGTGGGCCTGGACCAGAAGGGGCGGGTCATCGTGCGCGTCAACCCCGAGTATCACCGTCCCGCCGAGGTAGACCTGCTGCTGGGCAACCCGGCTAAGGCCAGGGCCAGGTTGGGCTGGGAGCCCAAGGTGGACCTGGCGGGCTTGGTGCGCATGATGGTGGAGAAGGACCTCGAGCGCGTGGCCAACGGCAAACTGCGCGGGTAAGGCCAGTGCGGGTCGGCTTCTTCACCTACGGCATGGACCGCTCCCTGAGCGGGATTGGCCGCTACGCGGTCGAACTCACCCGCGCGCTGAGGAAGCTCGAGCCTGGTCTCGAGATCGTCTTGCTCAACCCTTATCCCCATTCCGAGCTGCAGTGGTACCGTGAGTTCGAGAACTACCTGGTGCCCAGCCTGGCCAGGGTGCCGTTTGCGGCGAGCCTGGGCAACCTGGTGCTGCACCAGGCGGCGCGGCGGCTGAGGCTCGACATCCTGCACGATCCCTGCGGCATCGCGCCCTTCCTGATGCCTTTCCCAGGGTACCGGCGGGTGACCACCATTCACGACGCGGTCCCTCTGGCCACCCCCGACTTGCAACCCCTGGCCACGCGGCTGATCTTCCGCACCCTGGTGCCCTGGACGCGCTTCAGCGCCGACGCGGTGCTCACCGTGAGCCGCCACGCCGCGGGCGACCTCGAGCGCCTGGCCGGAATTCCCACAGCCAAGCTGCACGTTACCTACAACGGTGTGAACCCTCCACCCCCCATGGGCGAGGCCGAGGTGAGGGAGGTGCTCGAGCGGCTGGGGATCGAGCCTCCCTACTTCCTCTACGTGGGCAACCTGGTGGCCCGCAAGAACCTGCCGCGCCTGGTGCAGGCCTTCCGGATGCTGCGCCAGGACATCCCCGAGGCCACCCTGGTGATCGTGGGGGCTAAGCAGTGGAAGTCGCACGAGGTCTTCCAGCAGGACCTCACCCACGTGCTCGTCCCCGGCTACGTCCGTGACGACGACCTGCACGCCCTGTACTACGGAGCGCGGGCCCTGGCCTTCCCCTCGCTCTACGAGGGCTTCGGCATTCCCGCCGTCGAGGCCATGGCCCACGGCACCCCGGTGCTCACTTCCAACGCCAGCTCGCTGCCCGAGGTGGTGGGCGACGCGGCGCTGCTGGTGGACCCGGCTTCGGTAGAGGCCATCTGCGAAGGGCTGCGAAGGATCTGGGAGGACGCGGAGCTGAGGGAGAGGTTGAGGCAAAAGGGCCTCGAGCGGGCCCGGATGTTCACCTGGGAAAAGACGGCGCGGGCTACGCTCGAGGTGTATCGCAGCCTGGTCGATGGTCGATAGCCTAAGCCGAATTCGGACGATGCAGACCCTGGAGCCCGGCGGTGATGGCACCCTGGACGTCGGCTTCGAGGTGGTCCCCGATCATCAGGGTTTCCTGCGGGGCTACTCCCAGTCGCTCGCAGGCCAGGTGAAAGATGCGGGGGTTGGGCTTGCGCACGGCTACGTCGGCGTCGCCCGAGACCACGATGGCCTGAACGTGGGGCTCGAGGCCCACGTTGCGGATGGCCGCCCACTGCATGTCGGCGGGGCCGTTGGTGATGATGGCCTTGGGCAGGTGGGCGAAATAGGCCAGCAGTGCCAGCGCTCCCGGCAAAAGCTCTACCTGGGCGGCGTAGCGGGCAGTGGTCTCGGCGGCGATGGCCTCGAGGTGGGGAGGGATGGGATAGCCCTGCTGCTCGAGGCTGCGCCGCAAGGCCAGGGCGAGGGTGACGTGCCCTTCAGCCCGGATGTTGCGTTCGTAGGCGGCCATGAAGGCCTCATCGGCAGGGTCTATACCCAACTGGGCGCTGCAGAAAGCGGTGAGCTGGCTGAAATCGCCGCGAAACTGGGCCAGGGTGCCGTCGAAGTCGAAGCAGATGGCTCGGATGTGGTTGGACACGGGATCGATCATACGGCAGGGGCCGTACGTCGTACGCAAGGCGCCTAATACCTCAGACCCTCGATCCTTGGCCCTCGAACTCCATCTGGGCCATACCTCTCACTGTGCGCTAAGGCGGGGTGATAGGCTTTAGTCAATGGAAACGGCGCTTATCAACACTCCCAAGCCCACCCAGTCCGGACAACTGGTAGCCCAGGGCCTGGTCAAGCGCTATGGGCGCCGGGAGGTGGTGCGGGGGGTGGACTTGCAGCTGGCTCGTGGGGAGATCGTAGCCCTGTTCGGCCCCAACGGGGCGGGCAAGACCACCACGTTTTACATGGTGGTGGGGTTCATCCGACCCAACAGCGGCACCATTCGTCTGGGCGACCAGGACATCACCCGGCTACCCATGTACAAGCGGGCTCGCATGGGGGTGGGGTACTTGCCTCAGGAACCCTCGGCCTTCCGCCGCATGACGGTGCTGGAGAACCTGCTGGCGGTGCTGGAGTTCCAGCCCATCTCCAAAACCGAGCGCCTGGACCGGGCCATGGCCCTGCTCGACGAGCTGGGCATCACCGCTCTGAAGGACCTCTACGCCTACAAGCTCTCGGGGGGGCAGCGGCGGCGGCTCGAGATCGCCCGCGCGCTGTGCACCAACCCCGACTTCATCCTGCTCGACGAGCCCTTCACCGGTGTCGATCCCAAGAACGTCCACGACATCCAGAAGCTGATCTCCGAGCTGCGCGAGCGGCGGGGGGTGGGCATCTTCATCACCGACCACTCCGTGCGTGAGACCCTGGCCATCACCGACCGGGTCTACTTGATGTACGACGGTCAGATGACCTTCCACGGCTCCCCCGAGGACTTCGCCCGCGACTCGGGCGTGCGCCTGCACTACCTGGGTGACGAGTACGAGCTATGAAGCCCTGCCCCGGACGCCTCGAGGCCACCGGCCAGAAGCCAGGGCGTCTGGTTCTGCTACAATTAGCTTCTCCAAGCTGCTCTCTTCCCCCCCCCACAGGAGAAAGCAAATTCAGATCTGGCATTAGGCGGTAGGACATGACTTTGGCATCGATGCTCATTTTGCTGGTGCTGGTGTCGGGGGTAGTAGCTTACCTCGGCGACGTGGTCGCTAAGCGGGTGGGCAAGCGACACTGGCGGCTACTGGGGATGCGACCCCGCACTACCGGGACCGTGATCGCGGTGGGTACGGGGGTGCTCATTTCGCTGAGCGCCTTCGCCGCCTTCTTCCTGCTGGTCCGCGATGCCCGCGAGATCATCTGGCAGGCCGAGACCGTGCGGCAGGAGCGCAACCTGCTACGCCAGGAGGTGCAGCGCTACGCCCAGGACCTCCAGCGCCTCGACGAAGAGCGACGGCGGGCCACCGAGCAGGCCAGCCGGATTCAGGGCGAAGCCAACGACCTGCGGCGCGATGTCAACCAGTTGCGCGAGACGCTGGACAACCAGCAGAAGCTGCTGGTGGCCTCACGCGAGAAACTCGAGGCTTACCAGCGGGAGCTGAGGGAAACCCAAAGCCGCCTGCGGAAGGTGCAGGGGGAGTTTGAACTCGCCCGGAAGGAAAAAACCGAATTGCTGGCCACCAGGGATCAGCTTCTGCAGGCCATTCGCGAACAGCAGCGCAGGCTCGTCGAGCAGCAGGGCCAGCTCGCCCGCCTGGGGAGCGAGCGCGCTACCCTTCAGGAAGCCGAGCACCGCCTGCGGGAGCAGGTGGATCAGACCCAGAAGCGGCTGAGCGGCCTGCAACAAGCCGCTAACGTAGCCCAGGCCCGCCTGAGTACCCTCGAGCAGAGCACCCGCCAGCTCTCCGAGGAAAAGAAGCGCCTGGAGGGAGATATCGCCCTGCTCAACGCTCAGCGCCAGGAAGCCCAGGGAGCGCTCAAGGAGCTGATGGAGGAGCGGGATCGCCTCCAGGAGGCTCTGGCGGCGGCCCAGAAAGAGCTGATGGCGGCCAGGGCCCGCTTCACCCAGGTCGAGCAGGAAAACGTCAAGCTGCGCAACAGCAGCCGCGTCCTGCAGGGGGGCCTGGAAAAGCTGCTAGAGCAGGTGCTGCTGGCCGAGCAGACTTTGGTTCCAGGCAAGGAGCAGCAGGCCCTCGACGAAATCCGCCGGCGGGTGGACCTGCGGGCGAGGCTGCTGGGGCTGCGGGGCGCTGAAGTGGTGCAGCAGCTCAACCTGGGGCCCAACCCGCGCCTAGGGCTGCTCCTGGCCCGCCCCGTTGGGGTCAACCCCGACAGCAGCAAGCTGCAGATCCGGCTAGAATACCGCGCCCGCGAGCAGCTCTTCGCCAAGGGTGATGTGCTGGCGACGGGGGTGCTGGTGTTGCCCAGCAAGCCTGAAGACGTGCAGCGACGGCTCGAGCGCATCCGCCAGGAGGCCGAGGAACGCCTGGCCCTGGCGGGCTGGATCCCGGAAAAGCTGGCGCTGGGCGCTTTCGACCTGGGTGAACTCGCCGCCTTCAGCGCCTCGCTGGCCAGCAAGCGTGGGGGGGCTAAGGTGGCGGTGGTGGCCCTCGAGCCCCTTTACCCCACCGACCCGCCCAAGCTGGGCTTCAAGCTCATCAACTGAGCGACCGCACCACCAGACGTGCCGCGGCCAGGTCCCACAGCGCGTGTCCTACGCTTTTGAACAGCACCGGCCCTTGAGGACGGGCCAGCTCCAGGGCGTCCTCGAGCGGCGTGACCTCGTCCCAGTCCACCCCAGCCTGGATCAGGTCGCCGGCCTCGGCCCGCGCGCCCTCGAGCGTATCTACGAATATCCGGCAGCGCCGCACCAGGGCGGGGGAGAGCTCGGCCATGTCCGGGCGGTAAGCGCCTACCGCCGCGATGAAGGCATCCTCCCGCACCCCCTCGCTCAGCACCGGGGTGGGGCTGGTGGTGGCGCTGACGATCAGAAGAGCCTCGGAGGCGGCCTGGGCCACGTCAGGAGCGATGGAGGCTTCCATGCCCAGGCTCAGGGCGTGCTCGAGCAGGCGACGGGCCGAAGCCTCTGAGCGCGAGGCAATCGCCACCTTGCGGGTGCCCAACCCGGCCCGGAAGGCCTCGAGGTGGCTGCGGCCCTGCACCCCTGCCCCGATCACCAGCAGCGCATCGTCGGGCGCAGGGGGCCTGGGGGCCAGTTTTTGTGCGGCCAGCAGGGACAGCGCGGCGGTGCGCCGGGCGGTCACCAATGAGCCGTCGAGCTGGGCCAGGCGCTCTCCGGTGCGGGCGTTCATCACCACCAGCTCGGCCCGCACGCTGGGCCGCTGCTGAGGGTGCACCGTCACCAGCTTGGTGATGACGATCTCCTGATCGCTGGCGGGCATCAGCAACAGGGTGCCGCCTTCGGGCAGGGGCATGACCAGCCGCTCGGGAGCCTGGGTCTTCCCGGCTTTGCGCTCGCGCAGGACGGCTTCGAGGGCCAGGGCCAGTTCGGGGTAGGGGAGGGCGGCTTCGAGGTCCATTTGGATTGGATTTTATCGTGAGAGGCGCGTTTGGCGTTCAGCGTCTTGCGTTGGGCGTACGACCCCCTAACTCAGCCGCGCGAAGGCTTCGCGGTATTCCGCCTCGTCGAGGCCGCGCCCGATGACCACCAGGCTCGACTTGCCGCTGCGGGGCCTGCCGGTGAGCTCGAGGCCGAAGATCTCCCGCACCGCCTGGAACAGTACCTCCTCCTCGAAGCCCTGCACGCTCAGAAAGCCCTTGGCCCGGTAGAGGCGGTCGGGGCGGGAGATGACGTAGTTCTCGATGAACTCGTTGACCCGTTCGCGCTTGAGGGGTTTGGCATTGGTCAGGGTGAAGCTGACGACGTCGGGGGTGTGGAGGTGCTGGTAGCCCTTGGGCTTCCACTCGGGGTCGAAGGCCTTGAGCGAGAGCAGGCCATCGGGCTCCACGCGGGCGTGGGCGGCTTCGCGCACCTCGGCCAGCGGGTTGATCTGGGCGATGACCCTGCGGGCTTCGGCGAGTTGCTCGGGCGTGGCGAGGTCGATCTTGTTGAGGATCACGGTGTTGGCGTAGGCGAGTTGGATGGCGCCCTCGGGGCCGTCGCGCAGGGTGCGCTCGAGGTTGCGCGCGTCGGCCACGCCCACGATGCCGTCGAGTTCGAACTTGGCGCGGGCGAAGGGGTCGAGCACGGTCTGGGCCACCGGCACCGGGTCGGCCAGGCCGGAGAGCTCGATGAGGATGTGTTCGGGCGGGTTGGGCTTGGCCGCGATCTTGAACAGCGAGCTCATCAGGTCGTCGCGCCCCACGCAGCACAAGCAGCCGTTGGAAAGCTCGGCGATCCCGTCGGAATCGACGCTCTCGATAAGCGCCCCGTCCACCCCGGTCTCGCCGAACTCGTTGACGATCACGCCGAAGCGCCGCACCCCGGAATTGATGAGATGGTTGACCAGCGTGGTCTTGCCGGCGCCGAGAAAGCCGCCGATGACGGTGACGGGAACACGGGTTTTGAACTTGACCATATCTGCCTCTCCCAGAGCTTAGCGTTCGCCCGGAGGACGACCCCCCGTAGATTACTTCAGGGGCCTGCCGCCCGCCTGGGGTTGATGATAATCTATTCTCAACAGCGAGGTGCCCATGAAGGTAGCCGATAAAACCGTGGTCCAGTTCGAATACGTGCTCCGTGTGGACGGGGAGATCGCCGACCGCACCCACGAGGGGGAGACCCAAACCATCCTCATCGGTCACACCCACGGCCTCCCGGCGGGCCTCGAGGCCGCATTGATGGGCCGTGAGGTGGGCAGCTTCGTCGTGAGCGTGCCCCCCGCCCAGGGCTACGGCGAGTACGACGCCTCGAAGCGCCTCGAGGTGCACCGGGCCGAACTCCCCGCCGACCTCGAGCCCGGCGCCCTGCTCTACGCCGAGGACGAGGCCGGAAACCCCGTCTCCTACCGTGTCACCGCCGTCAACGGCGACCTCGTGACCCTCGACGCCAACCCCAAATGGGCCGGAAAGACCCTGGAGTACAGCATCACCATCCACAAGGTGCGCGAGGCCGAGCCGGGCGAACTCGAGCACGGGCACGTGCATGGGGAGGGCGGGGTGCATCATTAGCGGATGGTCGATAGTCGAGCACGGGTCGTACGTCCTACGTCGTACGCAAGACGCGAAACGCTTTGGCCCTCGGCCCTGGACGAACCATGGGCCGCATGCCACGGACCCTTGGTTATCGGCCATCGACTAAAATGAGCCATATGCCTTCGGAAAGCACCGACAAACACAAAGAGATCGCCCACTCCAAAGGCCCTGTTTCCGTTGCCATCGTCACGGTTTCCGATACCCGTACCCCGGAGACCGATACCAATTACCATTACCTCGAGCCCGAGATCACCGGCATGGGCCATAAGATCGTGGGCTACCGCATCATCAAGGACGAGCCCCTGCAGGTCGCGGAGGCGCTCGAGGAGATGGTGAAGAGCGGGGCTCAGGTCATCATTTTCAACGGCGGCACCGGCATCGCGCCCCGCGACACCACCTACGACGTGCTGGCCCGCAAGATCGAAAAGCCCATGCCGGGCTTTGGCGAACTCTTCCGCATGCTCTCCTACGCCGAGGTGGGAGCCGCGGCCATGCTCAGCCGGGCCATGGCCGGGGTGTACCACCGCCGGGTGGTCATCTGCACGCCGGGCTCGCCCAACGCGGTGCAGGTGGCCTGGACCAAGCTGATCAAGCCCGAGCTCGAGCACCTGGCTTGGGAAGTGGCCCGATAGCTCCCCACTCGAAGGGCCTCGGCGGTTGACGCCGGGTGTTCTGCTGATAGCATAAGCCCATGACCCTCAAGGGCCAGGGTTCCGGCCCCCTGCCGCCTTTGCTCCAGCAGTACGTAGAGCTTCGGGACGCTTACCCGGAGTACTTGCTCTTGTTTCAGGTCGGCGACTTCTACGAGACCTTCGGCGAGGATGCCGAGCGGCTGGCGAGGGCGGTAGGCATCGCGCTCACCCGCAAGACCAGCAAGGACTTCACCACCCCGATGGCCGGTATACCCATACGCTCGGTGGACGGCTACCTCGAGCGCCTGCTGAAGCTGGGCTTCCGCATCGCGGTGGCCGACCAGATGGAGCTGGCCGAGGACGCCGAGGGACTGGTGCGGCGCGAGGTGACCCAACTGCTTACCCCCGGCACCCTCACCCAGGAAACCCTGCTGCGGCCCGAGGCCAACTACCTGGCGGCTCTGGCCACGGGCGACGGTTACGGCTTGGCCTTGCTCGACGTGTCCACCGGGGAGTTCCGCGGCGCGGTGTTCTACGGCAAGAGCAGTGTGTGGGACGAACTGTTCCGCTACCGCCCCGCCGAGGTACTGCTGGCGCCGGAGCTTTACCACAATCCGGGCTTCCTCGAAGAGTTCCAGCGGCGCTTCCCGGTGATGCTCTCGCCGGGGCGCTTCGAGGAGGAAGCGGCGGCCCAGGCCCTCCAGGCGCAGTTCGGGGCGCTGCCGGGCGAGCTCGAGCACCCCGCGCTCTTGCGGGCGGCAGGGGCCGTGCTGGGCTACGCCCAGGCCACCCAGGGCGGAGCCCTGCCCCAGGTGCAAGGCTTCGTGCGCTACGACCCCAGCGCCTTCATGCAGATGAGCGAGGCCACGCTGCGCACGCTGGAGGTCTACGACCCCAGCCCGGTGGGGGAGAGCAGCGAGGAGCGCACGCTGATGGGGGTGCTGGGCCTGACCCGCACCGCGCCGGGGCGGCGGCTCTTGCGGGCCTGGCTGCGCCACCCGTTGGTGGAGGAGGGCCCCATCCAGGCCCGGCTGGACGCCGTGGAAGCGCTGGTGCGCGACGGGGTGCTGCGCGAGGCGGTGCGCAAGATCCTCTACCGCATCCACGACCTCGAGCGCCTGGCCGGGCGGCTGGCGGCGGGTCGGGCCAACGCCCGCGACCTGCTGGCCCTGGCCCGCAGCCTGGAACTCTTGCCGGAACTCGCGGGGTCGTTGCGGGGCTCGAGCGCCCTGCTCAGCCTCGCCGAGCGCCTGCCCAACCTGGCCGAGGTGGCCGAGCGCATCCACACCGCGCTGGTGGAGGAGGTGCCGCTGAAGATCACCGAGGGCGGGCTGATCCGCGACGGCTTCGACGCCGAGCTCGACGCCCTGCGCCAGCGGGCCGAGGCCGCTCGGGCCTGGATCGCGGGCCTCGAGGCCGCCGAGCGCGAGCGCAGCGGGATTCCCCTCAAGGTGGGCTATAACCAGGTCTTCGGGTACTACCTCGAGGTCACCCGGCCCTACTACGCCCAGGTGCCCTCCGACTGGCGGGCCATCGCCACCCTCAAGGACCGCCAGCGCTACACCCGCCCCGACCTGCGCGAGAAGGAGCGGGAAATCTTGCTGGCTGAGTCCGAGGCCCGCAAGCGCGAGTACGCGGCTTTCCTCGAGCTGCGCGAGTCGGTGGGGCAGGCGGCGCCGCTGGTGCGCGAAGCGGCGGGCGTGCTGGCCGAGCTCGACGTGTACGCCGCGCTGGCCGAGGCTGCCGCCCAGTACGGCTACGTGCGGCCCCGCTTCAGTGCTGAGGGGCGGCTTTATATCCGCGCCGGGCGGCACCCGGTAGTCGAGCGTGGCGGCGAGTTCATCCCCAACGACCTCGAGCTCTCCCCCAGCGAGCGCCTCTTGATCCTCACCGGCCCCAACATGGCCGGCAAGTCCACCTACCTGCGCCAGACCGCGCTCATCGCCCTGCTGGCCCAGATCGGCTCCTTCGTGCCCGCCGAGGAGGCCCTGCTGCCGCTGTTCGACCGCATCTACACCCGCATCGGGGCCTCGGACGACATCGCCGGGGGGCGCAGCACCTTCATGGTCGAGATGGAAGAGCTCGCCCAGATCCTCCAGGGGGCCACCAGCCGCAGCCTGGTGCTGCTCGACGAGATCGGGCGCGGCACCAGCACCTACGACGGCCTCTCGCTGGCCTGGGCCGCCGCCGAGCACCTGCACGACAGGGTGCGCTGCTACACCCTCTTCGCCACCCACTACTTCGAGCTCACCGCCCTGCCCGAGCGCCTGAGCGGAGCGCGCAACCACCACGTTGCCGCGCGGGAGGAGGCGGGCGGGCTGGTGTTTTACCACCAGGTGCTGCCGGGGCCGGCCTCGAGGAGCTACGGCCTGGAGGTCGCTAAGCTGGCGGGCGTGCCGCGCGAGGTGCTGAGCCGAGCCGCGACCCTGCTGGCGGGGCTCGAGGCCCAGGTGGGCAACGTGGGCCAGGAGGTGCTCGACGAACTGCTCTCCCTCGACCCCACCCGCCTCACGCCGTTGGAGGCCTTGCTTTTGCTCCAGCGCTGGCGCGATAAAGTGCAGAAGACGGTGGTGCCCAATGAACTGGCGTGAACCCGTCGGTGGGGGTGCTCCGTGATCCGGCGCCTGCCCGAGGAACTCGTGCGCGAGATCGCCGCGGGCGAGGTGGTCTCGGGGCCGGTGGACGTGGTGCGGGAGTTGCTCGAGAACGCCCTCGACGCCGGGGCTACGCGGGTTCAGGTTGAGCTCGTGGGCGGAGGCCTCGAGCGCATCTGCGTCAGCGACAACGGTCAGGGGATTCCCCGCGAGGAGTTGCCGCTGGCCGTGGAAGCCCACGCCACCAGCAAGCTCAGCGACCTCAGCCGCATCGCCACGCTGGGCTTTCGGGGTGAGGGTCTGTGGGCCATCCGGCAGGCGGCCCGGCTGAAGATCACCTCCAGGCCCCCCGCCCAGTTCGGTGGGGCCACCCTCACGGCCTTCGGGGACCAGGTGGCCCTTACCGAGCACCCCGCGCCGCCGGGAACCCGCGTCGAGGTGAGCCGCCTGTTCGAGCACCTGCCCGCCCGCCGCAGGAGCCTCGAGTCTCCCGCCGCCGAGACCCGCAAGGTCATCGGTCTGCTCTCGCGCTACCTGCTGCACCGTCCGGGGCTATGGCTGCGCCTGCTGAGCGACGGCGAGGAGAAGCTGGTCCACGCCGGAGGGGGCTTCCCCGAGGCGGCGCGGCTGGTGTGGGGCTCGGTGGTGGCCAACCGGCTGCTCGAGCTCGACTTCGCGCAAGCGCCCTTTCGCCTCAGCGGGCTGCTCTCGCGGCCCGAACTCTCGCGCTCGCGCCGTGACCGCTTGCTCCTGGCGATCAACGGACGCCCGGTGGAGTGGCCCGAAGCCCTGCTCCAGACGGTGCTGCTGGCCTACAAGGAACTGCTGCCCAGCGGGCAGTACCCGGTGGGGGTGCTGAGCCTCGAGCTGCCCCCCGAGGCCGTGCTGGTCAACACCGCCCCCGACAAGTCCAAGGTGCGCCTGCTCGAGCCCGAGCCGCTTCTGGCCTTCGTGGCCCGCGCCATCCAGGATCTACTCAGCGCCCACCCGCTGGCCCGTGCCTTGCCCGACCC
>NZ_QWLA01000037.1 GCF_003574095.1 Calidithermus roseus
GGGGCACCAGCAGCGAAGGAGACTCCCGCGCAGGGGCGGGTGCGGGGTCGCGCCGGATTTGGTAGGCAAGGTCGCGCACCTCCCGCTCGACCTCCTGAGCCATCCTCTCCTCGTCCTCGGGGCGAGCCTGGAAGCCAGAAGCGCGCAGCAGTGCAGGCACGAAGCGCGGCTCGCGCCGCCGGGCGGCGTGGGTCAGTTCATGCGCCAGCAAGCCCAGGGTGCGCGGATCGCCGTCCTGCTGACCCGCGGCCAGGAAGACCGCCTGGCCAATGTTAACCCCGTCCGCCCGGTGGGCCCAGGCGATCCGATCGGCGGTGGGGTCGCGGTAGACCGCGAACTCCGAGGGGTCGAAGCCAAGGAGGGGCTCGAGGAAGCGGCGGGCGGAATCGGCCAGGGGAGTAGGCGGCGCGAGCGGAGCCGCCAGAGCCTCATCACTGGCTTCCTGCCTGGCTGAAGGAGGCCTGAGCCAGGCTCGAGCCTGCGGCAGCCCGGAAGCCGCCAGAGAACCCCCGAGAGGGGCAAGGGTTGGCGAGTGCGGGGGTTCCCGGGCTGGTGAGGGGGGTCGGGAATCCTCCAGCGAGCGCTCCCCCTCGAGCCCTTGCCTCGATTCATCGGGTCCGGCTGGGACCGTCATGGGCACGACGGAATCGGCCCACGACGGCTCGCCCGGTCTGGGCCAGGTTCGCGCCAGCCGGTGGAAGCTATCCAGCAGAGGGTTTTCTGGCTGCGCCACTCGAGGTCGCGGCGCAGCTTCGCTGCTCGAGGACAGGGGTTCAGGCTCGGGCGGGCGCGAAGCGCTGAGCCACCTCTGATCTCCCGGCCGAGGCCAGGTTCGCACCAGCCGCTCGAAAAGCTGGCGGAGGTCGGCTGGAGACGCGCCCGCGGCCTCAGGGGCTTCGGAGCCGGGAGAGGGTTCCGCGGCCCTGGCTTCTTCCGATGACTTGGGCGCTTTCTCCGGTTCCGGCGGCCTGGGCCTCGAGCGTCGAGGACGAAAGAACTCGACCCCCGGCGCTTCGGGAAGCAGGTGGGAAAGGCCCTCCGGTGGGCTGGGCTCGGGCGGTGGGGCCTCCTTGCCTGGGGCAGGCTCTATGGCGGAAAGCTGTAAGCCAGGTGCCTCCTCTAGCCTCGAGCCCCGCCGTCCACGCCGGGCTCTCGCGGCCCCTTCCACCGGCTCAGCCTCGAGCCCCTGCGCCGGGAGCCCCTGGCTTTCTTCCCTTCGGGCCGATTGCCCTTCCTCGAGTTCAGCCCCCAGCGCCTGGGGTTCTCCCGAAAACGCGACCTGCGCCACGAAATCGAACTGATCCGTCAGGCTCGAAGCCTCCGGTTCGACTGCCGTTTGAGGTCGAGGTAAGCCATCCGGCGCGTCCTCGAGGCCGCCCGGACTGGGCTCCGACCGAGCTTCGTAGTGTGGCGAACCATCCGGCCTCTCCTGGGCATCGCTCGAGGATTGCGATACCGACCACTCCACGAGCCTTTCAGCTTCAATGTGCAGTCGTGCGGGCGCCTCGAGCGCTGGAGGAGCGCTCTCCGACTGGAGGACCTCCGATGGCACGAACGCCGGGGCGATCGGGGGATCCCCCTCGCCCACTACACCAGGAGCCCGAGGCTCGAGGGCCGCCTGATTGGATAGCTCCACCTTCGCCCTTTCAGTTATGGGCAGGTCAGATGAGGCAGGCGGGCTCTGCAGCAGGTTCACGGGATCAAGCGGCTGAGGCTTGATTGACGGGGTTTCCTCCGCATCCTCGCTCCCGGGTGGCTGGGGTTTAGAAACAACCTTCCGCTCTCGATGGGCCTGGATTTCCGGCTCGAGCGCCAAGTCCTGCCCTAGGGGGGGCGCGCTTGGCCTAGGCCCACCCTGGATCGCCCTCGGTGCGTCCGGCGCGATTTCTGACGCAGGCGGCAGAGGAAAGCTGGATGGGGAGGGATTCAGTAGCTCAGACCCCACCGCTCCCTCCACTCCAGGCTCATCCGGCAAAACCATGCCGGAATCGCCCATCTGCGGGGATTCGCCGGCGGAGGGTGGGACGGGTTGCAATCCCTCCGCAACCTCGAGCGAAACGGCTTCGTCGAAGCGGATGTCGATCTCGGGCTCGAGGGAGGCCCGGCCTTCGGGTGGAAAAATCGAAGCTCGAGGAGGGCTCCCCTTTGGAGGTGGGCCAGGCCGAAGCACCTGGGGGGGCCGGGTGACAGGACCGGGACGCAGGAAGGGAATTCGGCCCCTGCGCGGGGCCACAGGAGGGCTGGACGCACTCCAGGCTTGGCGGGTCAGCAAGACCTGGCGCCGCGCCAGCGAACGCGCGAAGCTCTGTTGGAGGCGCAGGTACTCGAGGAGCCGGTGGGGCGACACGTCTCACCCGTCAAACGAAGGAAGTCAGGCCGCCGTGGGCCAGCTCGAGGGTGTCGATCGCCAGAGCGTTGCCGCTGGCCGAAAGCTGCGGCCCGATCCACTTCACCGGATACGCATCCTTGAAGTCCCAGCGAAACAACCTGGAACCGTCCACCCCGAAGACCTGCACGGTGACGTTGTGGCGTTCGACCCTCCCGCTCACCACCCTGAGGTACCACTGCAGCAAGCGGTCATCCTGGGCCATGCCTCGCTTGAGGGTCAGGTTGCCCACCCTGGTACGGCCCGGCAGGCGGTGAACGAACTCGTTGAGACCGCCCTCGGCGTACTCCTTGACCTCGGTCTCGATCTGCAAGCCGCCCAGCTCGGTAAACATGGCCTTGCCTACCCCGCCGATGTCCACGTAGAACCTCGAAGTCCCGGTGACGGCTCCGGGATTCCCCAGAAACGGTATCCTCAACACGTCGAAGCACTCCTCAGTCGTTCAGCGCCAGCGTTCTTGCCCCTCCCGTGCGCGCTCGAGGCGCACGTCCTCCCGCATCAGGCGATAGACCCGCTCGGCCAGGGCCTCGAGGTCGATCGCAGGGGGTGATTCGGGGCGATCCTCCGCGGTCGGGGCGGAACCCTCGGTCTGGGACTGGGCCACGGCCTCCTCCTAAGTCATCCCACCGGTGCATCCTCGAGCTGTCCCAGGTCCAACGTGAACCGGGCCCGGCAAGCCGGGCACTCGGTCTCGATCAGGGAGAATCTCTCCGCAAAGACCTGCTTCGGAGCGCCCCCATTGACCTGCAAGTAGAACTCCTGCAAAAACAGGTAATCCGCAGCGAACAGCCGCTCCACCACGCCGGGCGGGACGGGACTGATGGTTCCGAGGCTCAGCAGCACCCGGCTCAGTAGGGCGATGCCCAGGTAGGCCTCGTTGGCTCGCACCCTGGCATCCCCCAGAGGCTCGACCTCGTCAAGGGCGGTCGCCCGGCGCATCACCCCCCGGCGGTGCAGGTTGCCCTGCTCGTCGAGGTAGCCGTTGGGGAGGGTGAACTCGAAAAGGGTCTGCATGGGAGGGCGCGGGTCTGGCGGCCAGGGAGCCCAGCCGCGAGACCCGAATTCGGGCTCACTTCACCCGGATGTACTTGTCGTAGACCAGGGTCAGCTCCTCAATGGCCACTTCGTTGGAGTTGGCGTTGGGAGCGGGACCGGAAATCTTGGAAGGCCAGGCCCCCTCGAAGTTCCAGCGGGCCACCTCCTCCCCAGCTTGGTTGTACATCACGATAGAGCCGTTGGTCTTGGCCGCTTCGTACTTGCCCTCCTCGATCTCCTTGCGCCAGTTCCACAGGCTCAGCGAGCTGGCGTCAGTGGTGATGCCCTGCTTGAGGGTCACGGGGTTCCACTTGAGGTTGCCGGGGATCTGGAACCAGATCACCTCCCCCTTAGCGTTGGTGGCCCGCTGCTGGGTGACTTCGTTTTCGCTGCCCAGCCCACTCATCTCGCGGAACACACCCTTGAGCTTGTCGCCGAACTCCACGCTGAAAAATGCCGCGTTTACCGGAATAGCCGACATGTCTTATCCTCCTCGTGCTCGCAACTTGGCTCTATCCTTGCTGGCCGCTGGTCATCTGGGAGAAACGGAAGATCACGAACTCCGCGGGCTTGACGGGAGCGATGCCGATCTCCACGATCAACTGCCCCTGGTCACGTACCTCAGGGGTGTTGAGTTCGGCGTCACACTTGACGTAGAAGGCCTCGCCTGGGGTGGAGCCGAACAAAGCCCCCTCGCGCCAAACGGTGGTGAGGAAGGCGGTGATGTCGCGCTTGACCCGCTCCCACAGGTTGACGTCGTTGGGTTCGAAGACCACCCACTGGGTGCCGCGGTCTACCGACTTCATGACGTAGTTAAAGAGGCGGCGCACGTTGATGTAGCGCCAGGCCGGGTCGGAGGAGAGGGTTCGCGCCCCCCACACCCGCACCCCACGCCCGGTGAAGGAACGGATGGCGTTGATGCCCACCGGGTTGAGGGTGTCCTGCTCGCCCTTGGTAATCTCCAGCACCGGACCCAAAGCCCCACGGATCACCTCGTTGGCTGGGGCCTTGTGCACTCCGCGCTCGCGGTCGTTGCGGGCCCAGATCCCGGCGATGTGGCCCGAGGGCGGCACCGCCATGGGCTCGCCACCCGGCATCGCCACCTTGATCCAGGGGTAGTAGAGCGCGGCGAAGCGAGAGTCGAAGTTGGCCTCCTTCTCGCGCCAACGCTTGACCTCCTGGGGGGTCATGTCGGGAAGGGGATCGAGGATGGCCAGCCGATCCTGCATGCGCTCGCAGTGGGCGATCAGGGCCAGTTGCACCGCCTTGACCCCCTCGCGGTCGATCATGCCCATCTGGTAGGCCGACATCAGGTCGGGGACGGCCACCATGGTCACGTCCTCGGCGATCTCGAGCCCCTCGATGCCTGAGCGGTCGTCGGCGTTGCCCACGAAGCTGGCAGCCTTGACCGCCAGAGCCTCCGTGGGCTGGCTAGCCTTGAGCACGTAACTGCCCACCTCCGGGGCCCGCTCGGCCAGCGCCCCGGTGGTTTTCTCCTCGAGCAACTCGACGAGGGTGCTGGTCTTGAGGGCCTCGGCCAGCGGGGTAGCCTTGGCGCCCTTGGCCGGGCGACCCACCACCACGTTCTCGAAGCTCTCCTCAACGGCATCCATCCGCACCCGCAAGTTAAAGGCCCCCTCCCCGGCGTCCTCGGCTGAGGGCGGGGCGACCTCTACAATGATGTCACCGCCAACCTTGCCCTTGGCCCCCAGGGTCAGGCTGGGCACGGCCTTGGAGGCCCGGCTGGGGAGCTGGGCCTGGACCGGCTGGGCGATGGCCCCGTTCCTGGCCGCGCTGGGCACCACCCGCGTCACGTAGCAGCGGTTGCCGCCGTTGTTGAAGTAGCCATAGACCGCGTGGGACAAATAGGCCCCTGGCATGTGCGGGTTGCACACGCCGTCCTCGAGAACACCGAAAGTCTCGACGTACTGCTGCCAGCTCGTGATGAGCTGGGGCTTGTTGGCTGGCCCGGCGGGGGCGAAGCCCACGAAGGCCGCCATCGCCGTGCCCACCCCCTCGATGGGGCGCGGCCCGGTGTTGACCTCTTCGACGTATACGCCTGGCGAAAGATACTCTGGCATTTCCCTTTATCCTCCTGTGGTCCTAGAGCACGATCTCGTAGCGATCCGAAGGAACCTGGAGCACGAAGCGCCGCGGTCCCTGGCCCACGCGGGCCACCTGCAAACGCAGTTCACCGGGTGGAACCCCGGCCAGCACGAAGCGGCCCTCGCGGTCCGTGACCTCGACGGCGGCGGCGCTGTCCTCCCGCCATACCATCACTCCCTCCAGCGGCTCACCCCGCCGGTCGAGCACTCGCCCACCGATGCGGTAGGGGAGTTCGAACCACTCCTGCTCACCACCGGACAACGAAGCGTAGCGAGCGGTTCGGGTCAGCACCAGCGGGGCGTCGAAGGCGAGCTCGAGGTCCACCGGCACGGTCAGGGCATACAGCAAAGCGGGGCGCGGGGGCGAACCCAAGGCCGTCCACAGCTCGCGCAAGCGGGGGTTGTCATCGGGCTGCCCTACTCGCGCGAGCAAGGTCATGTCGGGACGCCGGGCCCAGGCGGGCACATACTCCTCGGGGAGCTGGTGGTGGCGCAGCAAGGTGACCATCACCCGCCAGAGGATTTCGTGCTGGTCGCGGGTATCGCTGGAAATGGCCGTGACCTGGTAGTGCAGATCGAAGCGGCGGGGCGGCAGGCGGCGCGAGCCGTGGATGCCCTCGCCGCGCGCGACCTCGGGGGTAATCTGGCGCAGGGTCAGGTTTTCCTGCAACTCGAAGAGGAAAAAGTTAACGGTCGGGCGGCTCAGGCCGACGATCCACTCCCGGCTGGGGGTCTCGAATTCCACGTCAACATCATGCGGATTGAGCTTCCCCTGCTCGAATACCATTTTTTTCAATCCCTCGTGGATCTCGGACAACATGTACACATTACAGCTTATTCCAGAATCGTTATTTTTCCAACTTAATCTTTTTCTAATATTTCAATCATCAATCTAGAGACGTCTCGAGCCAAATGGTTGCTTTATCAAGTATGTAACAAGACTGCGAATTCGAATGCCGTACAGCTTCTCAAAGAACCCACACCCGGTGGCGGCTCGAGCAGATGAGGGCTCCCCTGGCGAGGCTCAGGCGGTAAGGAGCCGGTTGGGGCGGGCTACTCGAACCCGGTTCGCTAAGAGTGATCTGTAGCTCTTCCACGAACTCGACTCCGGGGTGACGTTGCAGCAAAGCGTAGAGTTCGGAGACGTGCAGGGCGCGTCCGAAGGGCCAGCCCTCCCCCCTGGGCCCGCCGGTGAAGGGGTCGAGATAGCTATAGAGTTCGGCTTCAGCCCAGGCCTGCACCTCGGCAGCCAGGGCGGGGTCGGTGGGGCGCAGGCGGGCTTCCACCGAGACCCACAGCAGTTGCGGCGCACGCACCTCGAGTCGGCTCCCCAGCACCCGGCGGTCCTCGAGGTGCCCCAGTACCGCCGAACGCAGCTCCGCCGAAAGCGCGAGGTCTTCGGGGGTCAAAAGCCCTTCCCGGCGGCGAAGCTGGGGCAGGATCACCAGCACCACCTCGCCCGGCCTGGGTTCACCGGGGCCTGGGGGCTGGGCTCCGGGGGCCAGGCAGCAGGCCCGCGCCACGCCGGGCACCTGGGTCGCCAGGTACTCGTAGTCGTCAGCGGTCACGGCCCGGTGGCGGGTACGCAGCACCTGGGGCAGGCGCTGCCGGGCGTCCAGGAGGCTCTGGGCATCGGCCCCGCCCACCGCCTCCTGGCGGTTGGTCACCCGCACCACGTAGGGCACCGAGGACTTGAGCACGCTGAGGGCGCCTTTGGGCACGTTGCCTCCCACGCCGCCGCCGTACTGGTAGCGCGTGAAGCGCAGCACGCTTCCCTTGGGCGGGATCTGGCTGAAGCGGTAGACCGAGCCATCGGGCTGCAACAGCGCGGGCCCCAGGGTCACGGTGCCCTCGAGGGGGTCGAGGGTGTAGTGGCGGTCCTCGGGGCCTGAATCGGCGAAGTCCTCCACCTCCTGCCACAGCTCCAGCGGGCCGCCGGGGGGCTCGACGGTGAGGGTGTCGCGCTGCGGATCGCGCGGCAGAATGGGAGCGAAGCGCAGCTTGAAGCTCTGTCCCGGCGTGCCCTCGCTCTGGCCCAGGTATTCATTGACGACCGTGGTGGCATGCCGCGCCCCTACCGTGCCCCCGCGCGACTCGAGGCGAATCCTGCGGATTTCAGGGGAAAGCTTGTACCCTCCCGCGCCCACCTGGGCCTCGGTCAGGCGCACCCGCAGCCAGTGGGCCGACAACCCCTGGAAGGCCCCCGGCTGCATGGGCGGCAGGTGCAAGATCACCTCGCCGGAGTAGTTGAAGCCCCCGGTGCCGTCGTGCTCGACCTCGCAAGGCACCCAGCGACTGACGGGCCCCTGCCAGACCTGCCACTCCACAGGCGGGCGGCGCGGATCCACCCCCACCCCGCCGGCCTCCTCGCACTCCAGCACCAGCGCCAGCACGTGGTTGGAGTGGTCGTGCTCGAGGGCGATGTAGAAGGCATCGCCCACTTGAGGCTCGGGCGAGAAGAGGGAGATACGCTCACCGGGCAGCTCGAGCCGGCGCAAGTCCTGTGGTACCCAGGGATTCTCCTGCTGGCTGGCGGCGAAAAACTGCAATGCCCCCAGCACGCGGGGTGGGCGAATGATCAGGTCAACCTCGGTGGTGAAGACGATGGCCGGGCTGGTCTCGGTGCGCACCGTGGCCACCTCGGTCCCCTCGGGGATGAGCAGGTTCTGCTCCAGGGGCGCGGAGAGGTAAAAGGTCACCGGGGCCCGCGCCGCCCTGGGTGGCTGCAGCTTGACCCCCACTAGCTCCATGAACTGCGCGAGCATCTTGTCGGGCACCTGGTTCATGCGGTAGAGCACCATGTCGGTCATCCAGGCGAAGAGCTCGATGAGGGCCACGCCGGGGTCGGAGACGTTGTGGTCGGTCCACTCGGGGCAGTAGTGGGGGATCAGGCGCTTGGCCTGATCGACGATTTCCTGGAAGCGGCGGTCGTCGAGGTTGGGTTTGGGCAAGGGCACACATCACCTCAAGGTGTGGAATTCGCGGCTCGATGCAAAGGCGGCTCGGTCAGGGGGCTTGGGGCAATTCACCCGGAATGCGGTAGAAGGGAAAGACCAGCGAGCGCTTGTCGTGGGTGGCCTTGAGTTCGTAGTGGATGTCGATGAGCATGCGCTCCTCACGCTCGGGGTCAGGACGAACCCGCACCTCCAGCACCGTGATGCGCGGCTCCCACATCTTCAGGGCCTCCTCCACGTAGAAGCTGGCCAGCCCCATGGTGGTGGCGTCCATGGGAGCGAACATCAGGTCGTGGATCTGACAGCCGAACTCTGGGCGCATCACCCGCTGGCCCTTGGGGGTCAGGAGGATCATGCGGATCGCCTGCTCGATATCGGTCTCGTGACGGGCCAGGGCGATCCGGCCCCGCCTGTCCACCCCGACCGGGAAAGCCCAGCCTACTCCAAGAAAGTCACTATCGCTCATGCGCTCCTCGTTCCAAGATTCTATACTCGAGCAAATCCAAAAATGGAACCCTTGTAAGAAAATCGCCGTCCAGGAGGCAGTTTTAGACCCCTATAACTCTCGCAATAGTTCCCGAAAGCTAAAGCAGTAGCCCCCGGCGCTCTGCCGGGGGCGGGAAGGCTCGAGGATTGTTCTCAGTAATCCTCGAGAATCAAAATCGCTGCGTAGCCGTCGGAGTCGGGCATCTTGGCAGCGGTGAGGGTGATCTCCACCACGCCACCATCGGAGGTGAACTCGTGCTCGACTTGCGTAGTGTCGGGATCGCTCTCCTTGAAGATGGCCTCGCCATTTTCGTAAGCCATCTCGACGTCCACGTCCTGCATCACCTCTTCGTCGGTAACGACGATGATCTTGTAGTCGGTGTCCTTGAGGGTCTCGAAGGAGTAGGTGAAGCTGTCTTCCTCTTCGGAGAAGAGGAAGCTCACGGTCTGCACCAGTGTCAGGCCGGAATCGTCGTTTTCCAAGGCTTCGCGGGCGATGTCAAAAATCCTCGCAGCCGTGTGGGTCGCGACCACCCAGCCACTCAACGCCATTACCAATGCCAAGCTCAGTATCCGAAATGTAAGCATGTGTTTGCCTCCAGGGTTTGCTTAGCAGACCCAGAATTTGCCGGCGCCTGCAATGCCTCACGCCCCCCATTCCGAGTTGCTCACGCATAATACTTCATCTGCCGCATCCTGCCGGTTCAAACCCGTACCCCCCCGCTCCTGAGCGACCCCAGATGGAAGCTTTTACTGATCCATAGGGGCTTAGCCTGATCTCCCTTGACGTTTTGGTATACCAAAAGCTATACTTTAGCCCAATGCGCCACCGGATTGGACTCCTAAACCTAAACCCACCGACCCCGTGGGCTTAGGTGCGATCCAGCGCTGCGGCTTCCGGGGAATTCCTCGGGAGTTTTTTGCGCCGTGTCAGGGCGCGGGAGGTTAGTGAAAATGGGAAAAAGCCTGTACGAAAAGGTCTGGGAAGCCCACGCCATCAGGACGCTGCCCAACGGTCAGACCCAGCTTTTCATCGACACTCACCTCATCCACGAGGTCACCTCGCCCCAGGCTTTCGGCATGCTCAAGGATCTGGGGCTCAAGGTACGCTTCCCCGAGCGTACCTTCGCCACGGTGGACCACATCGTGCCGACGCACAGCTTGCTCGAGCCCTTCGCCGACCCCCAAGCCGACGAGATGATCCGGAAGCTGCGAGAGAACGTGCGTGAGCACGGCATCACCTTCTTCGACGTGACCAGCGGCCTGCAGGGCATCGTCCACGTGATCGGGCCCGAGCAGGGCATCACCCAACCGGGCATGACCATCGCCTGTGGCGACTCCCACACCTCCACCCACGGGGCCTTCGGCGCCATCGCCTTCGGCATCGGCACCACCCAGGTGCGCGACGTGCTGGCGACGCAGACTTTGGCCATGGGCAAGCTCAAGGTGCGGCGCATCAACGTCGAGGGCAAGCTGCGACCCGGCGTGTACGCCAAGGACGTGATCTTGCACATCATCAAGGTGTTGGGCGTCAACGGCGGCATCGGCTACGCCTACGAGTACGGTGGCAGCGTCCTCGAGGGCTTCAGCATGGAAGAGCGCATGACCGTGTGCAACATGAGCATCGAAGGCGGGGCACGCTGCGGCTACGTCAACCCCGACCAGACCACCTTCGACTACCTCAAAGGCCGCCCCTATGTGCCCAAGGGGGCCGAATGGGACGCGGCAGTCGAGCGCTGGAAGGCCCTGGCCTCCGACCCCGACGCCCACTACGACGACGTGGTGAACATCAAAGCCGAGGACATCGCCCCTACCGCGACCTGGGGCATCAACCCCGGCCAGGGCTGCGCCATCACCGACCGGGTGCCCGACCCCGCCCTCTACCCCGAGGCCGAGCGGCCAGGGCTTCTGGAGGCCCTGGCCCACATGAAGCTCCGGCCCGGCCAGCCCATCAAGGGCGTGAAGGTGGAGGTGGCCTTCCTGGGAAGCTGTACCAATGGGCGCATCTCCGACTTCCGCGAGGTAGCGAAGTACCTCAAGGGCCGCAAGGTGGCTCCCGGCGTGCGGGCCATCGCGGTGCCGGGCTCACAGGTAGTAGCCCGGCAGTGCGAGGAAGAGGGCATCGCCGAGATCTTCCGCGAGGCCGGCTTCGAGTGGCGGGGAGCGGGCTGCTCGATGTGCCTGGCGATGAACCCGGACAAGCTCATCGGTGACGAGCTGTGCGCCTCGAGCTCCAACCGCAACTTCAAGGGGCGACAGGGCTCGGCCACGGGCCGCACGGTGCTGATGAGCCCGGTGATGGTGGCTGCAGCGGCGGTGACGGGAGAGATCAGCGATGCACGCGAGGTGTTCGGCGTGGGAGAGCTGGTAGGAGCATAAGCACAAAACGGCTTATCAGCGTGCGACGGAAGGAGCACATTAATGGCCCTCGAGAGAATCCAACAAGTCACCGGACGTGCCGTGCACGTCCCCGGCAACGACATCGACACCGACCGCATCACCCCGGCCCGCTACCTGAAGGTAGTCACCTTCGACGGACTGGGCGAGGCGCTTTTCCATGATGAGCGCTTCAACCCCGACGGCTCGGAAAAGCCCCACCCCCTCAACGACCCCCGCTTCAAAGGGGCTTCCATCATGCTGGTGGGGGCCAATTTCGGCTGCGGCAGTTCCCGTGAGCACTCGCCCCAGGCCATCTACCGCGCGGGCTTCCGGGCCCTCATTGGGGAGAGTTTCGCAGAGATCTTCTTTGGCAACTCCACTGCGCTGTCCATGCCCTGCGTGAGCGCGAGCAAGGCCGACATCGAAGCGCTGGCGGCAGCCGTGGAGGAAAACCCGGCCCTCGAGGTCACCGTAGACGTGGAGCGGCTCGAGGTGCGCTACGCGGACAAGACTTTCAAGGTGAAGCTGCCCGAGAGCGCCCGCAAGGCCCTGGTGGAAGGCCGCTGGGACCCCATCGCCGACTTGCTTGAGGCGGGGGAGTTGCTCGAGCAGGCCTCGGCCCGGCTGCCCAAAGCGGTGAAAAGCTGACGCGCCCTGCGGCGTACGCAGGACGCCAGGCGTAAGACGTACGACGCTCGACAGAAAGGAAATCATGCCCAAAATCGCCCTGCTACCCGGTGACGGCATCGGCCCCGAAGTGACCTATGCCGCCGTAGACGTGCTCAAGGCCGCCGACGAAGCCTACGGGCTCGGGCTCGAGTTCGAAGCCTTTCCCTTTGGCGGCAACGCCATCGACGCCCACGGCGAACCCTTCCCCGAGGTGACCCAGAAAGGCTGCCTCGAGGCCGACGCCATCCTGCTGGGCGCCATCGGCGGGCCGAAGTGGGACAACGTGGCCCGCGACATCCGCCCCGAGACCGGACTGCTGGCGCTGCGCAAGGCCCATGGCCTCTTCGCCAACCTGCGCCCAGCCAGGGTGCTGCCGGGCTTGGAAGCCCTCTCCCCGCTCAAGCCCGAGATCGCCAGAGGCGTGGACGTGCTGGTGATCCGCGAGCTGACCGGCGGGATCTACTTCGGGACTCCCCGCGGGATGAACGAGGAAGAAGGCTGGAACACCGAGCGCTACTCGAGGCCCGAGGTCCTTCGCATCGCCCGCGTCGCCTTCGAGGCCGCCCGCAAGCGGCGCGGACGGGTGTGCAGCGTGGACAAGGCCAACGTGCTCGAAGTCGGCGAGTTCTGGCGCAAGGTAGTGGAGGAGGCCCACCAGGACTACCCCGACGTCGCGCTCGAGCACCAGTACGTCGACGCGATGGCCATGCACCTCGTCACCAAGCCGGGGCGCTTCGACGTAGTGGTGACGGGCAACATCTTCGGGGATATCCTCTCCGACTTAGCCTCGGTGCTGCCGGGGAGTCTGGGGTTGTTGCCCTCGGCCAGCCTGGGCGAGAAAACCCCGCTGTTCGAACCCGTGCACGGCTCGGCGCCGGACATCGCGGGCAGGGGCATCGCCAACCCCACCGCCGCCATCCTCTCGGCGGCCATGTTGCTCACCCACACCCTCAACCGGCCCGACATCGCCCGCGAGGTCGAGGAGGCCGTGAGTCACGCCCTGGCCACCAACCCCACCCCCGACCTCGGTGGCCGGGCCAGCACCCAGGAATTCACCACACAAGTGGTAGCCTCCCTGCACCGCACCGCCGTTTGAGAGTAGTCTTGGACTTGAGAGGTGGCTGCGGATGAACCTGCACGGTAAGACCTTCATCATCACGGGAGCCAGCCGGGGCATCGGCGAGGCCCTGGCGCTGGAGATGGCCAAAGCCGGGGCCAACTTGGTCCTGGGCGCTCGCAATCAGGTGGCGCTGGAGTTCGTGCGCGACCGGGTGCGCGAACTGGGCGTGCAGGTAGTCGCGGTGGCCGGAAGCGCGGCCAGCGACGCGGTAGCGCGGCAGATGGTGCAGGCGGCGCTCGAGCTGGGCCACTTCAAGGGTTTTGTCCACAACGCCGGAATCCTCAACGCCGGGCCACTGGTCTACGAGCTCGTGGAAGCCCGGTACGACGAGATCCTCGAGTCCAACGTCAAGGGCGGCTACCAACTTGCCCGCCACGCCTATCCCCACCTGCTGCGCCAGGAAGGCAGCGTGGCGGTCTTCCTGGGTTCGGGCGCGGCAGAGCACAACGTCCCCGGCATGGGCATCTACGCCATCGCCAAGGCCGCCGAGGAGCACCTGGCTCGCCAGCTGGCCGTCGAGGCCCCCGACGTCATCTGCTTTATCTACCGACCGGGCATCGTGGAAACGGACTACACCCGGCAGCTCATCGAGGCCGAAGGCGGTGGCGCGAGCGTGGTGCGGCCCCTGTTCAAGAGCTACGTCGCGCAGGGCCAGGTCATCAGCGCCGAGCAGTCGGCCAGGGCTTTGGTGCGCATCCTCGAGGGCAACCCCCGCAAGTACCACGGCAGAGTCGCTACCTGGGAGAGTATCTAAATTGAGCCTCAAGCAGCAAACCTGGATCCTCACCGGAGCTAGCCGGGGTATCGGACGGGCTGTGGCCCTGGAGCTGGCCCACGCCGGGGCCAACCTGGTGCTGGGTGCGAGGAACCCGCAGGCGCTCGAGGCCGTCGCCCAGGAGTGCCGGGCCCTGGGCGTGCAAGCCAAGAGCGTGGCGGGCGATGCCGCTTTAGATCAGACCGCGCAGTTTCTGGTCAAGGCGGCCAAGGTGATCGGGAACTTCGCCGGTTTCATCCACAACGCCGGGGTTCTGCACCCTGGCCCCACCCTCTGGGAGCTGAGCGAGGCCCAGTTCGACGAGGTGTTCGGCGCCAACGTCAAAGCCGCCTTCCAGCTCGCCCGCTACGCCTACCCCAACCTGATCCGGCGAGGGGGTGGGGTCGCGGTGTTCGTGGGCTCCGGAGCGGCCAAGCGCAACGTCGCGGGCTGGGGCGCTTACGGCGCGGCCAAGGCCGCTGAGCACTACCTAGCTGCCCAGCTCGCCCTCGAGGAGCCCCGGATCACCTGCTTCGTCTACAGCCCCGGCCCTGTAGACACCGACATGCAGCGTCAGGGCCGCGAAGCCCCAGGTCCCATTGCCACGATGTTCCAGGGCTTCAAGGAACAAGGCCACCTGCTCTCGCCCGAGCAAAGCGCCAGGGCGCTGGTGCGGCTGCTCCAGACTGATCCCCATCGCTTCCACGGTAAGATAGCCACGTATAACGATGCCTAATGTCACGCGTCATACGTCCTACGCCTCGAAAGCCATAGCCCGCGTACGACGTTCGACGCAAGACCTACGACACACCGGAGGTTTCATGCGTTCAGACCGGATCAAGCAAGGACCCCAACAGGCCCCTGCCCGCTCGATGCTGCGGGCGGTGGGCGTAACGGACGAAGACTTCAAGATTCCCTGGGTGGGGATCGTCAACACCTGGACCGAAGGCATGCCCTGCAACTTCCACCTGCGCGACCTGGCCGCCGACCTGAAGATCGGGGCCAAGGAAGCGGGGATGCACTCCTTCGAGTTCGGCGCCCCGGCCATCTCCGACGGCATCAGCATGGGCACGCCGGGGATGCGCAGTAGCCTGATCAGCCGCGAGGTGATCGCCGACTCGGTCGAACTCATCGCCCAGGGCTACCTCTACGACGGCATGGTGGCGCTGGTGGCCTGCGACAAGACCAACCCCGGCGGGGCCATGGGCGTCATCCGCTCGGGCGTGCCGGGGGTGGTGCTCTACGGCGGCTCCATCGCGCCGGGCAAGCTGGGGGGCAAGAACCTCACGGTGGTCTCGGTCTTCGAGGCCGTGGGGCAGTACGCGGCGGGCAAGATCGGCGAGCAGCAACTCGCCGAGGTCGAGCGCGCCGCCATCCCCGGTCCCGGAGCCTGCGGCGGCCAGTACACCGCCAACACCATGAGCATGGTGCTCGAGGTCTTGGGTCTCTCCCCCGTCGGCTACAACTCCATCCCCGCCATCGTGCCCGAGAAGAAAGCCGCCGGAAGGCGGGCCATGCAGGTGCTGGCCGAAGCCATCCGCAACGACTGGAAGCCCGCCGACTTCCTCACCCGCCAGTCCTTCCTCAACGCCATCGCCGCCGTGGCCGCCACCGGCGGCTCCACCAACGCCGTGCTTCATCTCCTGGCCATCGCCAGGGAAGCGGGGATCAGGCTCGAGCTCGACGACTTCGACCGCGTCTCGCGCAAGACCCCGGTTATCGCCGATATGCGTCCGTGGGGCACTTACACCGCCTGGGAACTGTGGGAGGCCGGGGGCATCCCCCTCATCATCCGCCGCCTGATCGAGGGCGGCCTGATCGACGGCGAGCAGAAAACCGTCACCGGTAAGACCCTCTGGGAGGAAGCCAAGGACGCTCCCGAGACCCCCGGCCAGCAGGTGGTGGTCCCGCGTGAGCGGGCCTTCAAACCCGAGGGCGGTCTGCGCGTGCTGCACGGCTCGCTGGCCCCCGAAGGCGCGGTGCTCAAGCTCGCAGGCACCGAGCGCAAGCAGTTCCGCGGTCCGGCGCGGGTCTTCGACGGCGAGGAGGGGGCGATGAAGGCCGTGCTCGCCAAGGAGATCAAGCCCGGCGACGTGGTGGTCATCCGCTACGAAGGCCCCAAGGGCGCGCCGGGGATGCCCGAGATGCTCTCCGTCACCAGCGCCCTGGTGGGCGAAGGGCTGGGGCCCGAGGTGGCCCTCATCACCGACGGGCGCTTCAGCGGCGGCACCAAGGGCCTGATGATCGGCCACGTCGCCCCCGAAGCCTACCTGGGCGGCCCCATCGCGCTCGTGGAGGAAGGCGACACCATCTCCATCGACTGCGACGCGGGGACGCTGGAACTCGAGGTCGCCCCCGAGGTCCTGGAGACCCGCAAGGCCAAGTGGCAGGCCCCCGAGCCGCATTACAAGAGCGGGCTGTTCGCGCGCTACGCCCGGCTGGTGAGCAGCGCGAAGTACGGGGCGGTGCTGGAGTAGGCCGTCTGGCTAGTCGTCGTCGCCGACCGCCACCGTCTCCCGCCGCCCGGCTTTCCACTCCAGCCCCGCCCAGATCAGGCTCTCGAGATCCCCGTCGAGCACCTGGTCGGGGTCGTGGCGCATCTCGCCGGTGCGGTGGTCCTTGACGTACTGCTTGTCGAGCACGTAGCTCCGGATCTGGCTGCCCCACTCGATAGGACGGGACTCGCCCCTAAGCCGGGCCAGCTCCTCCTGCTTCTTCTTGAACTCGATCTCGAAGAGCTTCGAGCGCAGGATGTTCATGGCCATCTCTTTGTTCTTCTGCTGGCTGCGGGTGACCTGGCACTTGACGATGATGCCGGTGGGAAGGTGAACTACCCGCACGGCGGAGTCGGTGGTGTTGACTCCTTGCCCGCCCTTGCCCTGCGAGCGCATCACGTCGATGCGCAGGTCCTCGGGGTTGATCTGCACGTCGACCGACTCATCGACCTCGGGCATGACCTCGAGCGCGGCGAAGCTGGTCTGGCGCTTGCCCTGGGCGTTGAAGGGCGAGGGCCGCACCAGGCGGTGCACCCCGGCCTCCGGGGATAGCAGGCCGTAGGCGTTCTCGCCGCGCACGATGAACTGGGCGTAGTCGATGCCCGCCTCGGCTCCGGGCTCGAGGTCGATCATCTCGACGCTGAAGCCCTTGCGCTCGGCGAAGCGGGTGTACATGCGCAAGAGCATCTCGGCCCAGTCGCAGGCTTCGGTGCCCCCGGCTCCGGGCTTGATGGTCACGATGGCCGCGTTCTCGGCGTAGGGGAAGGAGAGCAGGGTCTGATGGTACAGTTCCTCGAGCTCCCTGGCGGCGGCCTCGAGTTCAGGCTGCATCTGCTCGCGCTCCTCGGCGCTCATCTCAGGCCACAACTCCAAGAGCCCCTGCAGGTCGGACTCCAGCCGCCGGTAGCTCTCGACGACGCGGCGCAGACGGGTGCTCTCCTGGGAGACGGCCCGCGCCTCGGCAGGATTGTTCCAGAGGTTGGGGTCACCCAGCTTGAGCTCGAGTTCTTTCAGGCGACGTTCTTTGCCGGCGATGTCAAAGATACCCCCTGAGGGCATCGAGCCGGTGTTGCAAAGTGGGCAAGTCCATAACCCACTGAGTATAGCCGCCAAACGCCGAAGGCTCAACGCCAGGATACGTCGATAGTCGGTAGCTCAGGACTTACGCACCGATAGTGAACCCCTGGCCCTCCGTTGGAGCTATCGTTCCCGATATGGTCATCAACCATCGATTGGCGACAAATTCCGCAGAAACTCAGTGTTGTCTTGTCCCTGGCCTGCCTTTAGACTTCTGGCTGTGGAACAGACGCTCTTTCGCGGGCGGCGTGAGCGCAAGCTGGGAGAGGGCATCGCGGTGCGGCTCGAGGGCGTCCGCAAACGCTATGGCGACACCGAAGCCGTGGCCGGGGTGAGCCTGGAGGTGCGCGACGGGGAGTTCTTCAGCCTGCTGGGGCCTTCAGGTTGCGGCAAGACCACGCTGCTGCGCATGATCGCGGGCTTCGACGAACCCGACGAGGGGCGCATCCTGATCGCGGGACAGGACATGCGGGGGGTTCCGCCCTACCGCCGCCCGGTCAACACCGTGTTCCAGAACTATGCGCTCTTTCCCCACATGAGCGTCGAGCAGAACATCGCCTTCGGGCTGCGCATGAGGCGCATGCCCAAGGAGGAGATCGCCCGGCGGGTGGCCTGGGCGCTCGAGCTCGTCAACATGCAGGGCCTGGAGAAGCGCCGTCCCAACCAGCTTTCCGGCGGGCAAAAGCAGCGGGTAGCCCTGGCCCGCGCCCTGGTCAACGAGCCCGAGGTGCTGCTTTTGGACGAGCCGCTCTCGGCCCTCGACCTCAAGCTGCGGCAGGAGCTGCGCGTGGAGCTGATGAACCTCCAGGAGCGGCTGGGCATCACCTTCATCTTCGTCACCCACGACCAGGAGGAGGCGCTGGTGATGTCCGACCGCATCGCGGTGATGAACCGGGGGCAGGTAGAACAGGTGGGGGCTGCCGAGGACGTCTACGAGCTGCCCCGCACCCCCTTCGTGGCCCGCTTCCTGGGCGACTCCAACCTCATTCCCGCCACCGCCCTCGAGCCCCGCAGGGTCAGGACCCCGCTAGGGGAGTTCGTCCTCGACGAAGAGGACGCCCTCACGCCGGGGCAGGAAGTGCTGCTGTCGATCCGACCCGAGAAGATCCGGCTCTTTCGCGAGAAGCCCAACCTGCCCAACGTCTTCCAGGCCCGCGTGGACGACATCATCTACACCGGGGCCGAGAACCATTACCTGCTGGAGGCGGACGGGGTACGGCTGACGGTGAACACCCTCAACCAGGACATCCTCGAGCCCGGCCACGACGAGTTTAGCTACGACGAGGTGGTGTGGGTAGCCATGACCCCGGAGAAGCTGGTGGTGGTCAGCGAAGCCGGTAGCGGCGGAGGCAATGGGGCATGAACGAGGCCGCAACCCCCTGGCAGAAGGCCCGGCGGCTGCTGGTGACGGTGGGGCCCGGAGCCTTCTGGCTGGTCGTTTTCGTGCTGATCCCCTCGGTGCTGGTCTTCCTGGCCTCACTCCTCAGCCGCAGCAGCACCGGCAGCCTGGCTCCGCCCTGGGGCCTGCACAACTACGTGCGCTTCTTCAGCGAGCCGCTGTTCTGGGAGATCGTGGGGCGCAGCCTGTGGCTCGGCTGGTGGGCCACGGTGTTCACGGTGCTGCTGGGCTACCCGCTGGCCTTCTACATCGCCGCTCACCGCTACAAGCAGGTGTTGCTGCTGCTGGTGGTCATCCCCTTCTTCACCAACTTCCTCATTCGGGTCTACGCCTGGATCATCCTGCTGCAGCGCGAGGGCGCCATCAACGCGCTGATCACGGCCTTTGGCCTTCCACCTGCCGATCTGTTCCCCTCGACCTTGGCGGTCTACCTGGCCACGGTCTACACCTATCTGCCCTTTTTGGTGCTGCCGCTGTATGCCGCCGTCGAGCGCATCGACTGGAATTTGCTCGAGGCCGCCTACGACCTGGGTGCCACGCCCGTGCGGGGCTTCTGGGAGGCCATCTTCCCCCAGACCGTGCCGGGGCTGTTCGCGGGCTTTCTGCTCACCTTCATCCCGGCGGTGGGCACCTTCGTGATCGCCGATCTGCTGGGTGGGGGCAAGATCACCCTGATCGGAAACCTCATCCAGCAGCAATTCGGCTCGGCCCAGAACTGGGCCTTCGGCGCAGCGGTCAGCATGATCCTGATGCTCATGGTGCTGCTGGGCCTGTGGCTTTATGCCCGCACCCAGGGCGAGAGGGGGCTGGACGAGCTGGTATGAAACGCCTCCTCGCCGCCTACTCCTGGCTGGTCTTCGCCTTTTTGTACCTCCCCATCGCGGTGATCGTGGTGCTCTCCTTCAACGACAGCCGCTTTGGGGTGAGCTGGACGGGCTTTACCTTCAAGTGGTACGAGGCGCTGTTCGAGAGCCGCCGCATCGGGGAGTACCTGAGCAACACGCTGGTGGTGGCCTTCAGCTCGACGCTGGTATCCACAATCCTGGGCACCTTGCTGGCCATTGGGATCGTGCGCTATGAGTTCAGGCTGCGCAACTTCCTGCGCTACTTGCTCTACGTGCCGGTGGTGGTGCCCGACGTGGTGATGGGCATCTCGCTGCTGCTGCTCTTCGATACCGTGCGCGATTCTATCGGCTGGCCCCCGCTCTCGCTGTTCACGATCATCCTGGCCCACATCAGCTTTCAGATCGCCTACGTCACGCTGGTGGTGCGGGCCCGCCTGATGCTCTTGGACCCAGCGCTCGAGGAGGCCGCGCGCGATCTGGGGGCCAACAATTGGCGCACTTTCTGGGAGGTAACCCTGCCCCTGATTTGGCCGGGAGTGGTGGCCGGGGCGTTGCTGGCGTTCAGCCTCTCCCTCGATGACTTCGTGGTGACCTTCTTCACCTCGGGCGCGGGCTCGACTACCTTGCCGCTGTACATCTACGGCAAGGTCAAGACCGGCATCACCCCCGAGGTCCACGCCCTCTCCACCTTGATGGTGGGGG
This sequence comes from Calidithermus roseus, assembly GCF_003574095.1. Taxonomy (GTDB): domain Bacteria; phylum Deinococcota; class Deinococci; order Deinococcales; family Thermaceae; genus Calidithermus; species Calidithermus roseus. The sequence continues at coordinate 20,407 of NZ_QWLA01000037.1, forward strand.
CAACTATTTTGACCCTGGTGCTCGGGGTCCTATTCTGGCGTAGGCGCTGATGTGGTCAATCTGGTAGCCTGAAAACCCGTCGGTATGAGGAGGTGACGCGTGAGAAGATGGTTTGCACTGCTCGTACTCATCCCCTTGCTCACGGCCTGCCCAAAGCAGGGGGCTAGCGAACTGCGGATTTACAACTGGTCGGACTACATGCCCGAAGACGTGATCAGGGACTTCGAGCAGCGCGAGAAGGTCAAGATCGTGCTCGACACCTACGACGACCCCGAGGCCATGATCTCCAAGCTCGAGGCCGGGGGCGACAGCGAGTACGACCTGATCATCGTCTCCGACTACCTCATCGGCCAGTTGGCCCGCAAGGGGACCATCCTCGAGCTCGACAAGTCCAAGATTCCCAACTTCGCCAACCTGGGCCCCGAGTTCGCCGACCCCGCCTATGACCCCCAGAGCAAGCACTCGGTGGTCTATCAGTGGGGCACCACCGGCCTAGCCTACCGCGAGGACCTGGTCAAGGGCCCGGTGGATAGCTGGGCGGTGCTGTTCGACCCGGCCAAAAGCGTAGGCCCTTTCCTGCTCCTCACTGAGATGCGCGAGCAGATGGGGGCCGCTCTGCGCTACCTGGGCGAGTCGGTCAACAGCACCGATCCGGCGGCGCTGGAAAAGGTCAAGAACCTGCTCATCGACGCCAAGCGGCGCAGCCGGGGCTTTGCCGGGGGCACCGACGCGGTGCAGCAGTTGCTCGGCGGCAACGCGGCGGTGGTGGTGGCCTACTCCGGTGACGCGTTCAGGGCCATGGAGGAGAACCCCAAAGTCAAGTACGTCATCCCCAAAGAAGGCGCCACCCGCTGGACGGATAGCCTGGCCATCCTCAGCAAAAGCCCGCGTGCCGAGCTGGCCTACAAATTCATCAACTACCTGCTCGAGCCCGAAGTGGCGGCCAAAGTCTCCAACGGCATCGGCTACGGCACCCCGGTGCCCGCCGCTATGCCCATGATCGAGGCCAAGGACGACCCGGTGATCTATCCCCCTGCCGAAGTCCAGGCCAAGCTCGAGTTCCTGGCCGACCTCGAGGAGGGGCTGAACGCCTTCAACGCGGTATGGGCTGAGGTAAAAGCCCGCTAAACACAAGATCCAGAAGGCTTGTGGATCGCAGTTCGTCTCCACTAGCCACGAGCCGTCTTTGGGTCTTCGGGCATCTTTGGGCTATCGACCATCGACGTATTTCGCACTTGGCATTCCCCATCACATCCATCCCATTTTCCTTGTTCCATACTGGGAACAAGATGAAACCGTTCCGCAATCTGCTCGCGGCGCTCACCTTGCTGGCGGGCGGCGCTCTGGCTCAGTCGGGCGCTGCGCTGTACCAGCAAAACTGCGCTTTCTGCCACGGGGAGAGGGGTCAGGGACGCCCCGGAGCCTTTCCTCCCTTGGTCGAGCACGCGCCCACGCTCGTACAGAGCAATGAGGGACGCACCTACATCGCTCAGCTCGTGCTCTACGGCATCCAAGGCGAGCTGGTGATCAAGGGGCAACGCTATAACGGGGTGATGGCCCCCTTCGGCCAGCTCAAGGACGAAGAACTCGCGGCCATACTCAACTACGTACTTACTGCCTGGGGCAACGACAAGCTGCTGCCGCAGGGCTTCCGGCCTTTCACCGCCGCCGATTTCGCTCCTTTGCGCACCGCCCGCCTGACTCCCGCCCAGGTCATGGCCCAGCGCATCCGCCTGGGGTTGCGCTAGAGCATTTCAGGTTTCATCGCCGCTACTTGACTACAATAAAGCCGAAGGGGGAATCACAATGCGCAAATACGCTCATCTCCTGGCCTGGCTCCTGCTCGTACCCGTAGCCTTCACCCAGTCGGCTCAGCAAGGTGCCACCATCTTCCAGCAATGCCAGGGCTGCCACCAGCCGGGGGGCACGGGCCTCCCCGGAGTGTTCCCCCCCCTGGCCGGACACGTCCCCGAAATCCTCGCCGCCAAGGGGGGCCGTGAATACATCATCAACGTGCTGCTCTACGGCCTCACCGGGCAGATCAGCGTCAAGGGCGGAAGCTACAACGGAGCCATGCCTGCTTTCGGCGCTCAGCTCAAGGACGACCAGATCGCCGCGGTACTCAACTACATCAGCACGAGCTGGGGCAACAAGAACCCCAAGGCCTTCACCGCTGCCGAGGTCAAGGCCCAACGGGCCAAGAAACTCACCTCGGCCCAGGTATACGAGCTGCGCAAGAAGCTTGGGTTGAAATAGCCTTCTTGCAGAACTCGCCGATGGCTCACGGCCAAAGTGCGCCAAACGCAACCGCGATCTTAACGCCAGCCTACCGCCCTAGCTCTGCTTCTGCTCGGGCTTGGCCTCACCCTCTTTGCCGTCCTCACTGAGGCCTTTGCGGAACTCCCTGGCCGATTGCCCCAGGCCACGGGCCAACTCAGGTAACTTGCGCGCTCCGAAGAGGAGCAGGATGATCAGCAGGATGATCAGAATCTCGGGCAAACCCAAGGGCATAGGAAACCTCCTTGGTCTCAAGTATAGCCCTCTAGGCTAAGAACAACTGAGAGGTGGGACGGGTGGGTCGCCTCGAGCCCGCTTGAGCTTTCAAAGGTCGCGGTAACGGTCACGGTGGACTAAGGCCGCAAGCCCCAAAGACACGTACACGAAGAGCAGGCTGGTCCCTCCCGCGGAAAACAGCGGCAAGGTCAGGCCGGTGACCGGGGCCATGCCGATGGTCACGCCGATGTTGACCATCACCTGAAAAGCAAGCATGGAGAGCACTCCCACGATGATCAGGCGGTCCTCGAGGCGGTTGCACTCCAGCGCCATCCGGGCCAGCCGGAAGAACAGCAGCCCATACAGCACCAGCAGCGAAACCGCCCCCACGAAGCCCCACTCCTCGCTCAGCACGGCGAAGATGAAGTCGTTTTGCTTCTCGGGGACGTAACCAAGCTGGCTCTGGGTGCCCTGGCCGTAGCCCTTGCCCATCAGTCCCCCCGAGCCAATGGCGATCATGGACTGGATCTGCTGGTAGCCTTTGCCTTGCGGGTCGCTCTCGGGGTTGAAGCCCACGATGATCCGCTGCTGCTGGTAGGGCTCGAGGTGGTTGAACGCAAAAGGAGCCGCGATGCCCACCAGCACCAGGCCCACCAGGAAGTGTCGCACGGGCATGCCCCACACCAACAGCAGGGCCACCACGATCACCGCCAGCACGGTAGTTCCCCCCAGGTCGGGCTCGATGAGCACCAGGCCCAGGACGGGTGCTGCGATCAGGAAGGGGGCGACGTAGCCAAAGATGCTGCCAGGCTCGCGGCGGCTGAGCCAGCGTGAGAGCACCAGGACTAAGGAGAGCTTGGCCAGCTCGCTGGGCTGGAAGTTGACCGGGCCCAGGTTCAGCCAGGCCTTGGCCCCGTTGACCTCCCGGCCCACCACCAGCACCGCCACCAGCAGCAGAAGGGATAGGCCATAAAGCAGCCATCCCCACGACTGCACCTGGCGGCGGCTGAGGAATTGCAAGGACACCGCCACCGCTACCGCCACCGCCGAGTACAGGAGTTGGTTGAAGAAGATAGCTGGACTGGGCGCTGCGCTGCGCAGGGTAATTAACCCCGCTAGGTGGATCAGGCCCACCACCATTACCAGGCTCCAGTCGTAGGCGAGGAGGGGAATGCGGGGCAAAACCATCGTTTTAAAGCCTAAGGCCTCGAGCCCATAGCCAAAAGCGTCAACTTACTTTTCGGGCTTCACCCCCTAGCGCAAGGGGATGTTGGCGATCATCACCACTTTTTCTCCGCGCTGCTCGAGCTCGACCTTGAGGGCTTCCTGCTCGGCGGGGAAGTAGCGCTTGAGCACGTCGAGCAGATCGTTCTTGAGGGCGTCCACCATGCCGGGAGCGAGCTGGGCGCGGTCGTAGGCCAGGGTGAGCTTGAGCCGCTCCTTGAGCACGTCCTTGCTCTTGTTGCGCTGCCAGAACCAGGCCATCAGCTACCCCCGAGCAGTTTGCGCAGAGCGCCCATGAAGCCGCTTTTCTCGCGCAGGTCGGGGAAGGGAACCTCCTCGCCCCGAATGCGCCGGGCCACGTCCATGAAGGCGCTGCCTGCAATGGAGCCGTTCTTAAGCACCAGCGGTTCCCCCTCGTTGCTCGAGATCAGCACCTTCTCGTCTTCAGGAACGATGCCGATGGGCTTGAGGCCCAAAATCTCCTGCACGTCCTCGACCGAGAGCATGTCGCCTCGCTCGACCATCTTGGGCCGCAGGCGGTTGATGACCAGGAAGTTCTCCCGCACCTCCCGCGCCTCGAGCATGCCGATGATGCGGTCGGCGTCGCGCACCGAGGACACCTCGGGGTTGACCACCACCAAAGCCCCCTCGGCGGGGGTCGCCGCGGTCTGGAAGCCCCGCTCGATGCCCGCCGGGGAGTCGATGAGCACGCGGTCGAAAGCGTCTTCCTCGATAAGCGCCCTGACCAGCAGACGGAATTTCTCGGAGTCGAGCGCTTCCTTGTCCCTAGTCTGGGAGGCCGGGAGCAGGAAGAGCCCCTCCAGCCGCTTGTCCTTGATGAGGGCCTGCGAGCGTTTGCAGCGCCCCTCGAGCACGTCGATGAGGTCGAAGACCACCCGGCCCTCCAGTCCCATCACCACGTCCAGATTGCGCAATCCCACATCCACATCAATAACGGCGACCCTCTCGCCCAGTTTGGCCAAGGCCGCCCCCACATTGGCCGTAGTGGTGGTCTTGCCCACCCCACCCTTGCCTGATGTCACCACAATGGCCCTAGCTTTCACATTGCCTCCTTGCGACAGTATATCGGTCAGGAAAGGGTCAAGTCTCGAGCATGAAGGCCCAAACTCCCGACCTCAGGACCGGGGGGAACCCACCGCCTCAGTCAGGTCGGCCAGGCGAGTGACCATGCGGTCGGCGGAGTGCGTGAGCATGAGGTTGCGGCGCATGTCGTATTCGGGGCCGGTGTAGAGGCGGGTGGCGCTCGAGCAGTACAGCACCACCTCGCGCCCCAGCGCCCGCAGGTAGCCCTGCAACCCAGCGCTCTCGGGGTTCATGTCGGGCCCGTCGCCAAAGGTGACCACCACCTCGCTGGTGAGGGCATTCCGGAAGTCCTGCTCGGCCCCCGCGCGCAGGCCCTCAGCGCTGTCGGCCTCGTAGCGCCGGGCGATCTCCACCCGCCAGCCCAGCGCCTCGAGTTCCCGCGCCGCCCCCTCGGCCAGAACCATCTGGTACTCGTACTCCCCGCCCCCGAACTCGAGGAAGACGTGACCGGGGCGCACTGGGGGGTCAGGGACTGCCCGCTGCCCAGGGTAATGCAGCACCAGCTCCCGCACCGCCTCTCTCACCCGCCGCTCGACACGCTCGAAGGCAGCCTCGATGAGCTCGCGGTAGGCCTGGGGATCGGGGTCGAGACCCGAGAAGGGGAAGTCGCCCTCGCACAGCACCTCGTCGGCCAGGAGCTCGAGCAGAGGCTGCAGGCGCTGGGGCTCGGCGATGCGGTCGTGCTTGTAGCGGAAGAAGTTGCTCAGCAGCACGACTACCGGCAGACCGATCCCAGCAGCGTAGCCCACTTCGAAGGAGATCCCCCCGTCGTACTGGGTGTGGTAGAGCGGGGCCAGCAGCGCGAAGGAGTTGCGCACGCGCTCGGTGTCGAGGCGGTAGATGGCCTGCGTGAGGCTCTCGCCGGGCCGAGGCACCACCACGCCGTTGGAGTCACGGTAGGGCAGGAAGGTGAGGGGGCCTTCGGGGGGCAGGCCCAGCGCCTCGAGCCCTTCCCGCAACCCCTGGAGGCAGGCGCGCTCGAGGCGCGAGCCGTAGTAGCGGCCAGTGTGCTCGAAGAGGAAGGTGGCGACATAGAGGGGGCCCTGGCCCCGCCGGAGGCGCTCGAGACGGGGGTCCACTAGTTCCTCACCGCCACGACGGCCCCCACCACCATCACCCCCAGCCCGACCATCTTGAGCAGGGAAACGGGGTTGGCGGCCTGGCCCAGCAGCCCCAGGTGCCCCACCACCGCCGCGGTGGCGATCTGGCTGGCGAGGATGAGGGTCATGGCGTTGGCGACGCCCAGGCGCTGGATGGAGAACACCGTGCCCAGCACCACCAGCATCCCGATCACCCCGCCGAGGTAGCTGTACCAGGGCAACCCTTGCTGCAGGCCGCGGTACAAGAGCAAAGCACAGGCCAGCAGGCCCAGCACCGCCCCCACCACCAAGCCCCCGCGCAGGGAGGGCTCGAGCGTCCACCCCAGGAAGCCGTTGCGCTGGATCAGCAACAGCCCCAGCACGGACACGGTCAGGCCGACTACGTGGACCACGGTGGAGAGGCCCCAGGTCCCGGCCTTGGGTTGCAGCAGGGCGTTGATGGGGCCCAGCAGGGCGATCATCAGGCCGGTGGTGACGGCCACCAGCAACGGCAGAAGGGGGATGCTTGGGCTCATAGGCTCCTCGAGATGGCTGTACATTTCAGCTTCGGATTATAGAACACCCTCAAACAAAGCCTGGTTCATGGCGCGGGACGGCAGGCTCCCAGCGGGAATTCGAAAAGTTAGGCCCTGGCTATGCCCTGGCCCTCCGGCGAGGCCCGGGCTGAGCTGTGCGCCACGTACCCGGGTGAATTCGCGCCGGCGTGCAGCAGCACACCGGGGAAGGGCTTTTGAACCGCGGGCGCGGGGTAGAATTCGGCCATGCACCCCAAGCGCGAACCCAAGCTCGGCTGGAGGGATATGCTGGCGATGGTCGCCATCCTCTACCAGCTCATCCTGCTGCCGGTAATGCTGGTGCTGGGCGGGGTGGGCCTGATCCTACTGCTGATCGACTTTCACCTGAGGTGAGCATGCAAACCCTTTCGCAAACCCTTTTCGAGTCCCTGCCCGAGGACCTGCGCGAGCGCCTGGGAAGGCCGGGACAGTACCCCTTCACCCGCGGCGTTTACCCCAAGATGTACACCGAGCGGCCCTGGACCATGCGGCAGTACGCAGGCTTCAGCAGCGCCGAAGAGTCCAATGCCCGCTACCGATATCTGCTCGAGCAGGGCCAGACCGGCCTGAGCGTGGCCTTCGACCTGCCCACCCAGCTCGCCCTCGACCCCGACCATCCCCTCAGCGTGGGCGAGGTGGGGCGGGTGGGGGTCTCCATCGCCTCCATCGAGGACATGAGGGTGCTCTTCGAGGGCATCCCGCTCGACCAGGTCACCACCTCCATGACCATCAACGCTCCCGCCGCCATGCTGCTGGCGCTGTACCTGCTGGTGGCCGAGGAGCAGGGCGTGAGCTGGGACAAGGTCGGCGGCACCGTGCAAAACGACATCCTCAAGGAGTACATCGCGCGGGGCACCTACATCTTCCCCCCTAACCCCTCCATGCGGCTCATCACCGACCTCTTCGCCTTCTGCGCCCAGCACGTGCCCAGGTGGAACACCATCTCCATCTCCGGCTACCACATCCGCGAAGCCGGAAGCACCGCCGCGCAGGAAATCGCCTTCACCCTGGCCAACGGCAAGGCGTACGTGAAGGCGGCGCTCGAGGCTGGCCTCAACATCGACGCCTTCGCTCCTCGTCTCTCCTTTTTCTTCGCCTCGCACAACGACATCCTCGAGGAAGCCGCCAAGTTCCGTGCGGCCCGGCGCATGTGGGCGAGGATCATGAAGGAGGAGTTCGGGGCCAAGGATCCCAAGAGCTGGATGCTGCGCTTCCACACCCAGACCGGAGGCTCCACCCTCACCGCGCAGGAGCCTCTGGTCAACGTGGTGCGCACCGCCTACCAGGCCCTCGCCGCCGTGCTGGGCGGCACCCAGAGCCTGCACACCAACGCCTACGATGAAGCGCTGGGCCTCCCCACCGAGAAAAGCGCCCTGCTGGCTCTGCGCACCCAGCAGGTGCTGGCCTACGAGTCGGGCGTGACCCGCGCCATCGACCCCCTGGGCGGCAGCTTCTACGTCGAGCACCTCACCGACGCGCTCGAGGCCGAAGCCCAGCGTCTCATCGCGCAGATCGACCAGCTCGGCGGCTCGGTGGCGGCGGTGGAGGCCGGGTTCTTCCAGCGCGAAATCGAGGAGTCGGCCTGGACCTTCCAGCGCGAGGTGGAGTCGGGCAAGCGGATCATCGTCTCGGTCAACAAGTTCAACCGCGCCGACTCCCCCCTCAACGAACCCACCCCCGTCCAGCGCATCGACGAATCCCTAGACCGCCGCCGCCAGGCCCAGATCAAAACCTTCCGCGAGCAGCGCGACGGCCAGGCCGCCGCCACCGCCCTCGAGGCCCTGCGCCGGGCTGCGGGCAGCTCCGAAAACCTCATGCCCTACATCCTCGAGGCCTTCCGCCGCCGCGCCACGCTGGGCGAGATCGGGAAGGTACTGCGGGAGGAGTGGGGGGAGTATCAGCCGAGTTATTAGCGGGGGAAAGCCGTCCGCCTTTGGCTGACGGCTTGTGGCTTGTGGTGAACCCCTCCGTCTTCCCTCCCCGCGCGCGGGGTAAGGGATATCCCCCTGCGCCCCTTGTTAAGGGGGGGTAAAGAAAAGGCGCTTTGCGTACGACGCAGGACGTACAACCTGCCCCAGCGTCCAGCCTTAACCAAACATTGAATCCCTCAGCCTCCCCTCAGAACTGGCACTACGCTAGATAAGATGGAAGGGCGCAAGCGTCTTAGGTTTTGGGGTTTGCTGGGGCTGTTGGTCCTGGCCGGGATCGGCGTGGCCGTGCGCTGGCTGCAACCCCCGGACATCGCCGCCGAAGCTAAAAGCACCTACCGCAACTACACTGCCACCGCACAGATCCAACAGATCAAGGGGATGGCCCAGGGCTGCGAGGTCACGGTGAAGTTCCACGAGTGGCACTCGCTCTCCCCCGGCTTCAAGCTCAACGAGATCCCCCAGAAGGGCCAGAACTACACGGTCTACGCCCAGCCCGAGCAGTGCGCGGCGCTCGAGGTCATCCAGGCCGAGAAGGGTAGCCGCCCCGAACTCACCGGACACATCGTGTACACGGCGGGAGAGAACCGCTCCGGGCGCTGGTACATGCTCTCACAGCCCAAGCCGCCGCTGGGGTGTGGGGTGGTGGGGCTCTAAAATTCCTTGGCTATCGACCATCGAGGGCTTCCACGAGAAGCCTGGCGTCACAGCTCGAGCGAGATCACCCGGTAAGGGGTGAAGTCGAGCCGGAGCGCTGTGCCCTCCAGCAGCAGCTCTTCCTGGGCCTCCTCCAGCAGGTTCACCCGTCGGGCGGCCCCTGTGGCGAGTTCGCTCTCGAGCACCGCCCGGCCCCGCCCACCGTGGGCTTCGTACAGTCGCAGCACGACGCCTTCTCCCTCCTCGCTCCTCTTCAAGGCGGAAAGGCGGAGCCCCGGCGCACTGATCCGGACCAATTGCCTCACGCTCGGCCAGTTCCCCCCTTCGGCAGGCAGGACTATGGCCCGTAGCGGGGCGTTGAGGTCGTGGGCCTCGAGGATGGTTCCGTTTCGCCAGTCGCCGCGATGGGGGTAGAGGGCATAGGTGAAACGGTGTTCCCCCTCGTCCGCCAGCGGATCGGGGTAGAGCGGCGAACGCAGCAGGGTGAGGCCCACAACGTTGCCTAAGGCGCTGTGCCCGTACTTGCCGTCGTTGAGCAGGCTCACCCCGTAGCCAGCCTCCGACAAGTCGGCCCAGCGGTGGCCGCTTACCTCGAAGCGGGCCGCGTCCCAACTGGTATTGCGGTGTGTGGGGCGGGCCACCGCACCATAGGCAGTCTCGAACCAGGCTTCGTGCTGGCGGACATTCAGCGGGAAGTAGGCCCTGAGCAACGTGCGCCGCCGTTCCCAGCGGATACGGGTTTCGATCTCGAGGCGCCGCGCCGATGCCCTGAGCCGGTAGAACTGCTCGATCAGGGCCCCCTCGAGCCGGCGCTCCACGCGGAGAGCGGCCTGAAACGGGCCCTCCTCCACGACCACAGGAGCAGCCGAGGCCAGCACCTCCACCCCGTCCTGGGCGTAGGCCGAGTCCACGTCCCAGGCTTCCCACTCGCGTGGGATGTCGGTGTAGGCCCAGATCTGGTTGCCCCGGCCCGCGAGCGCCTCGCGCCCGGCCTCCTTGTCGGAGACCGAGGTCAGGGTGCCGTCGGGGGCGACCCGGACGCGCAGATAGCGGTTCTCGAGCGTGCTCGCGCTGACCTCGAGCCCCCTCGAGGGCTCCTTCGGCGTCCCGGGCACTGCCGCCAGGGCCACATAGCCCAACCCCGGCACCGACAGCTGCTCCGTTTCCACCACGATACGCTCCCCCAGGTCCTGGTAGGGCACCTCGAGGTCCCCCGGCCCCGGCGCGACCAGCCGGAAAGGCCCCCGGAGAGGTTTCGGCAGGTCCAGCCTCAGGGGCCGCTCCTCCAGCGTCAGGTTCCAGACGACCACCTTGGCCAAAGCTTCTTTCCTACCGAGGCCCACCTGTTTGGAGAGCGACCCCAGGGCCGCCTCCCGCAGCCCCTCGGCCCGCTGCAAGGTAGCTCCCAAGTCGCGATGGGCGGCTTCGTACACGGCGTGCACACTCGAGCCCGGCAGCACGTCGTGGAAGTGGTGGCGCAGCAGGGTGGTCCAGGCAGTGTAGAGCTGGTCCTTGGGGTAGGCCTCGCCCAGGAGCCGCCAGGCCAGCGTGGCGGCGGCCTCGGCCTCGGGCAGGACGTGCTCCAGGCGGCGGTGGTACCACTTGACCCTGGACTGGGTGGTGTAGGTGCCGCGGTGGAGTTCGAGGTACTGCTCGCCCACCCAAACCGGCAATTCCTGGCCCCTGGCCTGGCGCTCCACGCGCCGGTAGAAAGCTTCAACCGTGCCCATCTCCAGCCTGGGCAGGCCGGGGAAATCCTTTAGGCGCTCGAAGCGCTCGAGCATCTCCGTGGTCGGCCCCCCGCCCCCGTCGCCCCAGCCGAAGGAGAAGAGCGACTCGTCGTGCAGGCGCTTGCCCTTGAAGTTCCGCCAAGTCTCGCCCAGGTCGTAGGCCTGGAGGTTGCCGTTGTAGCCCTGGTTGGGGTTGAGGAAGCTGTGGGCGATCACCCGGCTGCCGTCCAGCCCCTCCCAGTAGTAAAGGTCGTGGGGAAAGGCGTTGGTTTCGTTCCAGTTGAGCTTGGTGGTGAAGAAGTAAGGGATGCCGGCCTGCTGTAGCAGTTGGGGCAGGTTGGCGGTGTAACCGAAGGTATCGGGCAGCCAGCAGACCGCCGCCCGCTTGCCGAAACGGCTTTGGAAGTAGCGCTGCCCGTAGAGGAGTTGCCTGGCCCAGGACTCGCCTGAGAGCAGATTGCCATCGGGCTCGACCCACATCCCGCCCACCACGTCCCAGCGGCCCTCCCTGACCCTCTCCTGAATGCGCTCGAAGAGTTCGGGGTCGTCCTCCTCCACGAAGGCGTAGGCCTGGGCGCTCGACTGGTTGTAGTGGAAGTGGGGATAGCGCTCCATGAGCGTGAGCACGGTGCCGAAAGTGCGGCGAATCTTGCGCCTGGTCTCCTCGAAGGGCCACAGCCAGGCCAGGTCGATGTGGGCGTGTCCGCTGAGCCAGAGCCTGCCCTCCGCAGGGTAGCGGGCCTTGATGGCCTCGAGCGCCGCCCGCAGCACCTCGCGCCGGGTCAGCAGTTCGGGGCGCAGGCTTTCGGGGAGGGCCAGGGGCTCGGCCTCGAAACGCCACTCGTCCCACACTGAAGCCTGCACGCTCGCCGCCTCGGGGGCCTGGACCAGGCGGGCCAGATAGCCCTGGCTGGGGGTGCGGGGCAGTTGCAGGCCGCTCAGGCTCGCCTCGAGCGCGTCGGCGAGCAGCGCGGCCACCTCGAGCCGCCCACGCTTGAGCAGGTAACCGGCTGCTTCCAGCACCGCCGCTAAGTCCTCGAGGAAGGCGCGGACCTCGAGGTCGGGCACCAGCAGCCGGGCTTCCTCGAGCCGCGGCTCGAAGTTCGGCGTGCCGAAGAGCCCCTTGGGCACGGCCTCGAGCTCCAAAGCCAGCTCCTGCGCGCCCTGGGCCTTTTCCAGGAGCAGATATTCCTTGTGATAGGGGTTGAGCCCGCCCACGAGCCGCCCATTCACCATGAGCCGGGCCTCGCCGCCCACCGCCAAGCGCACCGAGACCGGGAGCCCAGCCCAGGCTTCGGGCAGGGTAGCCGTGAACTCCATCCGCACCGGGAACTCCCGCGAAGGCCAGGGATCGCCCTCGCGCACGCTCAGCCATTCCCCGGAACCGGCGGCCTGGAAGCGGCCAGACAGGGGGAACCACAGCCGGTCCCGCCAGGCTGAGAGTTCAACCAGGCGGTGCTTGAGCCACTGCACCGTTTGCTCGAGGCGCCTTTCCTCACCCATGCCAACCCCCTTGACTTCTTAGAGATTGTCTTAATATTCTCCCACACGATATAATTGGCCATACACATCAGAAAAAGCTGCTACCCTAGCGATTTATCGGACAAGGAGTGGGCGGTACTGGAACCCCTGGTGCCCAAACCCTCCCTGCTCCCCTATCGCCCCAGGGCAAATCCCTAGCGGGAGATCTTCAACGGCAACGGCATCTTCTACATCAACCGCGCAGGCTGCGCTTGACGAACGATACCCAGCAACCTTCCCCACTGAGTACCGGCATCGCCGCCAAACCAAGTACCCCACGGGAAGCTTCGCGTCTTGGACCAATCCTCCCGTCACCGCGCCCACGAACACTTCCCGTGGGGGCCCCAGATGAGGGAAAGTCAAGCGGAGGGCACTTAATGGAATCTGTTATACCAAACCTATGTAGATAATAATGCATGCCGAGCAAAGCCATACCCCTACACCCCCACCTGAGCCTGGAGGAACTCGAACAGCGCTACCGTAGCTGCAAGGATGCCAAGGAGAAGACCCGCTGGC
>NZ_QWLA01000038.1 GCF_003574095.1 Calidithermus roseus
TTCAGGCACCCGGGCCTCGCTCGGTGGAAAGCCCGAGGCGGTGTGGGCCACTTCCCGTACCGCCTGCACCAGTCGGGTGAAGGCATAGGGAAAGCGGCGGCTGGGCACCACCACCCCGAAAGCCCCCACCACCTTCCCGTCCTGGCCGAAGATGGGCGCGGCCACCGCCGAGATGCCCTGGGCGAACTCCTCGATCTCAACGGCGAACCCCATCTGCCGCACGCGATGGAGTTCGTCCTGCAAAGCCACCGGCTCGGTGAGGGTGTTGGGGGTGTAGGCCCGCAACTGGGTGGGTGGCTCGCCCTCGAGAAAGGCCAGCACCGCCTTGCCCAGGGCCAGCGCGTGCAGCGCCTCGGTGCTTTCGCCCTCGAGCCCCGGCGGCTTAGGCTGGCCCTGCCGTCCCCGGCTCTGCAGGCGCAGCCTGCCCTCGCGGGTCAGCAGGCCCAGGTAGGTGCGCTCGCGGGTGCGCAGGTAGAGCTCCTCGAGCGCGTCGTGAAGTCGCTCTGTGGTGTTGCCTTCTCCCAGACTCCTGCTGGGAACGGCAGAGATCGCGTTCTGGCTGGCGCGGTAGGTAGTTCCCACCCGCTCGGCGAAGCCCTCGGCCACCAGGCTGGCCAGTAGGGCGTAGGCGGTGGAGAGGCTCTTGCCCAGCAGGCGGGCCACCTCGCTGGCCTCGAGGCCCTCGGGATGGGCGAGGAGATGGGCCAGCACCCGCAAGGCGGCCTGAACGGTGGTGAGCTTACGGCTTTGGGCCATGGCTGAAACCTTCCCCTACTTGGTTGGGCTAATGATGGGTCGGGTTGAAGGGGCTGTCAAGAAATCCGGCATGTTTGCACATTCCGCAAAAGCCCAGGGTTCTTGACCAACTCGCTGTTCCAGGCATACCCTGACCCCAACCTCAGGGGACATTGGAGGATCGTGTCATGACGGAAAAACTCGAAGCCGTGCTCAAGGAAGACCGGGTGTTCGAGCCCTCCGCAGCCTTCAAGGAGGCGGCCAGGCTCAACGACCCTGCCCAGTACGAGGCGATGTACCGCCAGAGCCTCGACGACCCCGAAGCTTTCTGGGGCAAGGTGGCCTCCGAGTTGCACTGGTTCAAGCCCTGGGAGCGGGTGCTGGAGTGGCAGGCTCCCAATGCCCGCTGGTTCGTAGGTGCCCAGACCAACATCACCTACAACGCCCTCGACCGCAACCTTGCCTCCCGCCGCACCAAGGCGGCCATCGTCTTCGAGGGCGAACCCGGCGACAACCAGGTGCTCACCTACCACGACCTGCACCGCGAGGTCTGCAAGTTCGCCAACGTGCTCAAGGGGCTGGGGGTGAAGAAGGGTGACCGGGTGACGATCTACCTGCCCATGATCCCCGAAGTGGCCATCGCCATGCTGGCCTGTGCCCGCATAGGCGCCATCCATTCGGTGGTCTTCGGCGGCTTCAGCGCCTCGGCCCTGGCCGACCGCATCAAGGATGCCCAGGCCAGTGTGCTCGTCACCGCCGACGGCGGCTGGCGCCGCGGCAGCGTGGTGCCCCTGAAGAACAACGCCGATGAGGCCCTAGCCGAGGCTCCCAGCATCAAGAGCGTGGTGGTGGTGCGCCGCACGGGTGAGGACATCTCCATGCAGCCGGGCCGCGACCACTGGTACCACGAGCTGATGCAAAACGCCTCCGATCAATGCCCGGCTGAGCCCATGGACTCCGAAGACCCCCTGTTCATCCTCTACACCTCCGGCTCCACCGGCAAGCCCAAGGGGGTCCTGCACACCATCGGTGGCTACCAGACCTACACCTACCTCACCGCTAAGTACATCTTCGATCTTCAGGAGCAGGACACCTATTTCTGCACCGCCGACGTGGGCTGGATCACCGGCCATTCCTACGTGGTCTACGGCATCTTGCTCAACGGAGCCACCACCGTGATGTACGAAGGGGCTCCCAACTGGCCCGATCCGGGTCGCATCTGGCAGCTCATCGACAAGCACGGTGTGAGCATCCTTTACACCGCTCCCACCGCCATCCGGGCTTTCATGAAGGCCGGGGAGCAGTGGCCGCTGAAGTACCGCCTGAGCAGCCTGCGATTGCTGGGCACGGTGGGCGAGCCCATCAACCCCGAAGCCTGGATGTGGTACTACAACGTCATTGGCAAGGGCCGCTGTCCTATCGTGGATACCTGGTGGCAGACCGAGACCGGCGGCATCATGATCACCACCCTGCCGGGGGTCCACGCCATGAAGCCCGGTCACGCCGGGAAGCCCTTCTTCGGCATCGCGCCCGAAATCGTGGATTCCTCGGGCCAGCCCATCTCCAACCCCGACGAAGGGGGCCACCTGATCATCCGCCGCCCCTGGCCTGCGATGCTGCGCACGGTGTGGGGTGACCCCCAGCGTTACGTCAACCAGTACTGGAGCCAGTACCCCGGCAACTACTTCACCGGCGACGGAGCCCGACGCGACGCCGAGGGCTACTACCTGATCATGGGCCGCGTGGACGACGTGCTCAACGTCTCCGGCCACCGCTTGGGCACCATGGAGGTCGAGAGCGCCCTGGTGTCCCACCCCGCCGTAGCCGAGAGCGCTGTGGTGGGCAAACCCGACCCCATCAAGGGCGAGGCGATCGTGGCCTTCGTGACCCTCAAGGCTGGACACACCAATCTCGAGGCCCTGAAGAACGAACTCAAAGCCCACGTGGTCAAGGTCATCGGCGCGATCGCCCGTCCCGACGAAATCCGCTTCACCGACGCGCTGCCCAAGACCCGCTCGGGCAAGATTATGCGCCGATTGCTGCGACAGATCGCCGCGGGTGAGACCGACATCAAGGGCGATACCAGCACCCTGGAAGACCGCAGCGTGGTCGAAAAGTTGAAGGCGGGAGAGTAGATAGCCAGGAGGCGTCGAGGGCTGGGGGCTCGTGCTTATGAGCCTTCGACCCTCGGCGTTGGGCATTTGGCATTCGGCGTACGGCGCAAGACTACAGCGCGTTAATTTCTCATTTACCTGCCTCCGGTAAGGTTCCAGGGAATGACCTTCCGCGAGCGGGGTGAGCCCGAACCTCGAGGAATCTGCTCGGAGGGGGGGCGGGTGCCCCGCCTCGAGGGCTTCGCCCATCTGGTGGATGGCTCAGCTGGGATGGTCGAAAGCCTGGTCCAGCTCGCCCAAACAGCCGATCTCCTGGTTCAGAGCGACCCCCATGCTGCGAGGGTAAGCCAGCTAACCCAAAGCCTGGCCCTGCAACTGGGCCTGTCCTCGGAGCAAAGCGCCCGGATGGCCCAGGCGGCGTTGTTTCACGACCTGGGCAAGCTGCTCATCGACCCCCAGCTCCTGGATAAACCTACCCGCCTCGAGGCCCAGGAATTCGAGGTGGTGAAGACCCACACCCACCTGGGCGCGGCGATCCTCTCGCTGCGGCACGGCTCCCAGAGCAGCCTGGTCGTCAGCATCGCCCTCGCCCACCACGAGCGCTGGGACGGCGCGGGCTACCCGCGCCAGCTCAGCGCCGCCCAGATCCCGCTCGAGGGGCGTATCGTGGCGGTGGCCGACACCTTCGACGCCCTGCTCACCCACCGTCCTTACAAGGCCGCCTGGCCGCTGCCGCGGGTTCTCGAGGAAATCGCCCGCCAGGCCGGGAAGCAGTTTGACCCGGAGGTGGTGGCGGCTTTGATGCGCCTGGCCCATGACCGGCAGCTTCCCTTGCTCGAGCCGGGCGCTCCGGGAGTGGCCATGCTCCACAGCCCGGCTCTGCGTTCCCCGCCTCTGGACGTCCCGCTCTGACCAACCAGCACCCCGCGACGGAGTAACCGGGCTCACTTCCACCCGGCGCTATTGATAGCGTATTATCAGGTGTTATGGGCGCACTGGCGGTGCAGACCTACGACCTCGGCGTGCGCTTTGGCGATTTCCAGGCGCTATACGGCATCAACCTCGAGATCCCTCAGGGCTCCTTCGTGGCGATCGTCGGCCCCAATGGGGCGGGCAAGAGCACCCTGCTCAAGGTCCTGCTGGGCCTGGACCCCGGCAATCTGCGCGACGGGGAGGCTCGCCTTGTGGGCCGGGCCGAGGTCTTTGGGCAGGCACCCAAAGCCCTTCCGGCGAGCTGGGTGGGCTACGTGCCGCAGGTCAAGAGCTTCGACCGCAGCTTCCCGGCGCTGGCCCTCGAGGTGGTGGTCTCCGGGCTGCGCCGGGCCTGGCCCTTTAGCATCGGCCCCAGGGAACGCGAGGTGGCGCTGGCGGCTTTGGCGCAAGTCGGGGCGGCCCATCTGGCCGAGCGCCCTCTGGGACGGCTTTCGGGGGGCGAGTTGCAGCGGGTGTATCTGGCCCGCAGCCTGGTGCGCCAGCCCAAGCTGCTCATGCTCGACGAGCCTGCGACCGGGGTGGACGTGGTGGGTGAGGCCGATCTGTACCGGCACCTCGAGGCCTACCAGCGGCAATCCGGAGCCACCATCTTGATGATCACCCACGACTGGGAGGCGGCCAGTCACCACGCCTCGCACGTGCTGCTGCTCAACCGCACCGTCATCGCCTTCGACCCACCAGGTCTCGCCCTGCGCCACGAGTGCCTGAGCCGGGCCTTCGGGCACGTGGGGCACGCGCACGACGCCCCGGTGATCCGCTAGAGGTTTTGCTATGCTCGAGGCTCTGCAACTGCCCTTCATACAACGAGCCCTGATCGCGGGGGTTCTGGTCGGGGCCATCGCCAGCTACCTCGGGGTTTTTATCGTGCAGCGCAGGCTTTCCTTCCTGGGGGATGGCCTGGCCCACGCAGCTTTCGCGGGCGTGGCGCTGGGGCTGTTGCTGGGCACCCAGCCCGTTTACGTCGCGGTGCCCTTCGCCGTGGCGGTGGCCCTGGCCATCACCTGGGTGCGCGAGCGCACCAGCCTGGGGGAAGACACCACCATCGGGGTCTTCTTCGCCTTTTCGGTGGCCCTGGGGGTGCTGTTGATGTCCATGCGCCAGGGCTATACCGCCGACGCGCTGTCCTACATCTTCGGCTCGATCCTCACCGTCACCTGGCCCGACCTGTGGGCCGTGGTGCTCCTGGGTGTCTTGATGTTCCTGCTCCTGCCGTTGTGGGGCCGCTGGGCCTACGCCACCTTCGAGCGTGAACTGGCCCTGGCCGACCGACTGCCGGTGTTGCGCCAGGACTACCTGTTGGCGGCGCTGATCGCGGTGGTCACGGTGATGTCGGTCAAGGTGGTGGGTATCGTGTTGATCGCGGCTTTTTTGGTGATCCCGGCAGCCACCTCGAGGATGCTGAGCCCCACCTTTGCCCGGATGACCCTCTGGGCAGTGCTCATCGGCGTCATGACCTCGCTGCTGGGCCTCTTTCTCTCTTACTACCTCGACACCCCCAGCGGCGCGACCATCGTGCTCATCCAGGTCGCGCTGTTCCTGCTGGCCTTGCTGCTGCGCCAAAAGTAAATGCCCCCATTGTCGGGTTGGTTATACGGCTTTAGACTCGCGATATGTGGGTTTCCACCAAAGCACAGTATGGCCTGCGGGCACTCGTGGAGATCGGGCTCAGGGCTCCGGCAGCGGTGCCGCTGAAGGAGGTGGCCGATGCCCAGGGCATTAGCCAACACTACCTCGAGCAAATCGCTGCGCAGCTTCGTCGCAGCAACTTCATCCGCAGCGTACGTGGAGCCAGGGGGGGCTACAAGCTGGCCCGCCCTATGGACAAGATCACCGCCCTCGAGGTCGTCGAGGCCCTAGAGGGCAGCCTCGCGCCCGTAAGCTGCCTGGATGACCCCGAGTCCTGCTGGCAGACCGGCTCCTGCTCGACCGAGGCCTTGTGGAAGAGGGTGGACCTGGCCATGCGGGGGGTACTGGGCAGCACCAGCCTCAAGGACCTGGTGGAGGAGCGCAAGCTCATCGAGGCCCGCAAGCTCGTGCAGCTCGAGGTCGCAGATGCGAGCGTAAGCGCTGAGGGTCGTAAAACGCTCGAGCCTGCCGGCTACATCCCGCCTCAGAACCCTGTGGTCTGATGATCTACCTCGATTACGCCGCCACTACCCCGCTCGACCCCGAGGTGAAAGCCGCGATGGAGCGGGCTTTTGCCGCCTGGGGCAACCCCAGCTCAGTGCACGCCGTCGGGCGCGAGGCCAAGGCGCTGCTCGAGGAGTCGCACGAGCGCGTGGCCCGCGCCATCGGTGCCCGCCCCCGCGAGATCGTCTTCACCTCCGGCGGCACCGAGTCGGACGCGCTGGCCATCTACGGCGTCGCCCTGGCGAAGGGCAGGGGTCACCTGGTCACCAGCCAGATCGAGCACTCGGCGGTGCTCACCGCGATGAAGGGCCTCGAGCGCCTGGGCTACACGGTCACCTACCTGGCCCCCGAACCCCGCACCGGGATGATCTACCCCGAGCAGGTGGCCGAGGCCCTGCGCCCTGACACCCTCCTGGTCAGCATCATGAGCGTCAACAACGAACTCGGCACCGTCTACCCGGTCCGCGAGATCGCCGGGGTCTGCCGGGCCAGGGGCGTGCTCTTCCACACCGACGCAGTGCAGGCGACTGGAACCATCCCCCTCGACGTGCGGGAACTCGGCGCAGACCTGCTATCACTGGCCGCCCACAAGTTCTACGGCCCCAAGGGCGCGGGGGTGCTGTACGTGCGCAAGGGGCTCGAGCTCTTTCCCCTGGCCCCCGGAAAGCAGGAGCAGGGCTTAAGGGGCGGCACCGAGAACCTGCCCGCCGTCTACGGCCTGGGGCTGGCCCTCGAGCGCGCCGTAGCCCACCTGCCCCAGGAGACTCCCCGCCTGCTCACCCTGAGGGAGCGGCTCGAGGCTGCGCTGCTGGCCCTCCCCGGCGTCGAACTCAACGGCCACCCCACCCTGCGCAGCCCCAAGCACGTCAACGTCACGGCTTTGGGAGCCGATGGAGAGGGACTGCTCCTGAACCTCGACCTCATGGGCGTGGCGGCTTCCTCGGGCTCGGCCTGTGCCGCGGGGAGCCTCGAGCCCTCCCACGTCCTCACCGCCATTGGCCGCAGCAAGCCGGAGGCCAAGGCCTCGGTACGCTTCAGCCTGGGGCGCTACACCACCGAGGCCGAGGTCGAGCAGGCGGCGGCGGTGTTCGCCCAGGCGGTAGAGCGCTCGAGGATCACCGTGCCATAGCTGGCACGGGCCGCTCTACTTGGCTTCGGCATCGGCTTCTTCTCCCTCGGGCAGCGGGGATGCGTTGGGGTCGCGGGGCAGGATCACCACGTGCCGCTCCTCGCCCTCCCCGTAGGATGTGGTGGTTACCCTAGGGTGCTGCTTGAACATCAGGTGGATCATCCGTCGCTCGCTGGCCCGCATGGGGGGCAATTCCACCGGCTGGCCGCTCACCTCGACCTGGAGCACCGCGTCCTGGGCCATGCGCTTGATGCGTTCCTCCTGCCGCTTGCGGTAGCCGGCGGCATCGAGGATCACCCTGTAGGCCCCGCCGAACTGCTTGGCCATGTAAGCGTTGGCGATGAATTCCACCGACTTCAGCGTGCGGCCTTCTTTCCCGATGAAACGTCCCAAGTCCCCGCCCAGCACCTCTACCCGCAGCAACTCACCTTCCTGGCGCACGTCCAGTGAGTAGGCCGGGTCGAGCCTGAGCAGCAGCCCCACCATGAAGTTCTCCAGCGCTCGCTTAGGGTCGCCTTCGCCTGCGGGATTGGGGGTTACTACCCCTACCGGCTCCTCCTCCTTGAGTACGGTGGCAGGCGGCGCTTCGCCTTCCCCAATGCCCAAGTCGGATAGCAGGTCATCCAGACCCCTCTTCTTCTCATCCATGAGGAATAGAATATAACGTTCGCGGCCTCAGGCCCAAAGGAGTCGAGGCTCGAGAGTGTGTCCCCAACCAAAAGGCCCAAGCCTTGCCCGCTCTCGGGCTTTCTGCTAAACTGCAATTTGCCTGCTTGGGCGCGTCCCGGCTTCGACGGGGATTCGCGAAAGCAAGGCTGCGTGTCGAGGTGGCCGGTGGCCTCGTAAAACCCGGCGAAACAAAAACTGCCAAGCCTAACAAGCTTGCTCTCGCTGCGTAAGCCAGCGACGTTCGCCAGAAACCCAGCCGATGGTTCGCTGGAGTGAACGACCTGAAGTCGGCTAGCCGAAGCAAGGCATCGTAGCGTAGGCGAAACCTCACGAAGCTTGGCTCGAGCCCCCTGTCGGTGGGGAAAGCTCGAGCGACACTCAAACACCGACTACACACGTAGATGCCTGCCGTAGGGATCTTCGGACGAGGGTTCGACTCCCTCCGCGTCCACCAGAGAAGCACCCCCGCCTGAAAAAGGCGGGGTTAAGCATTGCGAGAGTAGGTGTCGGGTGCAGGGTGAGCCACCCCAAGTCGCAGGTGATGGTTGATGACCAGGCGGCGGAGGGCTGGGGCTCGTGGATAATCCCCCTTGCCCCCTAGAGAGTGTTCGGCGTTTCCCGTACGACCCCCATCCTTCAGCCCAATGCGATCACATTCGCAGTTTTCCCCACTCTAAGCACCCATAATGGAACCGTGCTATGGCTGCGTTGTGCAGTGATCGCCCTGCTGCTGCTGGCTTTCCTGGGGCCCAGCCTGCCGTTGCAGCCGGTGCGCACGGTGGTGCTGCTCGACCAGAGCCCCTCAGCCCGCGAAGGGGTCGCGCAGGTGGCCAGCACCCTCCCACAGCTTCCCAACGTGCGCTATCTGGCCTTTGCCGAGCGGGCCCGGGAGGTCGCCTCGGCCAGCGCGCGCCGTGAGGATTTGGGCGAGGGCACCGACATCAACACGGCGTTGCTGGAAGCCCAGCGGCTCGAGCCCGACCGCATCGTGCTGCTGTCGGACGGCCTGTCCCAGGGCGAGGTATTACCCGTCCCGACCCCGGTATACGCCTTCTGGACCGCGCCCAGCCCCAGGATTTCGCTGAGCCTGCTGCCCCCCACCTACCCCGTACACGGGGAGACCGTGGAGGTGCGGGTATTGCTGGAGTCCACTGCCGACACCACCGCCCGCTTGGTGATTGAGGGCCCCGCCGGGCGGCAGGAGCGGCAAGTCCAGGTGAAGGCCGGACGGCAGAGCTTCGGCTACCGCTTCGCCCTCGAGCGCCCCGCCACCGTGCGGGCTCGCGTCGAGAGCGAGTTGGGCCAGGATGGCGCCCAGGTCCAGGTCAGCCCCGCCGACAAGGTACGGGTGTGGGTGCTGGGAGATGAGGCCCTGGCGCGTTACCTCGAGGCCCAGGGCTTCAGCGTCGAGCGCCGCCACCGGGTCGAGCTGCCCATCCAGGCCGATGTGGTGGCCCTCGGGGTGAGCACCCGCGACCTCAGCGAGGCCGAGATCGACGCGCTGCAAGACTTCTTGAACCAGGGCGGCAGCCTGCTGTGGACGGCTACGCCCAGAGGGTTGTTCTTCGGGGGCTGGGAGCGCAGCTCGCTCTCCGAGGCCATCCCGCTGGAGCCCCTGGAGCATGACGGCGGGGTAGGGCTGGTGCTGGTGCTCGACGTCTCGGGGAGTATGCTCCAGGACGATAAGCTGGGCCTGGCGGTGACGGGGGCGCTCGAGCTGATCCGTTCGGCGCGGGAGCAGGACTACGTGGGGGTGGTGGCCTTCTCCAGTAATTACCGCTGGGTTTTTCGACCCCGCCGCATGACCCCGCAGGGGCGCAAAGCCGCCGAGAGCTTGTTGTTGGCGGCTCGAGCCGGCGGGGGCACCCTGATCGGGGGAGCCTACGCCGAGGCGGTCAGGGCCTTAGAGCCACTCCCCGTGGAGGACAAGCGCATCCTGGTCATGACCGACGGGCAGGTGGCCGATCCCATCCAGCCCGTGCTGAGCGCCGCCGCACAGGGCCAGCAGCGCAAGATCTTCACCAGCAGCGTGGCGCTGGGTGCCGACGCCGACCAGGGCTTCCTGCGCGAACTCGCCCAGCAGGGGGGCGGGAGCTTCTGGTACGTGCCTAGCCCCAGCGACCTGCCCCGCTTTTTCCTCGAGGAAGCCCAGCGGCAGTTCAAACGGGAAGCGTTGGAGGGCAGCTTCGCCCTGGCCACCCGGCCCTGGGCCAGCGGCCTGCTCTACGCCCAGGAGGGTGCGGTGCTTGCAGTGGGAGAAAGCGGGCGCGGGCGGGTGGCGGCGCTAGCTACCGACCTCTCGCGCTCCTGGAAGGACTGGAAGGGAGCCAGTGGCTTCCTGGGCAGCCTGCTGCGCTGGCTCTCTCAGACCCCAGCCCGCCCCCGCGTGCAGGCAGTGCGAGGCGAGGATGGGGTGCGGGTGCTGCTGGAGGGCCAGTTCGAGCGCCCGGCCCTGCGCTACGCTGGGAAGGCCCAGGACTTCCTGCCGGTAGGCCCCCTGCGCTACGAGGCCCGCCTGCCCTACGGGGCCAGGGGTGAGGCGGCGGTACTCGAGGCGGGGGTGCCGCGCCTGAATCTCACCCTGCCCGCCCTGCCGGAGTGGCGGCTCGAGGACGGCAGGGCCAACCTGCGTGCCTTGGCCGAGGCCAGCGGGGGCCGCCTGCTGGGCGACCTCGCCGAGCTCACCGCCTTGCCCCAGCGCAAGGCCCTCGAGCTGCGCCCCTTGCTGGTGGCTCTGGCCCTGGCGCTGTTCGTGCTCGAGCGCTACCTGGAGTGGCGGCGGATGGGGGCGGTGGGGAGTTCATGAGACCTTGCTATCCTGTAGGGGATGCGCTGGAAACCCCTGCTTTTGTTGGCGCTCACGGCCTGTAGTTGGGGCGAGCGGGTTCCTTCCGAGATTAAGTTGGCCTATCCCGGCAGTGGGGCTTTCTGGCTGGGGGTTCCCCACAATGCTGCGTGGGAGCTCGTACCCACCGAGCCCTCGAGCTGGCTCGAGCTGACCCCCAGCAAGGGCCTAGGGCCAGCGCAGATCCGGGTGAGGGCTCGAGGCGACCGCCTGCCCGAGGCATCTCTGGCGGAGACCACCTACCGGCTGAGCGGCGACCTGAGCGCGACCATTCGCTTTCTCCAGCCGCAGGTACGGCTGACGGGACGCCTGGTCGAGGCCCCGGCGCTGGAGGAAAGCCGGTTGCCGGGGGCGGGATTGCGACCCCGCTCCGTCCCAGCCCCGACGGGAGAGGTCCTGGTCAAGCTCAAGCCCGGTCAGCGCCCGCTACTCGATGGCCTGCGGCTGCTCAATTTCGACCCCCGTGCTCGCGTGGGCAAGCTGCGCTCGAGCGACCCCGGCCTGCTCGAGCGCCTGCGTGCTAGCCCTGGCGTCGAGTGGGCTGAGCCCAACGGCTGGGTGCAGGCCCAGGGCGAACCCACCGACGAGCTATACCCCCAGCAGTGGTATTTGCGCTCGACCGGGGCCCGCTTCGTCTACCTGGGCAGCTTTGCCCGGCCCGTGACGGTGGCTGTGGTGGACACCGGTGTGCGCTACGACCACCCCGACCTGGCCGGGCGGCTGGTGTTGCCAGGCGAGGGGGCCTACGACTTCGTGAACGGCGACCCCGATCCTACCGACCCCGGAGATACCCTCAGGCCCACCATCGGCAGTCATGGCACCCACGTCAGCGGCATCGTGGCCGCCCGCAGCGGGACCAACACCCTGCCCCCG
This sequence comes from Calidithermus roseus, assembly GCF_003574095.1. GTDB lineage: Bacteria > Deinococcota > Deinococci > Deinococcales > Thermaceae > Calidithermus > Calidithermus roseus. The sequence goes on from NZ_QWLA01000038.1 coordinate 11,489, forward strand.
CAGTGCTATGAGGGTGGCCAGCCGGTCTGCTCGCAGAGCGGCACGGTGGGCGTGGCCTGGGCGGCACCGGTGCGGGTACTGCCGATCCGGGTGCTAGACGCGGCTGGCAACGGAACTTTCGAGGCGGTGGCAGCAGCAATCCGCTACGCGGCGGGCCTGGCTGTGCAGTGGCAAGGCCAACGCCTGCAACTGCTCGAGCCGGCCAGCGTGATCAACCTCTCGCTGGGCAGCCTTCAGTACTCGCGGGCTTTGTGCGACGCGGTGGCCGAGGCTGTTCAGCAGGGCGTGCTGGTGGTGGCGGCGGCGGGCAACTACCAGGACGTGAACCCCGGTGCGCTCTTCTACCCCGCTTCCTGCCCCGGAGCGCTGGGGGTCGGGGCCACCGACCTAGACTACCGCCCCACCTTCTACAGCCAGCAGAACGAGACCCTCGCGCTCAGCGTTCCCGGCGGTGACACCCGTAGTGGTGCGGCTGGGGGGATCCTCTCGACCACTTGGGATTTCAATGCCGGTCGCCCCAGCTACGCCTTCTACATGGGGACCTCGCAGGCCGCTCCGCAGGCCAGCGCGGCGCTGGCGCTGCTGCTGTCGAGCGACCCCGCCCTGTCCCCTGCGGCGGCCTGGGAGCGCCTCAAAACCCGCCTGACCGACCTGGGAGCCCCTGGCCGCGATGACGCCTATGGCTACGGTTTCCTCAGCCTGCCCACCGCGCTGGGCCTGAGCCTGCCGCCGGGTCCGCTGGCGGCCATGCTGCAAGGGCCAAGCCCGCATCCCCTGCTCGCCGATGCCGATGGCCGCTTCTCGAGCTACGTCCTGGCCGGAGCCTACACCCTCAGGGTCTGCCGGGATGACTCGGCAAACGGGCTGTGCGACGGTGGCGAGGCCAGCAGGGATCACGCCCTGCAGGTGCCTCCCCAGCCCAGCTTCGAGGCGGGGAACTTGCCGGGCCCTTGAGCGATGCCCTCTTGCCCTGACCGTTTGTCTTGGCGCAGAGGGCTCGAGCCCGTACAATACCCATTGTTCTACGCCGGGGTGGCGGAATGGTAGACGCTACGGACTTAAAATCCGTTGCCCGCAAGGGCGTGTGGGTTCGAGTCCCATCCCCGGCACCAGCTTCATCCAGGCTCGGGCACCGGGCACTCGAGCTTGCCGGCGATGTCCTCCACGGCGGCGGTCAGCGAGGTTCCCATGCCCCAGGCCATGTGCCGCCCGTCGAGGTAGCCATAGATGATGTAGATATCGCGAGCGTCGTGGATGCTGCCGACCTCGAGCCTGACGTAAAACAGGTAACCACGCTCCCTCCAGGGAGCGAGACGCGAGTGGAAGATCAGTCGGTCGGCAGGGGTGATCAACGCTGATCGAACTCCTCCAACCCGCAAGCTACCACTGCTGCCCGCTTTCACGTGGCGTATTTGCACCCCCGTCATACGTCATCCGCCCAACGCAAAACACCAAACGCCCTTCGATCACGGTTTTGGCGTTAGGCGCACCTTGGCTGTCGGTGAATTCCGTAGGGGCTTGCCCTCTGTGCCTCAGCCCAAGTAGAGCGTGAGCACCAGCAGGTACATCCCGATGCTGCCCAGCAGCACCCACAGGTGCCACAGGCCGTGGAAGCCCACCAGCCGGGGCCAGGGGTTGGGCCATTTGGTGGCGTAGGTGATGGCTCCCAGACTGTAGGCCAGGCCGCCCAGGATGAGCCAGGCCAGCGCCCAGGGGCTCAGGGAGAGCTTGGGCAGGAAGAAAACCGCCAGCCAGCCCAGCCCGATGTAGGTGAGGGTGTTGAGCCAGCGCGGGATCTTGAGGGTGAAGATCTTTAGAGCGATGCCCACCGCCGCCAGCCCCCAAACCAGCCCCAGCAGCAGCGGGCGCAGAGAAGGCTCGAGGGCGCTGAGCACCACCGGGGTATAGCTCCCGGCGATGAACAGAAAGATCGCCGCGTGGTCGAGCTTGCGCAGGGCCAGCAGAACCCGTTCGGGAACCTCGAGCGCGTGGTAGAGGGTGCTGCTGGTGTACATCAGGACCATCGAGAGGCCGAAGATCAGCGCACCGACGACCTTGGCCGCGTCGCTTCCCGACAGCGCCAGCAGAACCACCGTGCCCAGCAGCGCAAGCACCGCTCCGGTGGCGTGGGAGTAGGTGTTAAAAGGTTCCCGGACCATGCCCCAGGGTATACCAGGCTCCTGCCGGGCGGGTGAGCCATTGGTGTGTGAGCGCGACGCGTCAGGCGATGCGGGTGTGCAGGGTGCCGATCCCCTCGATGGCCACCTCGACCTCGTCGCCGGGCTTGAGCTCGCCCACGCCCTCGGGGGTGCCGGTGAGCACCACGTCGCCGGGCTCGAGGGTCATGAACTGGCTGATATAGGAGAGGATGCGGGCAACGGGGAAGATCATCAGGCTGGTGTGGGCCTCCTGCCGCAGCTCGCCGTTGACGTAGGTGCGCAACACGGTGTCCTGGGGGTTCAGGGTGGTGACGACCCAGGGTCCGATGGGCAGGAACTTGTCGGCAGACTTGGCCCGCACCCATTGCAAGTCGGTTCGCTGCACGTCGCGGGCGGTGATGTCCAGCGCGCAGGTGTAGCCAAAGACGTGGTTGAGGGCATCTTCTTCACCGACGTTTTTCATGCGGTCCCCGATGACCACCGCCAACTCACCCTCGTAGTGCAGCAACTTGGTGAAAGAAGGATAGGGCACCGCGTCGCCGGAGTCGTGGGGACGGGCCGGATTGGCCGGGTCGGCCAGGGTGTTGAGGCCCTTGAGGAAGAGGCCGGGTTCGGTGGGCAGATCGTCCTTGTCGTGGCCCATCTCGCGGATGTGGTCGAGGTAGTTGCGGCCCACGCAGACGATCTTGCTGGGGGTGACGGGTACTCGCAACGCCACCGCTCCCAGGTCGAACTCGCGCCCGGTGGGGTTGCCGCCGGGCATGTCGGTCTCGTGGATGGTTTCGCCTTCCAGAACTCCCCAGCAGCCCTCGTTAAAACGCACGATTTTCATGGCGATGTGAGTATACCCTGCTCTACCAGGTCATTTCTCCCTTTCGTGGGCGAACCAAAGGCGATGCGTATCATTCCAGGGCCAGCCGCACCAGGCGGTCGAGCAACTCGGGGTAGGAGAGCCCCGAGGCCTGCCAGAGCTTGGGGTACATGCTGGTGGGGGTGAAGCCGGGCATGGTGTTGAACTCGTTGAGGTAGAGCGTGCCGTCTTGGGCGAGGAAGAAATCGGCACGGGCGAGTCCGCGTATTCCCAGCACCCGGTAAGCCTCGACCGCTACGTCGCGGATTTGCCGGGAAAGCGCCTCAGGAATGTGGGCGGGAATGTGTAGCTGGGCCAGGCCGTCGGTGTACTTGGTCTCGTAGTCGTAAAACTCCGATTGGTAGGTGATTTCCCCCACCACGCTCGCTCGAGCGTGGATGTTGCCCAGCAGGGCGGTTTCCAGCTCGCGCACCCCCTCGAGGCCCATTTCCACCAGGGCCTTGTTGTCCCAGCGGAAGGCCTCCTCGAGGGCGGACTGCCCGTCCTGGTCGGCCTTGACCTTGCTCACCCCCACCGATGAGCCGGTGTTGGCCGGCTTGACGAAGTAGGGTGGGCGGAAGTGGGGCTCGGGGGCCGCCTCGCCCCGGTAGAAAGTCACCCAGGGCACCACCGGAATCCCCGCCTGGGTCAGCACCCGCTTGCACAGGTCCTTGTCCATGCACAAAGCCGAAGCTGTGACCCCGGCCCCCACGTAGGGCAGTCCCAGCAATTCCAGGAAACCCTGGATGGTGCCGTCCTCGCCCCAGCGCCCGTGCAGCAGAGGAAAAGCCACGTCGTAGGCGGGCCAGTCGATAGGGGGCGGGAATGCGTGTTCGCCGTGCTCGGCCACCCCGGCCTCGAGCGCGCGGCGGGCTGAGGTCTCGAGCAGCCACTTTCCATCCTTGGCGATCACCGCCAGGGTCGTGGAATGGGGCATGGCCGCCAGCACTCCACGGGCCGAGGAGAGCGAGACCTCGTGCTCCCCCGACCTTCCCCCGGCGATGAGTAAGATGTGCAATTGCCTCACGATGTTGATGATACACGCTGGGCGGGGGAGGGAAGACCCTTACCATCTGCCAGAGGCGGCGTTGCTATACTCGGCCCATCATGAGCAAAAACATTCTGCGCATTTTGGCGGCGCTATTGGTCTGCGCGCTTCCCCTGCTCGTGACTGCCCAGACCCGCGCCCCCAATGGGCTGGCCCTGAGCATGGGCACCATCAACGCCGAAGGTCAGCAGACGATGGGCTCCTTCGTGCTGGCGAGTTTCTACATACCTGCCCTCGAGCCCGAGTACAAGCAGGACGTGAAGGTGGTGGTGCGCGGGCCGGCGGGCTGGAACAAGGGGCAGGCCCTGGAGTTCGAAGTCGCCGAGGTCGCTCCTGCAGAGGGTTACTGGAGCTTCACCGGGGCCGAGGACGTGCCCCTGTTGAGCGGCAGATATATCGCCGAGGCCGTCATAGACGGCAAGACCTTGCACTCGGAGATCAGCGTGGATGCGACCCAGCGGCTCGAGGTGCCCCAGATCCAGAGCATCCAGAGCGGCGGGACCTCGCGCCTGAGCCTGCGCTGGCGCAGCGTCGCCGGTGCGGAGGTGTACCTGGTGGGGCTCTACGATGCCCAGGGCAACGAACTCGCACAGACCACCTCCGCCGATGCCGAGGAGAGCTTCACTGGGCTTGATCTCAAGCCCGGCATCAGCTACTACGCCCAGGTCATCGCCTTTTCCCACGACCCCAATTTTTCGGTCGAACAGTTTGCCCGCTTGCCCAGCCAGGTCAACGTGGCGTATGACCTCGAGGAGTTCAGCTTGAGGTAGAACCCCGATAGCCGAAGGTCTTTCGCAAGGGTGCAGCCTGCCGTGCCCTGCAGGATGAGGGTGAGTGTTCGCAGCGCCGGTGCAGGTTCGTGGGATTTAGGTCGCTCTCATGGTTTCCAAAAGGGCCGACCGTACCCTTTGGGCGTGAAACGAGTGACGGTCCTTCTATTCCTGGCCATGGGGCTTCTGCTCAGCAGTTGCGTTCCCACGTCCGGTGGTTTGCCCCCGTTTGTCAATCCGCCTGCTTCCACGCCTTACGGTGGGGAATACGCCAATGAGATCCTCAAGCTCCCCGTCTACCCGCGCAGCCGCACCCTCGACAAGCGGGAATTCGGCAACGGCAACAGCCGGGTGCGCTTCCGGGTGGAGGGTGTCAACGTGCGCATGATCTACAACTTCTTCACCGACCAGATCGAGGACGCGGGCTGGGGCCGCAACCGCTTGGAGAGCGAGGGGCAGAACCGGACCTGGCAGGGCGTGTACCAGCGGGGCATTCGGCTTGTGCGTATACGGGTGCAGCAGGAGGGCAACAGCGACGTCTACGTCCTCGAGGTCACCTTCTTGCAGTGAGGGCCGAGAGTCGATAGGGGGTATCCACTGCTGGCCATGGGCTATCTCTCTACTGCGCTTGTGGGGCGCCTGGGGCGAAGTTCAGCCCGTTGTATTTCTGCTGGATCTTTTCCGGGGGCTCAATTACCCAATCTCGCGCCAGTTGAGCTGCGGCATCCAGCACGCGCTCCATCACCGGGAGGAGTTCGGGCCGGAAGCCGCTCAGCACCCACGTAGCCCCTTCTTCGGGGCTGGGGGGCTTGCCGATACCGATGCGCAGACGGTGAAAGGCCGTGCTGCCCAGGTGCTTGCTGATGGACTCGAGGCCGTAGTTCCCCGCGTTCCCCCCTCCGGCCTTGAAGCGCAGGCGGCCAGGTGGCAGGTCCATCTCGTCGTGGATCACCAGGATGCGCTCGGGAGGAATCTTGTAGAAGCGGGCAAAGGGGGCTACTGCCTCGCCGGTGGCGTTGTAGAAGGTGGCGGGCTTCATCAGCCAGCCCTTCTCCTCTCCCACGGCCATCTCGGCTACGAAGGCGTTGCCTTTGAGGCGGTAGTCCTTCGGGGAGGCCAGCCGGTCGAGCACCATGAAGCCGACGTTGTGCTTGGTGCGGGCATATTGCAGGCCGGGGTTGCCCTGTCCGACGATGAGAAACATATGCCAAAGCGCTTAACGCTGAACGCCTAACGCCAAAGACCCGCTGGGTGCTCGACGTTAGGCGTTGGGGGAGTGGGCTTATTCTTCCTCGGTCTTGCCCTTCTTGATGACCTCGACCTCGGTGGGGGCAGCAGTCTCGGCGGCGGCCAGCTCCTTCTCGGCATCCACGGGGGGTACGATGGAGACCACGGTGTCCTTGGGGTTCATGGCCAGCTTGACCCCTTCGGGAAGCTTCAGCTCTTCCATGTGGATGCTGTCGCCGATGTTCAGCTCGCTCACGTCCACCTCGATGAACTCGGGGATGGCCTTGGGGCTGACCTTCACTTGGATGTCGGCGTTGACGAGCTGGAGCACGCCGCCCAGCCGCACGCCCTGGGCGGTGCCCACGATCTTGACCGGGATCCACATCTGTACCGGCTCGTCGCTGAGGGCGTAGAAGTCGACGTGGTTGGGGCGGCGGCGGCGGGGGTCGAGGTTGACTTGGCGCACCAGGGTGTCCACGGTCTTGCCCTCGAGCTCGAGGGTGATGACGTGGTGAATCCCGGCCTGCATGAAGACCTTGTTGAACTCGCGCAGGTCCACGACCACTTTACGGTTCTCGTTCTTGTTGTACAGCACGCCGGGCAGCTTGCCTGCGTCGCGCAGGGCGTTTAGGTTTTCGTCTCCGCGGGTTTGGGCTTTGAGCCGGTACTCCATACTTCCTCCGAGTATTTTGTGGCCGCCAGCCAGCAGCGGCTAGACACAAGCCTTCCGAGTCTACCACACGCCTGGGTTTTGGTGTAGGGGACCGGGCCCCTGCGCCAGACTCCGGAAAGCCTGTTCCACACGGCGCTGAGCCACGGGCCGTGGCTGGAATTGACCAGCCCCCACACGAGCGGCAGAGCAGGTGCAATTCCTAAGAATCGTGTGCCAGGACGCTGAATCCGCGCAACCAGGCTGTTCTAAGGTATACCAAAGCCCTTAGACTGGAGTTCGCGAATGAAGATTTCCGCCCTCTTCCAAGACAGCAAGCCCGTTTTCTCCTTCGAATTCTTCCCGCCCAGGACCCCCGAGGGCGAGCAGCAGCTCTTCCAGACCATCGCCGATTTGCGCTCGCTGAAGCCAGGCTTTGTCTCCATCACCTATGGGGCGGGAGGTTCCACCCGCTCTCGCACGGTGGAGTGGGTGCGGCGCATCAGGGAGCTGGGCCTCGAGCCCATGGCCCACCTCACCTGTGCGGGCTCGAGCCGCGAGGAGATCGCCAGCCTGCTCGACGAACTCACCACCTGCACCGACAACATCCTCGCCCTGCGCGGCGACCCGCCCAGGGGCTCGAAGGAGTTCCAGCCCGCCCCTGGCGGCTTCCGCTACGCCAACGAACTGGTGGCCTTCGTGCGCGAGCGGCACGGGGAGCGTTTCACGCTGGGGGGAGCAGGCTACCCGGAGGGCCATCCCGAGAGCGTGAGTCTCGAGGCCGACCTGCAAAACCTGCGGCGCAAGGTCGAAGCCGGCCTGGACTTCGTCATCACCCAGCTCTTCTTCAACAACGCCCTCTACTTTGGCTTCGTCGAGCGTGCCCGCAAGGCGGGGATTGGCGTGCCCATCGTTCCCGGCCTGATGCCCATCACCAATCTGGCCCAGGTGCGCAAGTTCATGGACCTGTGCGGGGCCAGCATCCCCGGCCCTTTGCTCTCACGGCTGGAGAGCGTGGCCGACGACCCTCAGGGGGTGCTCGAGGTAGGGGTCGAGCACGCTACCCGGCAGGCTGCCGAACTGCTGGGGGCCGGGGCTCCGGGCATTCACTTCTACACCCTCAACAAGTCGCCGGCCACCCGCCGTGTGCTGGAAAACCTTCGCTAGCCGTACGAGGCGCTAAGGTTCGGAAGAGGTGCGTATGAGCGATGTCACCGGAAAGGTATACCTTCTGACCGGCGGCGGGGGCGCGATCGCGGCCTCCATCGCCGAGGCTTTCGCCAAGGCGGGGGCCCGGCTGGCTCTAGTGGACCGCCAGCTCGAGCACGTGCAGGAGAGGGCTAAGGCCCTGGGGGGCGCGGCCTTCGCTGCTGATGTGAGCAAGTTCGACCAGGTGCAGACTCTAGTCAGCCAGGTGCGCCAGCGGATGGGCCGACTTGACGGCCTCATCCATACAGTGGGCGGGTTCAGTGCGGGCAAGGTGCTCGAGTCGGATCCCGCGCTCTACGACAGGCTCTTCGACCTCAACGTGCGGACCCTGTTCTATTGCACGCGGGCCGTCTTGCCGGTGCTTCTGGAGCAGAACGATGGCTTCATCGCCGGAATCTCCGCCGGGGCCGCCTGGCGCGGAGCCGGGCCGGGCATGGCCCTCTACACCGCGGCCAAGAGCGCGGTGGCGGCTTTCCTGCGCTCACTCGACGCCGAGCTCAAGGGCACCAATGTCCGGGTGGCGGTGGTTTATCCCATGGGCACCGTGGACACCCCGGCCAACCGCCGCGACATGCCCGACGCCGACCCCACCACCTGGATCGACCCCGCCGAGATCGGTCAGACCCTGCTGTACGCGGCCAGCCGCAGCGCCAGGGGGCGGGTGCTCGAGCTGCCCGTCTATCCTCCCCGCTGAGGTCGGCTTGTGAGTGGGCGCGATATCGGTTAGCTTGTCCCGGATGAACCTCGAGCAGCTCGTCCTGGCAGTTTCATATCCGGGTATTTTCGCTATCGTACTTATCGAAACCGGCTTCCTGGTGGGCTTTGCCCTGCCCGGCGACAGCCTGCTGATCGCGGTGGGGCTCCTGGCCGCGGCCAAAAAGATCAGCCTGCCCCTGGCCCTGCTCATGCTCTTCGTGGGCTCGTTCTTGGGCAACAACCTGGGCTACTGGTGGGGTATGAAGCTGGGGCCGGCCCTGGAGCGGCGGGTCAAGCGCGAGGAACTGGAAAAGGCCTATGCGCTGTTTCGCCGCTTCGGGGTGCTGGCGATCTTCATCGCGCCCTGGGTTCCGGTGGTGCGGGCGCTGGTGCCCTTCGTGGCCGGGGCTACCCGCATCCCCTGGCCGCGCTTCGTACTGCTGACCTTCCTGGCCTGTTTGCTGTGGACCCAGGGCCTGACCCTGCTGGCTTACTCCGTGGGCCAGCTCATCCCCGACCTCGAGAAGTACATCTACCTGATCATCCTGGCCGGAGCCCTCTTCGGCGTACTGCTGGGTTTGCCCCGCTTGCTGCGGCGCAGGGCGGCCAAAGAGCCCGAATAGTTCAGCAGCCCGGTGGGTCGAACACGTCGCTGGTGGTCACCGCTCCCAACCCCTGCACGTCGGCTCCTCCCGGCAGGTAGATCCGCCCGCCCAGCACCGCCGCCATGATGCCGTGCCTGGGGGCGGGCATGGGCTCCAGCGACTTCCAGGTGCTACTCCTGGCGTTGTAGACCTCCACCTCGGCGAAGACCCCGTTGCGGGCGTTGCGGTTGCCCTCGCCTCCCAGCACGTAGAGGCAACTCCCCACCGCTGCGGCTGCGTGGCCTGAGCGCCCGGTGGGCATGGGGGGCAGGCTGCTCCAGCGCCGGGTGGCCGGGTCGTAGACCTCGAGCACGTTCAGCGTGAAGCTCTGCTGGTTTCGTCCGCCCACCACGTAGATCCTGCCCTCGATCACCCCGGCGGCCAGGTGGTCGCGGGGCGTGGGCATGGGGGGCAATGCGCTCCACCCGTCGGTGGCGGGGTCGTAGACTGCGAAATCCCCCACCGATCCTCCTGCTGCGCCGCCCACGGCGTAGATCTTGCCCTCCAGTTCCGCGGCGACCAGCCCGCCGCGGGCGGTGGGCATGGGCCTCTTCTGGCTCCACCGCCCGCTTGCCGGGTCGTAGGACTGCACTGCTGCTGTGGGCCGCCCCAGTCCCGGTCCCCGGTAGCCGCCCAGCACGTAGATCTTGCCGCCCGCGGCGGCCATGCCGGGGTGGTTGACGGCGGTGGGAAGGGGCTCGAGGCGCTGCCAGCGGTTGCTGGCGGGGTCATAGACCTCGAGGAGGTCGCTGGTTGCCCCGTTGGCGTAAAAACCCCCGGCCACGTAGAGCCTGCCTTCCGCCACCGCCACCCCGATCTCCTGGCGGGCTTGGCTCAAAGGAGCCAGGCTTTTCCAACTCGACGTCTGCGAAAGCCCCAGCCCGAGCGCCAGCGCCAGCGCAACCCCAGCGGTTGTTTTCATGTCCCCAGTCTAGCGCTGGAGGCGGCCCGCCCGCCGGGAAAGCGCGCTCCAGGCCAGGATTGCCAGGGCTGCACCGCCCGCGTCAGCCAACCAGTCGCCCAGGTCGAAGACCCGCCCTGGCACGAACATCTGGTGGATCTCGTCGCTGAGTCCGTACAGCACGGCCAGCGACCAGGAAAAGAGCGGGCGCTGGGTGCCCTGGGCCAGGAAGTGGCCCAGCAGGGCGTAGACCCCGGCGTGCACCAGCTTGTCCCAGGGGGCTGGGATGCCCACGGTATCGCCGGGCTGGGCCGAGAACCAGAAGATCAGGGCCATTTGCAGCCCGGCCAGGGCCAGGTAAGCGCGGTTCAATGCTCGGCCTCGACGAGTTCGACAAGAACTCCGCTCGACCACTTGGGGTGGATGAAGGCTACCAGGTGCCCGCCGAAGCCAGGACGCGGGGCAGTGTCGATGAGGGGGGTGCCCTCCCGCGCCAGGCGCTCGAGTTCGCTCTGGATATCCAGAGTGGTGAAGGCCAGATGGTGAATCCCCGGACCGCGCTTTTCCAGGAATTTGCCAATAGGACTGTCGGGGCGAATAGGAGCGAGCAACTCGAGTCGGCTGTGGCCGCTTTTGAGCATGTACACGCTCACCCCCTGGCTCTCGACTATGCCCTGGGCCTCGAGGGCATAACCCAGCGCATAGTAAGGCCGCACGGCGGCCTCGAGGTCGCTCACTGCGATTCCCACGTGATGGAGTTCCATGGTCAAAATATACGCCGATAGCCAATAGCCACTCGCGCCTGGCGTTCGGCGTTCAACCCGACTCACCTCTCCTGGACCGGGAAAGTGGACAGGCTCACCGGCCTCGAGTCGAAGGGATTGACGCGCGGAGCTGAGCTGTTGGAGTTGATCTTGACGTCGGAGGAGAGCAGGTTTTCCAGCGGCTTCTGGCTGTTGAGCACCACGATCAGGGGCTTCTGCTCGGCGCTGGCGCTGGGGTCTTCGGCGGCGAGGTAGAGCAGCCGTCCGTCCTCGACGGCGCTTCCCAGATAGCTCAACACGTCCAGGTTGAGGTCGCCTGGGGGGTCGAGCAAGCGGAGCGCGCCGCTGGAGAATTGCACCCGGAAGAGGCCCCGCTGGCTCGAGAGGGCGTAGATGTTGGCGGAGGAGATCTGGAGCTGCTCGGGGTTACGCCCGTTGGGATCAGGCTCGCTGACGTCGGAAGGGGTGTCGGCCTTGAGGTTCCACGTCAGCAGCCGCACGTCGGTACTGCCTCTCAGCAGGGCGAAGACCCGGTTGCCGGCGCCGTCGTACACCAGCTCCTGCGGCGTGTAGAGGGGCTGGATGTAGGAACCTCCGCGAATGATGCCCGTCTCGTTGGCGGGCATTTGGGGGTCGGGATGGTACTCCATCGAGCTGCTGGCGCCGTTGAGGATCACCAGGGCGTTGCCGGTGGTCAGGGTGAAGACTGTCTGACTGGCCTGCACGCTGATGGGGCCGATGAGCGCTTGGGGCACCCCGCCCGCTTGCAGGAGGTTGAAGTCCACCAGGTACAGCGAATAGGGCGCGCCCGAGTTCGGGGGAGGGCACACCGCCAGCAGGTAGCGGGGGCTGGCGCTGAGGTAGCCTTGCGAGCAATCCACCGGCTGGGAGTTGCCGTCGGTGAAGGGGAAGGAGCGGGGGTCGAGGGTAGTGGGGTCGGGTACGAGGTCCTCGAAGAAGGGGTCGGTGCTGTAGGCCGTCAGCTTCTCGCGGTCGAGCACCCAAAGCCGGTTGTTCTGCTGGTCGTTTTGCTTGAGCTTGAAGTACAAATCCAGCACCGGCAGGGAAAGGCTCGTCCAGGAGCCGATCAGCGGGCTCTGGCCGTCGTCGCGCACGTCCGGGCGCAGGCGGGTGCTGAGGTAGAAGTCGATGCGCTGTCCCGAAGCCACCGCCAGAAACGAGGGCGCTGGGGGTTCGTAGCTCCCGGTGCAGGCTGCTAGGGCCAGAGCCAGGGGCAGGATCAACAAGCGGTACACGTACACCTCCTCACTTGTCCCACGGCCAGGTGATGCCGGTGCGGTCGAAGAGGAAATCGGCGGCCTGGCCTCCGAGCAAAAAGGACAGGGTGGCTTTATTGGCCTGAGTGTCGATGGTAAAGCGCATGGCCCAGCAGCAGCGGTCGTAGATCATCACGAACAGGGGCTTGAGGACCAGAGGCCTGCCGCTGGGGTCGCGCCAGGTGAAGGATTGGGTGTAGTACAGCCCGAAGATCAGCCGTTCGTTTTCCTGACCCACGTAGACCATGGTGGGACCAAATTTGCTGAGGCTTACGGTGAAGTTGCCCATCTGATCGCCGCTTTCGATGCGGTCGAGCACCAGGCCGCCTTGCAGGGCTAGCCCGAACTCGCCGGGGCTCCTGGGGCCGGGCAGGACCTCGAGGGCCCCCTGCAGGTTCACGCGGTCGAGGTAGAAATAAGGCTGGTTGTAACCGGGCAGGCCGAGGGCGAACTCCAGCCGCGCCTCCCGCCCGGGCTCAGCCAGGCCCGCGCCGACGGAGAGCAGGGAGTTGTCGAAGCCCAGGCCCTGGATCAGGGTGGTGCGCAGGATGGCCCGCAGGGTGGCGGCGTAGTCGTAGGAGAGGGTCAGGTCGGCCCTGCCTTCGTCCTTGTCTTCGGCCTCGCCCACGTACTGATCGGGGAAGAGGACGCGGTTCTCGAGCTTGAGCGTGTGCGGGCCCCACTTGCCCTGCACGAAGCCGTCGAGGGCGTAGGTGCGGCTGCTGACGCCGTTGAAGTTGAAGTTTTCGTCTATCAGGTAGCTGTCGCTGCCCTCGAGCCAGGAAAAGTTGAGGCGCAGGTACTTGGCCTGCTCGGTGTTGAGGTCGCGCAGGTGGGTGAGCCGGACGGTGCCGGTGGGTGGGGTGTACTCCAGCGAGAGGGTGAGGTCGCCGAAGCGATCGACGACCTGGTTGCCGCTGGCCCAGACGTAGCTGCCCGTGGCGTTGAAGCGGAAGGGGTTGAGGTTGAGCCCGAAGCGGGTGGAGAGGTCGAGGTGGGTGAGGTCGTTCTGCAGGCTGGGGTAGCCGGCGTTGATGTCGCGGCGGTAAGTCAGGCCGAAGGTGACGGGGGAGGGGTTGAGCTCGAGGCCCAGCGTCAGGGGGTCGAACCTGCGGTCGATGAGGTTGTAGTTCAGGGTGGCCGAGGTGCTGAACCAGGCCTGCTGGGCGCTCAAACTCCCCCCGAGGGTGCGGGAGGCGGTGTTGGTGCGCGCCTCACGGGCCAGTGGGCTTTCCCCCTCAACGGCGCGGTTGGCGAAGTTGAGGCTGAGGCTGAAAGGGGCCAGCCGCTGGGTGAAACTCGCGGTGGTGTCCCAGCGGATCAGGCGCTCGAACTCCCCTTCGCTTGCCCCATTAGCAGGTGGGTTGCGGCTGGTGTAGTACCAGCCCTCGAAGAAGTTGTTCAGGCTAAAGCTGGCCCCCTCCCACAGCCTGGGGGCGTAGGTCTCGGCGTGCTGGACGTAGAGCCTGCCCACCCCGATGAAACCGTCCCCGTTGAGGTCGAGCTTGCGGGCGCTGCGGTTGTCCTGGTTGAGCCGGTCGATGTAATACCCTGCCGTGACCGCCCCGCGCACGCTGAACTCGTCGAGCTTGAGGCCCTGGTTGAACAGCAGCGAGAACTCGGGCAGAACTTGGTCGGTGTTGAAGGGGGCGTCCCAGGCATAGCCGTCGAGGAAGGTCTTGAGGCGGAATTTGAAGACGGGGTCCTCGGGGGTCTCGCGGCTGAGGTTGGCCTCGATGTTGGTGATGCCGTAGCGGCTCTCGTCGTTGCGCTCGAGCTTGTATTCGTACTTGAACTCCTCCTGCTGCAACCGGTACTCCAAGCTCCAGCGGAAGAGGGGTTTTTGGGCCGCGTCACCAGGGGCGGGGGGCAGGTAGAGGAACTGGTAGCGTTCGAAAGCCGCACCCAGGCCGTAGTGGTCGAAGCCGAAGCCCCAGCCTCTGGCCTCGCTGAAGCGCAGCAGGGTGTAGCCGAGGCCGAAGCCGTTGACGTAGGGCAGATCGGCGTTGAAGAAGAAGCCCTCGTCGCCGGTGCCCAGGTCTATGCGGGGCTTGCGCTCGGAGAGGAAGAGCCCCAGCACCGGCAGATAAAGCACCCGCTCCCCGCGCACCACCACCCACACCTCGCGGGCGATGAGGCGGTCGCCGGGAAACAGCAGCACCTCCTTGGCCCTGAAGCCGTAGTCGGGGATGCTCTGGCCGCAGCGCAGGCAGGAGGTCACGAAGCCCTGCTGCAAGAGGATCTGCCCGGCCACCCGCTGGCAGTAGGGGCCGCTGAGGTCGAAGTCGCCCGAGCGCACCTTGACCTCGATGGCCTCGAGGCTGTTGTCGGAGGTGTCTAGCTCGAGTTCCTCGGCCTCCAGGATGCGCTTTTCCTTGTCCTGGAAGCGCACCTTGCCCATGAGATGCAGGCGCTTTTGCGTGCGGTTGTAGATCACCCGCAGCGCTTCGATCTTCTCCTCGTCGCGCTCCATGAGTACGGGATTGCCGGTGAGGATGAAGAGTTCCTCGCCGTTTTCGTTGCGGATTTCCAGGCGCTCAGCCGCGATGACCTTGAGGGTGGCGGCCTGGGCCAGCGAGGCCAGGCTCAGGAGGAGGAGGCCTAAGACAGTCCTGAGCGCAGGGGGTCGCGACCGGTGAGTCGAGCTCATCGACGGCCCAACCTCAGCAGCACCAGCCCCACGAGGGCATAGAGCAAGTTGGGGCCAAAGGCCGCCAGCCAGGCCGGGATCACCCCCTGTTCGCCCATGATCCGGCCCACGCTGGTGGTGGCGTAGTAAAGGAAGCTCAGCACCGCCACCCCCACGAAACCCAGGCTGCGGCTGCCGCCCAGCAGGAAGAAGGCCACTCCCACGGCGAAGAGCGCGAAGGAGAAGGAGGCGGCAGGCTCGGCAAACTTGCGGTAGAGGGTGGTGAGTTCGGCCTGGTAGGAGAAGCCCTGGCTGCGGTACTGCCTCACCCGCTGGCGCAACTCGGCGATGGAGAGGTTGTTGAGCCCGCCGGGCGGGTCGAAGCCCAGCTCCACCAGCGGCACTTCGCCCCGCTCGAAGGTGGCTACCGTGCGGGGCCTGCCTGAGCCGTAGGTGATGCGCAAGCCCCGCTCGAGCACCAGGCTGCCCCCCTGGAAGCGACCCTGCCTGGCCAGGAGGATCTCCTCGGCGGTGATCACCCGCACCTCGCCGATGCTGCCATCGCCGCCCACTTCGCCCACGTAGACGATGCGCCCGTAGGCGTCCTGGAAGCGGGTGCCGGGGGTGAGCAGTGCCCTGGGCTTTTGCACCACCGCTTCGCGCAGCACGCTGCTGGCTTTTTGCAGGCCGCGCGGCACCAGGGTCTCGGCCAGCACGATGCCCGCGATGAACAGCACCCCCGCGAACATCAGCATGGGCAACAGCACCCTCGCCTTGCCGATGCCCCCGGCCAGCAGGGCCTTGAGTTCGGAGTCTTCACCCAGCCTCGAGAACACTAGCAGCAGCCCGAACAAGAAGGCCAGCGGCAGCGCCCGCACCACCAGCTCGGGCAGCTTGTAGGCCAGGTATTGCCCCACCACCAGCGGGTCGGCTCCGCGCTGGAGCAGCGGGGCCAGCACCTCGTAGAGCGCTCCGGCCAGCAGGGCCATGATCACCGCCGCCAGCGCCCCCACTACGTAGGTGCCTACCTCGCGAAAGAGATATTGGTCGAGCCGGGTCATCGCAACCTCAAGGTAAGGATGACGGCCACCACGCCGAAGGCCAGATTGGGCAGCCAGGCCGCCACGATGGGCCCGAAAACATCGTACTCGGCGAACTTGGCCGATAAAGTCCACAAGGTGTAGTAGCCAAACAGCAGCACCACCACCGCCACGAAAGCCCAGGATTGCTCGCGCAGCCCAAGGCCCACCGCCATGGCCAGCCAGGCCAGCACCAGCGCTCCCAGGGCGTTGGCGTAGCGCTGGGCCAGCGGGAAGAGGGCCTTACTGTCGGCGCGGGCGATCTGGTGCAACTGCGTGAGGTTGAGCGCGTCGTAGGAGTCGGTGCGCGGGGGCGCGGAGAGGGGGAAGGGGAGGGGATGCGAGCCCACCGTGATCACTTTGCCGTCGGGTTCCACCCGGCGGGCGTCCTCGAGTTGCCACACCCCGGCCTCGAGCCACCGTCCCCTAGGCGCGCTCCACACCGCGCCGCCGGGTTCGACCACCCGCACGCCCTCCAGCCGGACTCCACTACCATCACTGTCGGGGTAGACGCGCTGGGCGAAGTACAGCCCGTAGCCCTGCGGGGTGTAGAGCTGGTCGGTCAGCACCCCCGAAGGGCTGCTGCCGTAGAAGATGCGGTCTTTCAGGATATCGAAGCGCAGCTGAGCCTCCGGGCGCAGCCAGCCCCAGGTAAACAGCGCCAGCCCACTCACCACCAGCCCCACCCCCAGCACCGGCAGCAGCAGCACCATGGGCTTGACGCCCCCCGCGTACATGGCCTTGAGTTCCGATTGGCGAATCCAGCGGGCCAGGGTGATGAGGAGGGCGAACACCAGGCCGAAGGCCAGCGCCACCCCCAGGAAGTAGGGCATGCGGTAGAGCCAAAGCAGCAGCATGTCCTGCACCGGCGTCCCCATCCGCGCGAAGGAGCCTGCCCAGGAGGTGAAGAAATCGCTGGTCAGCAGTCCGATGAAGATCAGAAAGCCCACCAGATACAGGCTCAGGGCTTCACGAAGAAAATAGCGTCGGAGCATGCTGGCGGCAGTATACGGCAGTTCCATGATGAAAAGGCTTTGATAAGCGCTTCCCTCCCTCGAGCCCGGCGGCCTGTTATTTTGGGGGCATGATTCACACCCTCGACCTCCTCGACCGCGCGCCCCGTGTTATTGCCTCGTTTTTGCTCGAGACCTCCGAGGGGCCGGTGGTGCTCGAGACCGGGCCCGAGTCGCGCTTCGAGACGCTGGCGCAGGCGCTGCGCGAGAAGGGCTACGCGCCGCAGGACGTGCGCCACGTCTTCGTGACTCACATCCACCTCGACCACGCGGGGGCGGCTTGGCGCTTCGCCGAGCACGGGGCCACGGTCTACGCCCACCCCAAAGGGGCTCCCCACCTCATCGACCCCAGCAAGCTGTGGGCCTCGGCCAGCCGCATCTATGGCGACCAGATGGAGCAGTTGTGGGGCCGCATGGGCTACGTCCCCCAGGCCCAGGTGCGGGCACTCGAGGACAGGGAGCGGGTGAAGATCGGGGGATTTACCATCGAGGCCCTCGACACGCCGGGCCACGCCAGCCACCACCACGCCTACCGCATCGACTCCGCCCTCATCGCCGGGGACGTGGCCGGAGTGCGCATTGGCCGGGGCCCGGTGCTGCCGCCCTGCCCGCCCCCCGACATTCACATCGAGACCTGGCAGCAATCGCTGGCCCGGTTGCGGGGGCTGGGCCTGGAAACCCTCTACCTCACCCACTTCGGCCCCGTGAGCGAGGTGCGGGAGCATCTGGCTGCCCTCGAGGCCCGCCTGCTGGACTGGGCCGACTGGATGCGTCGGCGGCTCAAGGCGGGCAAGACCCGCGAGCAGATCGTGCCCGAGTTCGAGGCTTACGTGACCGACGAGCTGCACGCCGCGGGTCTGAGCGACGAGGAGGTGCGGGAGTACGAGTACGCCGACCCGGCCTGGATGAGCGTGGACGGGCTGATGCGCTACTGGACCAAGCACCGCCCCGAAGCTGTGGCTCGAGTCTCCTGAGGCAAGGCAGCCCGGCGCACGAACGGTTTAAACTTTGAGTAACCAAGGAGGGCGCCGTGGCAGGGCATCGCCTGCGGCTTTTGGGGGAAGCCACCCTGGAGGTGGAAGGGCGATCCCCCGTGCGCCTGGAGCGCAGGACTGCCGGGGTGCTGGCCTATGTGGCCCTGGAGGGCCCCACCCCCCGCTCGCGGCTGGCTGGCTTGTTATGGCCTGAGACACCCGAGCACACCGCCCGCAACAACCTGGCCCAGGCCCTGCGCCGGCTGCGCCAGGCGGCAGGGGGGTATGAGGCGGTCAGCGGCGACGAGGTGCTGCGGCTTGCGGAGGGCCTCGAGGCCGACGCCGCCAGACTGGTGCTGCTCACCTTCCAAGGCCGCTACGCCGAGGCGCTGGCCCTGGAGGGCGAGCTGCTCTGGGGCCACGACTACGACGACTGCCCCGACTTTGCCGACTGGCTCCTGGCCGAGCGAGAGCACCTGGCGGGGTTGTGGCGCGAGGCTTTGGAAGCCGAGGCCGAGCGACTGGAGCGGGAGGGCGAGTTGCGGGAGGCTGTAGCCCTGGCCCTGCGCCTCCAGGAGGCTGACCCCTTTTCCGAAGAGCACCTCCGCCGGGTGATGCGCCTGCACTATCTGCTGGGTGACCGGGGGGCGGCTTTGTCCGCTTACTATCGAGGCCAGGAGCGGCTGAGGCAGGGACTGGGGGTGGACCCCCTGCCCCAGACCCAAGCACTCGTTCAGATGATTGAGCGTGGGGTTGTCCTCCCCGTGGCAGGTCGGCAGCCTAGACGGGAGATTCCCCTTTCGCTCTTACAGCCGCCCGTGCTTGTGGGCCGGGAGTGGGCGTGGGCCCGGATGGAGGAGGCCTGGGAGGCAGGGAAGGTAGTTTTCCTCACAGGGGAACCGGGCGTGGGCAAAACCCGGCTCCTGCGAGACTTCGCCAGCTCCAAGGGTGCCTACGTCTGGGCGTTGGGCCGACCGGGGGACCAGGGGACGCCATTTACCTTCCAGGCGCGGAGCTGGCGGGAGTTCCTTGCACGGTATGAAGTTCGCCTACCCGCCTGGGCGCGGCGGGAGCTCTCCCGCATCCTTCCCGACCTCTTTCCCGAAGCCGCGCCGCCCTGGAAGGACCCCGCCGACCGCCTCCGCCTCTTCACCGCCATGGCAGAGGTAGTGCGGGAGCTGGGGAGGTATGTGGACGTGCTGGTGATGGACGATCTGCAATACATGGATGCCGCAAGCGTCGAAGCATGCGCCTATATGTTCTCCCAGTTTGTGCCCACCCCTCCTGGTGTGCCGCGCCAACTCTATGCCTATCGCCAGGGGGAGCTTTCGCCTGAAGCTGAGGCTAGCTTGGACCGATTAGTGGAGGCGGGGTTGGCGGTGCGGATCGTCCTCGAGCCCCTTCACTCCACCGAGGTAGAGGCGCTTTTGGCCTCGCTGGACCTTCCGGACCTATCCCCCGCGCGCTTTGCCCCAGTGCTTTTCCGCTATGCCGGGGGCAACCCCTTTTTTATCCTGGAAACCCTGCGTGCCCTCTGGGAGCTGGGGGAGTGGCCAGGAAAACCAAGCCGCTTCCCGGCTCCCCGTCGGGCTAGGGAGCTGATCGCCCGCCGCCTGGCAATCTTGTCCTCGGCAGCCCTGCGCCTGGCCCAGGTTGCAGCTATTGCTGGGGAAGATCTGAACCTGGGGCTGGCCGCTGACGTTCTTGAGGGCACGCCTTTGGAGCTGGCCGAGCCGTGGGCTGAGCTGGAGGCTGCCCAGATCCTGCGGGAGGGCCGCTTTGCCTACGACCTGCTTCTAGAGACGGTGCTGGAGGGTATGGCTCCTCCCGTCCAAGCTTATTTGCACCGTCAGATAGCCCTCTGGCTAGAGCAGACCGGGGCCCATCCCGCCCGCATCGCCCAGCACTGGCTGGGAGCAGGTCAGGAGGAGGCGGCTGCCCGTTCTTGGCTGGCCGCTGGCCGGGTCTACCAGGAGCGCGCCCTCTATACCGAGGCCAGAGCCATGTTGGAAAAGGTGTTTACTTACGGCCAAGAGGAGGCTACACGGGCTGAGGCCCAGCTTCTTTTAGCCGACATCTGCCGCGAGCAGCGGCGTTACCGTGAGGCCGAAGCCTTGCTGGAGAACTTGCTCAGCGCTCCGTTACCCCCCCGGGTGCGGATAGAAGCCCTGCGGGCTCGCACCTATCTCGCTATCGGCGACCATCCCCGGGCAGCGGAGTATGCTCGTGAGGCCTACCTGCTAGCCCAGAAGCTTGGGGACCAGGAGCTTATGCACCTGACCCGAACCGCCTACGCCGCGACCTTGTGGGGGCTGGGCCGGGTCAGCGAGGCCATAGACCTGCTGGAGCCCGAGCTGGCCCGTGACCATCCCGACCCCCGGCACCGCATCCGCATCCTGGCCTATCTGGGGGCCCTATACGCTCACAGGGGCCGCTTTGCTGAGGCCTATCCCCTTCTGGAGGAAGGCTACCACCTGGCTCAGGAGCAGGACCCCTACTGGCGGGTCCTGGTGGCGGCCTTCCTGGTGGGCGCCGACGTGGAGCAGGGTGAGCCTCTGGCCCACCGGGAGCTGGCCCAGGCTGCACGAGCCCTGGGGCCCTTTGACGTGAGCGAGTATCTGGCCTTGGTGCTGGCGCGGGCCTATCTGGAGGCCCACGAGCCGCAGTTTGCTTTGGAGCTTCTGGCAGAACACCCGGGCGAGCATCTGGGGCGGGCCTATGCCTGCTTGGGCCTGGCCTATACCAGCCAGGCTCTCCTGGCTTTGGACCAGGTAGAGGATGCCCGCCGAGCCCTGACCGAGGCCCTGGCCTTGGCCGAGGGCCTGGAGGGGGCCCCGCGGGCCCTGGCTCAGGTGGCGGTAGCGGGTGCTCGGCTTGGGGAGGCACGAGTGCAGACGCTCCTCGTGCGGGTTCCTCCCGATGCCTTAGGCCTTGCCGACCGCAGAAGCCTCGAGGAGGTTGGCTTAGCTCTCGGCCTCGAGTCCCCCTGAACCTGTCATCCTCCAGTCATCCGGGGCTATCTAACCTAACCTTACCCGGCTGGGTTTACCGCTGGGTAGGGAATGGAGGGAAGAAAAAGATGGCACATCCCTGTATTTGTTGGGCAAGTTTAACCTAAAGAGGCACACATGAAAGGGAAAATCGAGAAGATCACGGGCAAGAGCTTCGATATCCCAGATGAAACGCGGCGACCATTTGAAAAAGGCAAGATTGACGTGATCAGTGTCGGGGGGCTGACATTCTACCGTGAAACCCTTGAGCCGGGCTGGCAGTGGTCCAAGCAGGGTGTGTCCCAAAAACAACCCAATAGCCTAGACTGAGGCATGAGCCCACTACAAGAGCGGTTGATGGCGCTGATTGGGGAAGCGGAAGCGAAGGGTAAGGGGATGAAACTGGCCCAGCTGGAGCAG
>NZ_QWLA01000039.1 GCF_003574095.1 Calidithermus roseus
CCCATGACCGGCCCCGCCCCGGTCCAGCGGGCCAGTTTTCCCCGCCTGCGCTTCGTGGGTGCTTTTCGCGGGCTCTACCTGCTGGCCGAGGCCGATGACGAGCTCTACGTCATCGACCAGCACGCCGCCCACGAGCGCATCCTCTACGAAGAGCTCTCCCGCCGTTACCGCGAGGAGCCGCCCGTCGAGCTCGAGCACCCCGAACTGCTCAACCTCAGCCTGGGCGAGGAGATGGCCTACCAGGAACGCTCCGAGCAACTCGAGGCGGTGGGGCTGGTGCTCGAGCCCTTCGGCCCAGGCCGTTACCGCATCCGCAGCATCCCCGCTTTTCTGGCCGGACACCCCGCCCTCATCCCCGAGGTGGTCAAGGGGACGCTCGCAGCCCACAGCTTCACCGAGGCCTGGCGCACCGTCCTGGCCCGGCTGGCCTGCTTGCCCGCGATCAAGGCCGGGCACCCCATGGCCGAAGCCCCGGCTCAGGCCCTGCTGGACACCCTGGCCCGCTGTGAGCTGCCCTGGGTCTGCCCTCACGGACGGCCCACGGTGCTGGTGATGAGCGAACTCGAGCTCGCCCGCCGCTTCGGGCGCAGAGGCGTGCGGGCGGTGGAGCGGGTGAACGGGAAGCGGTAAGCCGTCAGCTTGTGGCCCGTAGCCTGTCTAGGGTCAAGGCGTTTGGCGTATTGCGTACGACGTAGGACGTACGACATAAGCTACCGACATGCTTGAGCATTCGCCCCTTCAGCCATTAGCCTAGTCCGGATGCAGAGCGACACTACCGCCCGGCTGCTCATCACCTGCCCCGACCGCCCCGGCATCGTGGCGGCGGTTTCCAATTTCCTCTTCAACCACGGGGCCAACATCACCGCCCTCGACCAGCACTCCACCGACCCCGAAGGCGGCACCTTCTTCATGCGGCTGGAGTTCCAGACGCCGCACCTCGACGTGCCGCGCAGCGTGCTGGGGAGCGCCTTCGCCGAGCGGGTGGCGGCCCGCTTCGAGATGGACTGGCGCATCAGCTACGCCGCCGACCTCAAGAAGGTGGCGATCCTGGTCTCCAAGTACGACCACGCCCTCAACGAACTCTTGTGGCGGCATTCCAATGGGGAGTTGCCCTGTGAGCTCACCCAGGTCATCTCCAACCACCCCGACCTGCGCGCCGAGGTCGAGCGCTTTGGCATTCCCTACCACCACGTCCCCGTCAGCAAGGAGACCAAGGAGCAGGCCGAGGCCGAGATGCTGCGGCTGCTGCAAGGCTGCGACTTGGTGGTGCTGGCCCGTTACATGCAGATCCTCTCGCCCGGCTTCGTGGCCCACTATCCCAACCGCATCATCAACATCCACCACTCCTTCCTCCCCGCCTTCGTCGGGGCCAACCCCTACAAGCAGGCCTACGAGCGGGGCGTGAAGCTGATCGGGGCCACCGCCCACTACGTCACCGAGGCCCTCGACGAGGGGCCCATCATCGAGCAGGACGTGGCACGGGTCTCCCACCGCAACGACGTGGCCGAGCTGGTGCGGCTGGGGCGCGACCTCGAGCGCACCGTGCTGGCGCGGGCGGTGCAGTGGCACCTCGAGGACCGCATCATCGTTCACGGCAACAAGACCGTGGTGTTTGCCTGAGGGTTTGTCCAAATAAAACTGTGGTTTTCAATTGGGCGCATCGATTCGCGTTAGGATGGGGTGTTGACTCGAGCCTTGGAACGGTGCTTTCGTACACAGCGCCTTCATGCCATCTTCACACCGCCTGCCTACTCTCAGAATCAGGAGGAATGAGCATGTCCTTGAAGACTTCTGCCGCGACCTTTGGGGTACTCTCTGTGATCGCCGGAGGGGTGCTGTGGTGGGGGATGACCCGTAGCCAGACCCCCGCTCCCACGACCGCCGCGCCCCAGGCTCAGGTGACACCGCTCAACGAAGCTCAGGGCTACTTGCAAAACGAACAGAACACCATCCAGGTGGTGCAAAACTCCGGTGACGGGGTGGTGTACGTGGCCACCCGCGCCGCTCCCCAGGTAGACATTCAGGACGTGCCGGAGTTTCTGCGCCCCTTCTTCGTCCAGCCGCAGCCTCAGAGCGGGGTGGGTTCGGGCTTCGTGCTCGACGAAGAGGGGAACATCCTCACCAACTACCACGTGATCGAGGGGGCCAGCGAGATCACCATCAAGTTCCACAACAACCCCAAGGAGTACAAGGCCAAGGTCATCGGCACGGCTCCGGCGCTGGACATCGCCTTGGTCAAGGTAGAGGCGCCCGCCGCGCTGCTCAAGCCCATGAAGCTGGGCGATTCCGATGCGCTCAAAGTGGGTCAGAAAGCCATCGCCATGGGCAACCCCTTCGGCCTGGAGTTCACCGTGACCGAGGGCATCGTCTCGGCCATCCGCAAGAACCCCGGCGCGGTGGGTAGCGGAGACGGCTTCGTGCCCAACGTGATCCAGACCGACGCCGCCATCAACCCCGGCAACTCCGGCGGGCCGCTGCTGAACTCGAGGGGCGAGGTCATCGGCATCAACACCGCCATCTACACCAACTCCGGCTTCCTCGGCGGTCAGCCCCAGTCGGCGGGGGTGGGCTTCGCCATCCCCATCAACATCGCCAAGCAGTATCTCCCCGACCTCAAGGCGGGCAAGACGCTGGATGCCAATGCCCTCATCGCCTCGAGACCCCGCCTCGGGGTGACGGTGTTCCCGGTCGCGGGGCTACCCGACAACCTGCGGCGGCGCTATAACCTGCCCGAAACCGGCCTGATCATCGGCAGCGTCGAGCCGGGCGGCCCGGCGGCCAAGGCGGGCTTGCGGGGTTCGCAAAGGACCATTTTCGTGCAGACCCCCGATGGTCGCGGTGAGGAGATCGGCATCGATGGCGACGTGCTGCTCGAGGCCGATGGCCGCTCCCTGAGCGATATCAACGACCTGCGGGCGGTGCTGGGCAGCAAGAAGGCAGGCGAAACCATCGCCCTCAAGGTCTGGCGCTCGGGAAGGACGCTGGAGGTCAAGGTCGCCCCGCAGATCATCACTCCACCCAGCCGATGAATCACCTCTGGCGACGGATGCGCTTCCCATCTGCGCTGTGACATTTGCACCAAATTCGCGTGATCAAATACCCGCCCCTGGTTCAAGGGCGGGTTCAAAATGCTAGGGTAATGAGCCTGGAGACCCTCTGGCAGCAGTCGTGGCAGGAGTTTTACGAAGCGGCGCTCAAGGAACTGCCCGGCTTCGTGCTGCAGCGACTGCAAAACCCCCCCACCGTCGGCGACCACGATGAGGCCATGTTCGACATCCGCGTGACGCTGCTGTTGTGGCCCATCGAGGGGCTCAACGGCTACGTCGACGCCCTGGACGGTTGGATCGCCCGGTGGAATCTGCAAGACCCCACCAGCCAGGAGGCTGATACCTCGGTGTGGCCGCAGGACATCCCCCCTCCTCCGCCCGAGCCGGATGGGGTCTGGGAGGCGGTGCTCCGGCGCGCCCTCGAGCCCGGCTTCGCCGGTTTCGTGGCCGCCGGGGTGCTCAAGCTCATGGCCATGGCCCGCGTGGCCAGCCGCTACACGTCCCAGTAGTCGCCGGGATAGGCCAGCCCCACGGCTCTGGCGAAGGTTTCCAGCCCCAGGCGGTCGGGGGCCTCGAGGTGGTAGCGGAAGTTCCAAAGATAGTGCTGCATCAGGCGCTCGGGCACGCCCAGCCGCTGAGCCTCGGTGCCCGCCACCGCCGCCAGGTTGCCCAGCCCCAGCGAGCGCGCCGCCCGCAGCCGCCGCACGACTTCGGGAGGCGGGGGCTCTGAGCGCCGGGTGGCCCAGACCGCAAACACGAAGGGCAGCCGGGTGCGCTCGTACCACCGCATCGAGAGGTCGCTGACCCACAGAGGTGAGCCCTGGGGCCCGGTGAACTGCCGCGGGACCTGGTGGACCGACTCGGGGATGTGCTGCAGCAAGCCCGCATAGGTGGTGATGGCCCGGTCCCCGATCAAGAGCACCCCGTCGTAGCGCTCCAGCAGTTCCAGGCCCCCCTGCTCGCGGGTGTACTCGGGGCTCAGGCTGTCGGACTCGAGCAGGTATTGCAGCAGCCGCACGCTGGTGGCGCTCTCGGTGGTGAGGGCGATGCGCCGGAGCGCCTGCCAGGGCCGGGTGTGAAAGAGGTTGACCGAGTACACCGGCCCCAGGTCGGCTATGGAAAAGTCGGGCAGGGGGCGCAGCCTTTCGGCATTGGCGAGGTAGAAGTAGGAGGAAACGAGGCTCAGGTCCACACTGCCCTCGAGCAGCCAGCGGTTGAGTTCGGTGGGCACACCGTAGCGGAAGACAATCCCGTTGCCTTCCTCGAGGAAGTGATACAGCGGGGCACTGTTGGCGTAGCGGGGAACGCCGAGCACGTAGTCGGGCATCAAAGACTCCAGGGCGGGCTGACTCAGGTGCGGGCTCTGGCTTCGACCCTGGCTTTCTCCGGCACCAGAGGAAGCTGGTTCCACACCCTGACCACGTTGTAGAAGGCGTCGCGCTCGACGGGCACCCGGCCCGCGCTCTGGATCATCTCCACCATCTTCTGCTTCGACAGGCCCAGCGGGCTGGTGGCTCCGGCGGCGTGGGCGATGTGCTCGTCGATGATGGTACCGTCGATGTCGGAGACGCCCCAGTCCAGCGAGACCTGCACCAAGTCGGAGGAGATCATCACCCAGTAGCCCTTGATGTGGTCGAAGTTGTCGAGGTAGACGCGGGCGACGGCTAGGTTGCGCAGGTCGTCGAGGCCGGTGGTGAACTCCCTCTTGCCCAGGCTCCGGGCGAGGTCGTTGGCGTCGGGTTGGAAGGCCAGGGGGATGAAGGAGTGGAAGCCGCCGGTCTCGTCCTGGAGCTTGCGCAGGCGGTCCATGTGGTCGAGGCGTTCCTCGAGCGTTTCGATGTGCCCGTAGAGCATGGTGGCGTTGGTGCGGATGCCCAGGGAGTGGGCTTCGCGGTGGATCTGAAGCCACTTCTCGGCCTTGACCTTGTTCCTGGCGATCTGGCGGCGCACCCGGTCGGCGAAGATCTCGGCGCCCCCGCCCGGCAGCGCGGCCAGCCCGGCCTCCTTCAACTCGCGCAGCACCTCGAGGGTGGGCTTCTTGGCGATCTTCGACAGGTGCTCGATCTCGGCGGCGGTGAAGGCCTTGACCTGCAGGGTGGGGAAGGCCGCGCGCAGCTTGCTCACCATCTCGGGGTAGTAGCTCCAGGGCCGGTTGGGGTGGTGCCCGCTGGACATGTGCAGCTCGGTGATGCCCGGCTCCCACTTCTCGCGCACTTTCTCCACCACGACATCGGCGTCGTAGTCCCAGGCGTGGGGATCGCCCTTGCGCGCGGCGAAGGCGCAGAAGGTGCAGCCGACGTAGCAGATGTTGGTGAACTCCAGCCGCAGGGAGTGCACGAAGAAAGTCTTGTCGCCGTGCTTGCGCTCGCGCACCAGGTTGGCCAGCCGCATCAGGGTGTTGAGGTCGGGGGTGCGGTAGAGCAGCATCCCCTCCTCGAAGCTCAATCGCTCGCCCCGCTCGACCTTCTCCACGACGGGGAGCAGCTTGGGGTCACGTACCCGCTTCATCGGCTCTAATCCTAGCACTCCCAAATCGTGAAACTTGGTACGTGGGTTACTTAGGACTATGGTCGCTAGCCGATGGCGAAAGGCGGGTAGCCACGACCGGTCTTTCCGTGTTGAGCGTTCGGCTATCGGCTATCAATAACCTGCGCTCCCAGCGTCGAGGGGCGCTCGATGAGGTGGGGTTCGAAGCGCACCTGGCGTGGCTCGAAGCGGCGGTTTTGCAGGCGCTCGAGCAGCAGTTGCGCGGCCCTGGCCCCCATGGCCTCGACCGGTTGGGCCAGCGTCGAGAGCCCGTACTGTGCGGTCCAGGGCTGGCCGTCGAAGCCCAGCAGCCGCACGTCCTGGCCCAGCCTCAGCCCCAGCCGCTCGGCCTCCTCCATCACCCCCAAAGCGATCAGGTCGGCCCCGGCGAAGATGTTGAGGGGGGGGCTGTAGTGGCGTAGGAAGGTCTGCAAGGCCAGGCGTCCCCCCTCGGCGGAGAGGCGGGTGTGGAAGATCTGGTCGGGGTTCACCGTCCTCCGGGCCAACTCGGCCCCCTGCTGAAACCCGGCCCGGCGCTCGGCGAAGACGGTATGGCTGAAGACGCGGTCGATGTCCTCTTCCACGGTGATGAAAAAGAGTTCTCCGGGGAAGCGCGAGAGGTATTCGGCGGCCAGCCTCCCGCCCAGGAGGTTGTCCATGAACACCGAGTCGTAGTTGGGGTTGCGCGCATCGACGAGGACCACGGGCCGGTCGGTAGGGAACTGCCCCCCGGCGAAGTGCTCGGTGAGGTCGTAGGAGGCGACGATGAGGCCGTCGGTCTGGTAGGCCAGGGTGCCCGAGCGCAGGTAGCGCTCCAGGCGCTTGGGGGTGAGGAGGGGAAAGAGCGCCAGGTCGTAGCGCTCCTCGGAGAGGGTGGCCTCGAGGCCCTCGATCAGGCGGATGTAGAACTCCGTCGCCACGAAGGGCAGCAGCACCGAAACCGTGTAGCTGCGCCCCCCCGCCACCCGCCGGGCATGGGGGTTGGGCGCGTAGCCCAGGTGCTCCATGGCCTGCTGTACCTTAGCGCGGGTTTCGGCCCGCACCGAGGGGTGGTTGTTGATTACCCGGCTCACCGTGCCGATCCCGACCCCGGCCATGTGGGCTACTTCGTGTATGGTGGGTTTGCGTTTGGTGCTCGTCACTTTGGGAACCCCTGTCCAGGTTTTGGGGCTAGCTTACGGAGCTTATACTAACACACTGCCTTTGGTCCACGCCTTGCAGAACGGATAAATTTGGAAAATGGACGCGGTACTGGTTGTGCTCGCCTATCTCATCGGTTCCGTACCCTTCGGCATTGTAGCGGGAAAGCTGCGCGGGATAGACCTGACCCAGCGCGACGTTCCTGGCGCCTCGGGCACCTTTCGCCAGCTAGGGCCTGCCTGGGGCCTGGCGGTGGCGGTGCTGGACATCCTCAAGGGCCTGCTAGTGGCTTACCTGAGCACCTTTGCCCACGCTCCCTGGGCCCTGCCGCTAATGGCTACTGCACTGGTAGCCGGACACAACTGGCCGCTCTACTTCGGCTTTCGGGGCGGCGGCGGGATCGCGCCCACTGTTGGCTTTTTTCTGGGGCTGCTCCCGCAACTCACCCTCACGTCCATGGCCCTGGGGCTGGGGGTGGCCGCCTTGTACTGGCAACTCTACTGGAAGCGCGTCCGCCGTGGCGTGTACCCCATCCCGGCGGGAGCCGTGGTGGGTTATCTCTACGCGCTCTTCGCCCTTTGGGGCAAGCCCCAAGCCTTCTGGACTTTACTGCTGGTGAGCGTGGTGGTCGCGGTTCGGGGGGTCAGGATGAGCCAGAGGAAGTGGTAGAGGGCTACAACCCTTGCCTCCGGCTTCCCAGAACCCGCGCTTCGCTGAAGGCGGATGGCTCCACTTTGGGGGTATCATGCGGGTGATGGAGCCCTACCTTCAACTCCTGCGGCACGTCCTCGAGCACGGCACCCTCAAGTCCGACCGCACCGGCACCGGCACCAAGTCGGTGTTCGGTTACCAGATGCGCTTCGATTTGAGCGCGGGCTTTCCGCTATTGACGACCAAGAAGCTGCACGTGAAGTCGATCATCCACGAGTTGCTGTGGTTCTTGCGGGGGGACACCAACATCGCCTACCTCAAGGCCAATGGGGTGAGCATCTGGGATGAATGGGCCGACTCTGACGGCAATTTGGGGCCAATCTACGGCAAGCAGTGGCGCAGCTGGGAGGGGGCCAACGGGGAAACCTTCGACCAGATCGCCTGGGTGGTGGAGGAGATTCGGCGTAACCCCGACTCCCGCCGCCTGGTAGTGAGCGCCTGGAACGTGGCTGACCTACCCCGTATGGCCCTGGCCCCCTGCCACACCCTCTTCCAGTTTTACGTCGCGGGCGGCAAGCTCTCCTGCCAGCTCTACCAGCGCAGCGCCGACGTCTTCCTGGGCGTGCCCTTCAACATCGCCTCCTACGCCCTGCTCACGCTGATGATCGCCCAGGTCACGGGCCTCGAGCCCGGCGAGTTCGTGCACACCCTGGGCGACGCCCACCTCTACCTCAACCACCTCGAGCAGGCCCAGCTCCAGCTCACCCGCTCTCCGCGCCCCCTGCCGCAGATGATCCTCAACCCCCAGCGCAAGCGGCTGGAGGATTTCGTCTACGAGGACTTCACCCTCATAGGCTACGACCCGCACCCCCCCATCAAAGCGCCCGTGGCGGTGTAGCGTGCTCTCGCTCGTCGTCGCTATGGCCGAAAACCGGGTCATAGGCCGCGATAACACTTTGCCCTGGCGGCTGCCCAACGACCTCAAGCGCTTCCGGCGGCTCACCATGGGCCACCCGGTCATCATGGGCCGCAAAACCTACGAGTCTATCGGCAAGCCCCTGCCGGGCCGCACCAACATCGTCGTCACCCGCACGCCTGGCTACTCGGCCCCTGGCTGCATGGTGGTGGGCTCGCTCGAGGCCGCCCTGCGGGTCGCGGAGGCAGCCCCCCACGACCCCGCCAGGCCCCGCGAGACCTTCGTCATCGGCGGCGCCGAGCTTTACGCCCAGGCCCTGCCGCTGGCCGACCGCATCCACCTCACCCTCGTCCACGCCGAGGTCGCGGGCGACACCTTCTTCCCCGCCTTCGACCAAAGTGTCTGGCGCGAGGTCTCCCGCGAACGCCACGAACCCGACGATCAGCACGCCTACGCTTACAGCTTCGTCACGCTCGAGCGCTTTTGAGTCCGCAACCCGCCCTTCGCTCACGGCTGACGACCAGCCGCCCCTTCCGCTAGACTGGCCTCTGTGCGTGTGGTCTTTGCCGAAGACCTCGAGTACTCCCTGGGCGCCCGCGACCTGCTGGAAGGGGTGAGCCTGGAGCTTTACCACGGCGACCGGCTGGCGCTGGTAGGGGCCAACGGCTCGGGCAAGACCACGCTGCTGCGCCTGCTGAGCGGCGAACTCGAGCCCGTGCGCGGGCGGGTGTACAAGCCGGAGGGGATCTACCTCGAGCTGCTCGAGCAAGACCCCCGCTTCGACCCCGAGGATACCGTCGAGAGCGTGCTCAAAAGAGGTTTTGTCCGCCTGGAGCGACTCGAGGTCGAGCTGGAGCGGCTCGAGGCGAATCTGGCCGACCCGGAGGTCTACCACCGCTGGGAGGAGCTACACGAGCGCTTCGAGGCGCTGGGCGGGTACAAACGGCGCTCGAACTATGAATCGGTGCTCAAAGGCCTGCGCTTCGAGGGGCGTGAGGGCGAGCGGGTAGCGGTGCTCTCGGGCGGGGAAGCGCGGCGGCTGGCGCTGGGGGCCTTGCTGCTCTCAGGAGCCGATGCCCTGTTGCTCGACGAGCCGACCAACCACCTCGACCTCGAGATGGTGGACTGGCTGGTGGGCTTCCTGGAGAGCTACGGCGGAGCCACCATCACCATCTCCCACGACCGCAACTTCCTCGACCGGGTCACCCGGCGCGTAGCCTGGCTGCGGCGGGGCAAGCTGCGGCTTTACGAGGGCAATTACTCGGCCTTCCGCGCCCAGCGTGCCGCGCAGGAGGAGCAGGAAGCCCGCGAGTATGCCAACTGGCTCAAAGAGAAACAGCGGCGCGAGGGCATCCTCGAGCAGGCCCGCCGCTGGGCGCCTTCGAGCGCCAAGCACGCCCGCCGGATGCACAGCCTCGAGGCCCGCATGGAGCAGTTCTTGCAGGAGGCCCCGCCTGAACTCGAGGGCCCCGACGCAGCGGTGCGCATGCACTTCCCCATCGAGTCCCCCGGCCCCGAGCGGGTGCTGGAGGCCACCCACCTGCGCAAGGGCTTCGCGGGGCGAAAGCTTTTCGATATCGAGAAGTTGTTGGTCTCGAGGGGTGAGCGCATCGCGGTGATCGGCCCCAACGGCGCGGGCAAGAGCACTTTGGTCAAGGTGCTGCTGGGCCAGCTCCCCTCCGACGACCCCGCCGGGCGCATCCGCACCGGGCCGGGCGTTCGGGTGGGCTACTACGACCAGAAGCTCTCCGGCTTCGACCCCGAACTCACCCTCTTCGAGACGCTCTACCGCATGCTGGGGGAGAAGGCCCACGCCGCGCTGGGGGCCTGGATGTTCCCCTATGAGGCCCAGTTCAAGCAGGTGGGCAACCTCTCGGGCGGGGAGCGGGCCCGGCTGGCCCTGCTCTCGCTCTCGCTGCAACAGGCCAACCTGCTGGTGCTCGACGAGCCCACCAACCACCTCGACCTCCAGACCGTCGAAGCCCTCGAGCAGGCCCTGCTGGCCTACGAGGGCACGCTGCTGCTCATCTCGCACGACCTGTTCTTCCTCGACCGGCTCGCCACCCGCACCTGGCACCTCAGGGGCGGACAATTCGACGACTATCCCGCGCCCCCCGGTGAGTACCTCGAGCGCCGCAAGGTCATGGTGCTTCCCGAGCTCGCCCGCCCCGCCGAGCCCCCGGCTCCAAAGCCCCAGCCCAGGCGCGAGAAGAGCCGCTGGCACCTCGAGCGCGAGCGAGAGCGGCTCGAGGCCACCATCACCGAACTCGAGGCCCAGCTTCGTGCCCTGCACGCCGAGGCCAACCAGACGGGCCTGAGCCCCCAGGACTACGCCCGCATCGCGGCCCAGGAAGCCGAGATTCACCAACAGCTCGAGGCCCTCTACGCCCGCTGGGGTGAGCTGGCGGATGTGTAGTTAGGCCATCCTTTTCATCCTCATCTGCTAAGGTGGAGGACTGAGAGGGCGGCAGGCCCTCCAGAGGCGACGTGCATGCGTGTGGTGCGATGGGTTTTACTCTTTGCCGTCCTGGCGGGGCTGGGTTGGCTGTACAAAACGGTTTCGGCGATCGCGGGGCATGTTCCCCCGGCCACCCTGCTGCGGATCGTGCAGAAGCCGCAGGACTTCTTTTGGGGCAGGGAACGGGTCAACGTGCTGATCGTGGGCAAGGACTACAACCGCGACTCGCGCGGCATGCCCTACACCAAGAACGCCCGCGCCGACACCATCATGCTGCTCTCGCTCGACCTGGCGAAGCGTCAGGCCGCAGCCGTCTCGGTGCCCCGCGACACCTACGTGGTGGCCCCCGACGGCATCGGCGGCAAGATCAACGGCACCTTCAGCCGGGGCGGGGTCGAGCTTTTGAAGCAGACCCTCGAGCACACCTTCGACCTCACCATCGACCATCACGTCGTCATCAAGGACACCGCCATCAAGAACATCGTCGATGCCTTAGGCGGGGTGTGGGTCGAGACCATCGACGAGATGCACTACGACGACAACTGGGGCAACCTGCACATCCACCTGCCCAAGGGGCGGCAGTTCATCGACGGCGAGCAGGCGGTGGGCTTCGTGCGCTTCCGCGAGGTCAACACCTACAAGCTCGACCGCTGGGGCAACCGCGTCCCCATCTACCCGGTTAGGCACTCCAAGGAAGAGGGCGACATCCGCCGCACCGAGCGCCAGCAGCAACTCCTGCGCGCCATGGCCCAACAGGCCATGACCCCGCAGAACCTGCTGCGCCTCGAGGCCATCGCCGAGGTGGTCTTCCAGGAGGTCGAGACCGACCTCTCGAGGCCCCAGGTCATGGCCCTGGGGGTGCGCTTCGGGCGCTCGGGGCTGCGCGACCTGCAAAGCACCACCCTTCCCGGCCAGGGAGGCTACTACGGTGGGGTCTACTACTACAACCTCGACCGCCAGCGCTCCCAGGCCCTGGTGGACTGGCTCTTGAAGGGCGAGGAGGAGGCCGGGCGGCGGCTGGTGCGACTGAGCGTGTACAACGCCTCGAGATTGGGCGGGGTGGCGCGGGCCACGGCGAGCCGCCTGGAGCAGCAGGGTTACCGCGTCCAGCGCACCGACACCGCTGCCCGGCCCAGCGAGGTCTCGAGGGTGATTTACAAGCAGGCCGCCTTCGAGGGGCGAGCCAGGGAAATCCAGCAGCTCCTGGGCATCGGCGAACTCCAGAAAGACCCCGAATACCCCGAGGAGGCCGACGTGATCGTGCTGATCGGCAGCGACCTGGGGCAGCGGATGCTGGCGTGGGGGCAGTAGGATTGTCGAGGGTCTAGAGACTGGTAGGAAAGCAACCGAAACGAAGGCAGGCGGTTATCTTTTTGAATCCGGTATAAGGTCCTACGTCGTACGCGAGAGGCAAAATGCCCTAGGGGTGGGCACAAGGCCCACCCCTACCATCGACTATCGGTTATCGGTCCTCTCTACCCCTCAGCCGCGGTGGTGGGCTCGGGGGCCTTCTGGGTTTCGGCCAGGATTTCGCGTACCCGCTGGCCCAGGATGGTTTCGTTTTGCAGCAGCTCCTCGGCTACCTTGTGCACGGCCTCGGCGTGCTCCTGCAGCACCAGCTTGGCCCGGTCGTAGGCCTTGTCGAGGATGTGCTCGATGTCCTGGTCGATGAGGCGGGCGGTCTCTTCGGAGTGGTCCTTTTTGCGGGCGATCTCCTCGCCCAGGAAGATCGGGCCGGAGTCGGAGCCCCAGGCCAGGTTGCGGAAGTGCTCACCCATGCCCCAGTCCAGCACCATCTGCTTGGCTAGCTGGGTGGCGCGCTTGAAATCGTCGGCGGCTCCGGTCGAGATCGAGCCGATGAAGGCTTCCTCGGCGGCGCGTCCGGCCAGGGTCATGGCCAGGGTGTCCTCGAGGTACTCCTGTTTCATCAAGATGCGCTCCTGGGGCATGCTCCAACGCACTCCCAGCGCCATGCCGCGCGGCACGATGGAGACTTTCTCGGTCTTGTCAGCGTGGGGCAGCACCTCGCCCACGATGGCGTGACCGGCCTCGTGGTAGGCCACGGCCCGCTTCTCCTCGGGCGAAAGCCGCAGGGAGCCGCGCTCGAGGCCCAGCACCACCTTGTCCAGCGCCAGGCGGAAGTCCTCCATGGTGACTTGGGTTTTGCCGCTGCGGGCGGCTTGCAGGGTGGCCTCGTTGACCAGGTTCTTCAGGTCGGCCCCGCTGAAGCCGGGGGTGATCTGGGCGAGTTCGGTGGGCTCGACGTCGGGGGCGATGGGCTTGCCGCGCATGTGCACCAGCAGGATCTCCTTGCGCTCCTCGAGGGTCGGCAAGCCAATGATCACCTGCCGGTCGAAGCGGCCAGGCCGCAGCAGGGCCTGGTCGAGGATGTCGGGCCGGTTGGTCGCGGCCAGCACGATCACGCTGGTGTCCTTCTCGAAGCCGTCCATCTCGGAGAGGATCTGGTTGAGGGTCTGCTCGCGCTCGTCGTGGCCCCCGCCGATCCCCGCGCCCCGCTTGCGGCCAATGGAGTCGAGCTCGTCGATGAAGATGATGGCCGGAGCGCTGCGGCGGGCCTCGTCGAACAGCGAACGCACCCGGCTGGCCCCCACCCCCACGAACATCTCCATGAACTCCGAGGCCGAGACCGAGAAGAAAGGCACCCCGGCCTCCCCGGCCACCGCGCGCGCCAGCAGGGTCTTGCCGGTCCCCGGCGGCCCCACCAGCAGCACGCCCTTGGGGATCTCGGCCCCGATGCCGATGTACTTCTGGGGGTTCTTGAGGAAGTCCACGACTTCCATCAGCTCGCGCTTGGCCTCGATGTGGCCGGCCACGTCCTTGAAGGTGGTGTTGACCCGGCGTTCCTTGCCGTACTGGCGAGCGCGGCTCTGGCCAAACTGCATCACCTGGCCCGCTCCGCCCTGGGCGCGCATGAAGAAGAAGTACCAGAAGCCGATCAAGAGCAGGATGGGCAGGAAGCTGAGCAGGAGCTGGGGCCAGATCGAGTCCTCGCGCGTGAAGACCCGCACTCCCTGCTCCCTGAGTAGGGGAATCAGGTTTTGATCCGCGAATTCACGGGGGACTGAAGGCAGGCTGAAACGGCGCTCGACCACCGAGCGGCCACCGAGCTCGATACGCTCGGGGGCCTTGAACTCGCCCGAGATGCGCCCGTTCTGGAGCACCACCGATTGCACCTTGCCCTGTTCGACAAAGCTGAGGAACTCACTATAAGAAAGCGTGGCCCGGCTGCTGTTGCCGCCAAACTGACTGAACAGCCAGTAGCCCAGCAGCAACACGATGACAATGGTCCAGGGATTGATGCGTGTGGACAACGTAACCTCCTAAGGAACAATGGTACTCCAGTCCGGCATGAGGAATGGGTTCTGGCATTCGGAACCCCTGCATAAGGCGATGCTCCCGAAGATGTCACCCCCATCCCTTTGCCCTCGGCCCCCAGCGTGTTATCGTGCCCCTGATGCAGCGGGTGTTACAGGCACTGTACCAAGGGGATTACGACACCGCCTTCGAGGTGATGGTGCGTGCCCTGACCTTTGCTCAGGGCAATGAGGCTGCCGAGGCTGCCTTGTTGCTGGCTGAAGCTTACACGCTCTATGGCGAGGGCGGCGTCGAGGGGGTTTACCGGGCCCTCGAGCACGGCGCCAGCGCCGTTCCCACTTTGCAGGAAGACCCTTTGTTCCGCGCTTTGCTGGCCGAGGCGCGCGCACTCGAAGGAGCGCCCGAGGACCAGATCCGGCCCCTGCTCGAGCCAAGCGAGGATGCGCGGGTGCGCTTCCACCAGGCCCAGACCCTGCTCTACCTCGGCGTGCCCGAGGAGAGCATCACCCTGCTCAGCCAGGACCTCGAGCTGCCGCCCTTCCTGGCCTGGCGGGCCCAGAACCTGCTGGGCAAGGCCCACGAGCGCATGGGACAGCCCGCCCAGGCTGCCGAAGCCTACCGCCGTGCAGCCGAGCTGTCGGTGGGCATGGAGCGCTACTGGAACCTCCTCGACGCGGGGGCCATGTTCGTCGAGGCGGGTCAGGGCCAGGAGGCGCTGGAGGTGCTGGAGGAGGCGGTGAGCTACCTCTCCGAGGCCGAGGGCCTCGACCCCTCGCTCGAGGACCCCGAGGACGCCGCCACCCGCTACTACCTCACCGCCCGGGCCCAACTGCTGCTGGGCAACCCCGGCTTGGCCCTCGAGGCCATCCAGCGGGCCCGGCTGCTGGAGGAGGCCGGAGCCGAGCGCGCCCACGGCACCCCGCTGGTACAGGGGCAGGCCCTGATGCAACTGGGCCAGTACGCCGAGGCCATGCAAGCCTTCCACGAGGCCGTCGAGCGCTCCGAGGGCACCGACCGCACCTATGCCCTGCATGAACTGGGTGTGGCGGCCCTCGACGCGGGCGACCTGGAGCAGGCCGAATCCGCCCTGCGCCAGGTGATCCGCGACCCCGACTACGACTACCCCGGCGAGGCCCTGGGCGACCTGGCCGAGGTGCTCTACCGCCAGTCGCGTTACAGCGAGGCCGAGGAGGCAGCGCGGGGGGCGCTGGAGGAGGGGGCTCTGGCCGCCGGCCACATCATCCTGGGCCACCTGGCCTACGACCTGCTCAACTTCCAGGAAGCCCTCAAGCACTACCGCGAGGCCGTGGCCGAGGCCCCCGAGGGCAGCCGTGACTGGATCACCGCCCAGGAGATGATCGTAGACACCCTGGCCCAGATGGGCTACGAAAACCCCGCCGAGATGCTCTCGCGCAGCCACGAGGTGCTGCCCTACCTCACCGAGGCCGACGAGTGGCACCAGACCCTCACCGCCTACGCCGAGCGGGCGCGGGGCATGCTGGGCGGGCGGACGCTGAATTAGCCCTGCGCCTCACTTCCGCCCGTAGTCCGCTGGGTTCTCCCCCCAGGCCTCGGTGTCCCACTTGAGCACCTGGTTGGGGTAGCTGTGGCTTGCCAGCCAGGCTTCGGCTCGAGCCAGCCGCTCGAGCAGCAGCGGGTTCAAGCGCTCGGGGTTTTTAGGGTTGGCTTTTTTGTCGCGCAGCCAGGCCAGGGCGATCTTCGAGTCGGTGTAGATGGGGCGGGGATCGTGCTTCTTCACGCACAGGGCCAGGATTTCCACCAGGGCCAAGAACTCACCGACGTTGTTGGTGCCTGCGTCGTAGGGGCCCCTGGCGAAGACGATCTCCCGGCTTCGTGTGTGGACGCAGCGGTACTCGAGCACCCCCGGATTGCCGCTGCAAGCGGCGTCCACGCTGTAGCTGTCCCAGATGGGCGAGTTGCTGAGGATGCGCCGGGGGGAATCTGCCCTAGGCGTAGCGGCGCCAGCCGCTCCCAGTCGGGAATCTGCCTTAGGCGTAGCGGCGTCAGCCGCTCCCGGTCGGGAATCTGCCTTAGGCTTCCTGCCGATGTGCTCGTGGGGGTTGCCCGCGAAGGCGGCGCGGGCGGCCTCGAGGCTCTCGAAGGCCATGTACTTGGCTCCGGCGTAGCCCTTGACCTGAGCCTCGGCGGCGCTCCAGGTGTCGAAAATACCCTTCTGACGGCCCTCCCACACCACGTAATACTTATTCTTCTTTGACATGATTCTATTCTACTGGTTCGAAGGCCCTGGCAAACTGCTCCCTGACCACTCGCTCGAGCCCCTCCACCACCTTGCTGTAGCGCTCGAGCAACTCCTGGGCCTGGGGCGTGAGCTGGCTACTCCCGCCGCTCTCGCCGCCCGAGTGCTTGTATAGCAGGGTGAAGCCCAGCCGCTCCTCGGCTTCGCGCACCTGGTCCCAGGCTTTGCGGTAGCTCATCCCGATGTGGCGGGCGCCTTCCTTGAGGTTGCCCTGCTGCGCCACGGCCAGGAGCAGACGATACAGCCCAGGCCCCATCAGGTATTTGCCTTCCGGGGTCTCGAGCCAGAACTTCACTCGAGGTCGCATAACCCCAGTCTACGCGGGACGGCTCGCGAGCACTCGCCCTGGCATATATAGGGTCCGTACAATCTGAACATGGTAAATACCCTGCCCCGGCGTTCAGAGTTGCCCAGAGAACAGACCTGGAACATCGAAGCTCTTTTTGCCTCGAGCGAGGAGTGGCAGAGAGCCCTGGAAGCCGTGCTGGCCTCGGTGAGCGAGCTCGAGCCCTTCAAGGGGCGGTTGGGGGAGTCGGCGCAGGT
Organism: Calidithermus roseus; assembly: GCF_003574095.1. Lineage (GTDB taxonomy): Bacteria > Deinococcota > Deinococci > Deinococcales > Thermaceae > Calidithermus > Calidithermus roseus. The sequence goes on from NZ_QWLA01000039.1 coordinate 16,896, forward strand.
GCTCTTGCAGGCGTTGCAGACTCGCGACCGGCTCCAGCTCGAGGCGGGCAAAGTGCTCATGTACGCCAGCCTCAACCACTCCACCGATGGCTCGGACCCCCTCTACACCACCATGCTCACCCAGGCCAGGGCAGCTGTGGCCCGGCTGGGAGCGGCGGCGGCCTACATCGAGCCCGAAATCCTCGGCATCCCGGTGCAGCGCCTGGAGCAGTGGATGCAGGCCGAGCCGCAACTGGCGATCTACCGGCACTATTTCGAGGGTTTGCAGACCCGCAAGCCCTTCGTCCGCAGCGGCGAGGTCGAGGCTGTGCTGGCGGAGGTGAGCGACCCCCTGGCCGGACACAGCGCCACTGCGTCCGCCGCCACCAACGCCGACATGACTTTCAGACCCGTAGAGCACGCCGGGCAGACCTTCCCGCTAGCCCACGCCACGGTGGGCGAGCTGCTCATTCATCCTGAGCCCGCGGTGCGCAGGGCGGCCTGGGAGGCCTACGCCGATGGGCACCTGGCCTTCAAGAACACCCTGGCCTCGACCCTACAGGGCAGCATCAAGGCCTACGCCTTCCAGGCCAGGACCCGTGGCTACAAGAGCAGCCTCGAGATGGCGCTCTCCGTGAGCCGCACCGTGGACAACATCCCCCGCGCGGTCTTCGACAACCTGCTGGCCATCTTCCAGGCCAACCTCCCCACCTGGCACCACTTCTGGCGGCTGCGCAGGAAGGCCATGGGCGGCAGACTGCACACCTACGACGTGCCCATCTACGACTCGCCCGTCCCCATCGCCCAAAGCCCCAAGGTCACCTTCAGCGAAGCCTGCGAGATCATCTGTCGGGGCATGGAGCCTTTGGGGAAGGAGTACGTCGAGCCCATGCGCCGAGGGTTGTTCGAGGAGCGCTGGGTGGACTGGGGCCAGAACCAGGGCAAGCGGGCCGGGGCCTACTCCTCGGGGGTGAAGGGCACCTTCCCCTACATCTTCATGAGCTGGAGCGACGACCTCTACTCCCTGAGCACCCTGGCTCACGAGCTAGGCCACTCCATGCACTCTTACTTCACCCGTAACACCCAGCCCATCATCTACGCCCGCTACAGCCTGTTCATCGCCGAGGTGGCCTCCAACTTCAACCAGGCCATGGTGCGCTCCATGCTGCTGCGCGAGGCCAAAGACCCCGCCTACCGGCTGGCGGTGCTCGAGGAGGCCTTCTCCAACTTCCACCGCTACCTCTTCGTCATGCCCACCCTGGCCCGCTTCGAGCTCGAGCTCTACGAGCGCATCGAGCGGGGTGGGGCCATCACCGCGCCCTTCCTCATCGAGCGCCTGGCCGAACTCTTCAGCGAGGGCTATGGCGGCGAGGTAGAGATCGATAAAGAGCGGCTGGGCGCGGGCTGGATGAACTTCTCCCACCTCTACAGCCCCTTCTACGTCTACCAGTACGCCACCGGCATCGCCGCCGCCAACGCGCTGGCGCGGGACGTGCTCGAGCATGGTGAGTCCGCTGCCCGGCGCTACCTGGACTTCCTCAAAGCGGGCGACTCGGTCTACCCCCTCGAGGCCCTCAAGATCGCCGGCATCGACATGACCAGCCCCGAACCGCTGGAGCGCGGCTTCGGGGTGCTCAGGAGCATGGTGGACGAGTTCGAGGCGCTGGTGAGCTGAACCCGTGAACCCGTATGCAATGCTAGCGGCTGCCTTTGGGCTTGATCAGGATGATGTTGAGCGGGGTCTTGCTGGCGGACATGGGCGCAGGACCGGGCAGGGTGTAGGGGTCGGCGGCGCTGTAGTTGACGCTGTAGCCGAGGTCTTCCATCGAGCCGATGGTGACCTTGCTCAAAGGGTTGGCTCCGCTGTCGAGGAAGCCAGTCATGATCTCGTTGTTGAAGACGCTCTCGCGCCAGTGGCTATCGCGGGTTCCAGACCCGCCGGTGTTTTCGACGGGCACGTTGCCGCTGCCGCCCAGGGCCTGCCACTCGCGCACCGCGTTGGTGCCAAGGAAGGTCGGGTTAGGGGTGCCTGCGCCTGAGAGCAGGCTGCGGTTATAGTTCCATAGCGTGCCAATCCCCAGCACGTGGCCCATCTCGTGGAAGATGACCTCGTCGAGTTGACCGCTGGCCTCGAGGCTCGCCAGGTCGGCGGAGTCGAACTCCATGATGCCGTAGACGGTGAGGTCGTTGGAGTTTCGGGTCAGGCATGGCCCCGCATAGCCCAGGATGCCCCCGGGCCCGTCGATGGAGACCACCGCCGCGTCGATGAGGATGTCATCGACTGAGCCGCTGAAGGCGGGGAAGCCGCTGGCGCAGGCGTTGGCTGGGAAGTTGAGGTTGATGCTGGCGAAGCCCTGGGTGATGACCTGCTGCCACCGGGCCGCTGCTGCGTTGAAGGCGACTTGCTGGCTGGGGGTGGGGGTGCCGGTGAAGCGCAGGGTGATGTCGTAGGGGTCGCCAGAAGGGGGGGTTTGCGGACAGGCGGTGAGCACCAGTACCAGACCAATACCGAGAAGCACCAGCGGAATGCGCTTCATTGGCTCCTCCTCATGCTAAGGATAGCAAAAACCTCAAATGGGTCATGAGGGAGGCTTTGAGTTCTTCTTCAGCGCTTGAGGTTCTCGAGATCGAAACTGGTTTTGATGATGGGGCTCGAGAGCACCACCGCGGTGCGGGTGCCGCCGAAGGTGCCCAGCCGCTGGATGATTTCCTGAAGGTGCTGCACCGAGCGGGCCACCACCCGCATGACGTAGGAGGAATCGCCGGTCACGAAGTAGCTCTCGCGGATTTCGGGGGTCTGCTCGCAAAAAGCCAGGACCTGCGGGTAGCGGCTGGGCGGGGCCGAGAGTTCGATGAGGGCGGTGATGCCATAGCCCAGGGCCTCGAAGTTCAGCCGTACCCCGTAGCCCTCGATGATTCCGGCGTCCTCGAGCCGCCGCACCCGCTCGGTCACGGCGGGCACACTCAGGCCCACCCGGCGGCTGAGCTCGCTGTAGGACAGCCGGCCATCCTGCTGCAACTCGCGCAGGATGGCCAGATTGGTGGCGTCGAGGAGCTTGCTTGAATCGTAAGGCACGAGGGGAATTATACCTAACGATCTAAACCGAGTTAGCCCAATTCACGGATCTTCTGCATTCAAAACCGCGATATCGGGCTCTAAACTCTAGGAAAAACGAGGAGGAAGCTATGATTGTCGGAGTGCCCAAGGAGATTAAGACCCTGGAAAACCGCGTTGCCCTTACCCCTGGCGGCGTGGAAAGCCTGGTGCGGCGGGGGCACAGGGTGCTGGTGCAGCGAGGCGCTGGGGTGGGTTCGGGCCTTTCTGATGCGGAATACGAGGCTGCCGGGGCTCAGATGGTCTCGGCTGAGGAGGCCTGGGCTGCTCAGATCGTGGTCAAGGTCAAGGAGCCCATCGCCGAAGAGTACAAGTACTTGCGCAAGGATTTGCTGCTGTACACCTACCTCCACCTGGCTGCCGATGAGCCCTTGACGCGGGCTTTGCTGGCGGGTGGGACCACTGCCATCGCCTACGAGACGGTACAGCTCGAGGACGGCTCCCTGCCCCTCCTGACGCCCATGAGCGAGGTGGCCGGGCGCATGGCGCCCCAGGTGGGCGCGGCGGCGCTCGAGAAACCCCACGGCGGGCGTGGCGTGCTGCTGGGTGGGGTGCCTGGCGTGGCTCCGGCCAGCGTGGTGATCATCGGCGGGGGCGTGGTGGGCACCAACGCCGCCAAGATTGCCCTGGGCATGGGTGCCCAGGTGACCATCCTGGACGTCTCCAAACCCCGACTGCAATACCTCGACGATGTCTTCGGCGGGCGCGTCATCACCCTGGCTTCTACCGAGGCCAACATCAAGAAATCCATTCAGCACGCTGATCTCCTGATCGGTGCGGTGCTCATTCCCGGTGCCAAGGCTCCCAAGCTGGTCAGGCGCGACATGCTGCCTACCATGAAGGAAGGCTCGGTCATCGTGGACGTGGCGGTAGACCAGGGCGGCTGTGTAGAGACCATTCGCCCCACCACCCACAAAGACCCCACTTACGTGGTGGACGGCGTGGTGCACTATGGCGTCGCCAACATGCCCGGCGCCGTCCCCCGCACCAGCACCTTCGCGCTGACCAACGAGACCCTGCCCTACCTGCTGCAACTGGCCGAGGAGGGCCTCGACGCCCTGCGCCACAACGCCGCTTTGCGCAGGGGCCTCAACACCCACCAGGGCAAGCTCACCTACAAAGGCGTGGCCGAGGCTTTTGGCTTGCCCTATACGCCTGCGGAAGAGGCGCTGGCCTAATTGCCATCCGGATGCGGGGCCATGCCCAGGTGCAGCACGTAGCGCTCGGGCCCCTGGCGCTTGTGGTAGCGCTGGAAGAGCTCCCAGAGTTCGTTTTGTAGGGTCTTGGCATCCTCGCGGGTGAGGTGCAGTCCGGCAGTCCACAGGCTGAGCACGGCAGGCTCGTCCTTATCGAGGACCTTTGGGCGTACCTTCTCGTGGCTCGAGCCGAAGATCATCAGACCGTGCTCGTTGAGGTAGACCATCAGATGGTCGCGGTACTTCGGCAGTTTGCGGGTGCGCTCTAGGCCCTCCTGCAACTGCCGCGACCAGAACACCGCGCTCTCGAGGTCCTCGAGCATGCGGGGTGGGATCAGCTCGAGGGGCACCTTGAAGCCTAGCGCAGTGGCCCGGTAGCGCTTGATGGGCCGCCCGCGCCGGGCTTCCAGGCTCACGACCTCGAGCAGTCCCGCCTCCACCATCTGCTCGACCCGGTAGTGCAGCGTCTGCAAGGGCACCTTGAGGATTTCGGCGGCCTCCTTGACCGACAGCTCGGCTTTCATGAACGGCTTGAGCCACAAAGCGATGTCGGGATCGGCCAGGATGCGTGCTGCCAGGGGGTTCCTGACCTCGAGCATCGAGGGGATTTCCACAGTCGCAGTCATGTTCTTACTCTACTCTACGTGCTGGCTTTTGATCCGAGTAGAAGGCCACTAACCTATGGCACGTCCGGGCACTGTCGAGGGCGCCTGCGTCTGGGTTCGTATGCGGAATTTTAGAGCACCCACCGGTCTTCCCGGATTCACCCTGGTGGCCTTGGGGCAACTGGTCTCCATCCTGGGCTCCGAGATGAGCCAGTTTGGGCTGATGCTGTGGGCCTACGAGCAGACCGGCCTGGCGACCTCGCTGGCCCTGCTCGGCTTCTTCCATTTCCTGCACCTGATCGTGGTCTCGCCCTTCGCCGGAGCGCTCGTCGATCGCAGCCACCGCAAGCTGATGATGATGCTCTCCGACTTGGGTTCGGCTTTCGCCACCCTGATGGTCTTCGGGCTCTACCTCGGCGGGAGCCTGCAAATCTGGCACCTCTACCTGGCCGCGGCCATCACCGGAGCTTTCCACGCCTTCCAGTGGCCCGCCTTCTCGGCGGCCATCAGCACCATGGTGCCCAAGGAGCACTATGGGCGGGCCAACGGCCTGATGGCCCTCAGCGAGTCGGTGGCGGGGATTGGCGCGCCCATCCTGGCGGCGGTCCTCTACGGCCTGATCGGCGTTGGAGGGCTTTTGGCCATCGATTTGGTGAGCTTCTTGGTGGCCCTGGCTGCCCTGCTGGCGGTGAAGGTGCCTCAGCCCAGGCAGAGCGCGGCGGGACTCGAGGGCCGGGGGAACCTGCTGCAAGAGGCAGCCTACGGTTTTCGCTACATCTTCGCCCGGCCAAGCCTTCTGGGCTTGCAGACGACCTTCCTCCTGCTCAACCTCTTCGCCACCTTTGGCCAGTCGGTTCTGCCGGCCATGATCTTGAGCCGCACCGCCAACGACGAAACCGTGCTGGGCATCGTCCGCACTGCCGCCGGGATTGGAGGGGTGCTGGGCGGTCTGCTGCTTTCGACCTGGGGCGGCCCCAGGCGCAAAGTGCATGGCGTGTTGCTGGGGATGGTGGTCTCGAGCCTCTCCGGCAGCGTGCTGATGGGGCTGGGGCAGGGCGTGGCGGTGTGGGCGCTGGCCAGCTTCATCGCTCTGATGACTATTCCCATCCTCAACGGCTCCAACCAGGCCATCTGGCAAGCGAAGGTACCCCCGGACGTGCAGGGCAAGGTCTTCTCGGCCCGGCGCATGATCGCCTGGGTTGCCAACCCCCTCGCCATGCTGCTGGCGGGCCCGGTGGCCGATGAGCTCATGACCCCGGCCATGATGCCCGGAGGGGCGCTGGCGGGCACCTTCGGCGGCCTGGTGGGCACGGGACCGGGCGCAGGCATCGCCCTGATGCTGGTGTTCACCGGCATCCTAGGCGCGCTGGTGGGCCTGGGAGGCTACCTATTCCCGGCGGTGCGTGACGCCGAAAGCTTGTTGCCCGACCACAACCACTCCCCGCCCGCCGACGAAGTCTCGGCCTCGCTCGAGGCCCCCGCCGCCCCGGCCCTCTGAAGCCTCCGGCCTGCTCGAGCATGCGGTATCCCAATTGCTCCCGGCCCATTATGCTTCTACCGTATTAGCGGCTAAACTATAGGGGTGGAACTCTACTTGGGCACTGGCGGTTATTCCAACGAGGACTGGGTGGGCCTGATTTACCCACCCGAGGCCAAAAAAGACCAGTGGCTCTCCATCTACGCCCAACACTACAATGCCGTCGAGCTCAACTCTTCCTTCTACAACATCCCCGGCGTGCGGGCTTTCGAGGGCATGCTGAAGAAGAGCGGAGGCCGGGTGCACTGGAGCGTGAAGATTCACCAGAGCATGACCCACGAACTCAACGCCACCGACGAGGACTACAAACGCCTGTTCGAGTCGGTGGCTCCGCTGCGCAATGCGGGTGTGCTGGGGCCTTTTTTGGCCCAGTTTCCCCAGCGTTTCCACCGCACCCCCGAAAACCGCAAGTACTTCGCAGCCCTGGCCGAGCGCTTCCGCGACCGGGCCCTGGCGCCGGGCGGCTTGGCCGTGGAGTTTCGCCACCACTCCTGGGATAACGACGAGGTGCGCGAAGCCTTCAAGAAAGCGGGATTAATCTGGGTCAGCACCGATTATCCCCCGCTGCCGGGCCTGCCCAAAAACCAGCTCCACGTCACCGGCGAGATCGTCTACGTGCGGCTCTCTGGGCGCAACAAGGAGAAATGGTACGAGGGCAAGGACCAGGCCGAGCGCCACGACTACCGCTACAGCCGGGAGGAACTGGCCTTCTGGGTGCAGTCGCTGGCCGAGGCCCGCGAGCAGGAGGACATCACCCAGGCGTGGTTCATCTTCAACAACACCACCAAGGGGCACGCCCTGGAGAACCTGCGGATGTTGCGGGAACTGCTGGGGGAAGCCGGACTGTAGGAGACTACCTCGCCAGCGCTTGGGCCAGGTCAGGGCGTCGGGCTCCCCTGTAGGTCTTCTGGTAATAGGGCGTGGAGAGCCCCTCGATCACCACCCGGCTGGCGTAGCTGTTGGCGTGCGCGAAGACGCCCCGGCCTAAGTAGATGCCCACGTGGTCGATCTCCTTGCCGCCGAAGCTGAAGAAGATCAGGTCGCCCTGGCGCAATTCGCCCGTGACCTCGGGCAGGGCGGCGTACTGCTCGCGGCTGGTGCGGGGCAGGCGCACGCCGATATCGGCATACACGCGCTGGACGAAGGCCGAGCAGTCGAGGGTGCTGTCGGAGTTAGCGCCGTACTTGTAGACCAGGCCCAGGTACTTGAGGATGGCGGGCATCAGGGGGTGGTTGGGGTCGTACTCGAGCGCGCTGGGCTCGTCAGGCTTGGGCGTGGGCTGCGCGGTGGGTTCGGCGGCCTTTGCTTCCTCAGAACGCAGCCTGAGCACCTGGCCCACAGAAAGCGTCGGGGGGTTGAGCCCGTTGAGCGTGACCAGCACCTCGACGGTGGTGCCGAAGCGGCGGGCGATGGAGTAGAGGGTATCGCCGCGCTGGACGGTATAGGTGGCCTGCGAGGGGGGAGGGGTGGTGTTCTCCTGAGCCAAGATGAAAGCCTGAGTACACAGTGCCGCGCCCAGGAGCCAGGGGAGCAGGGCTTTGGCTTTCATCAAGCCGAGTGTAGCATAGCCTCTGCACTCCCCACCTGAAATTTGCTTTACCCTCGCGCTTCGTCGAGGGGTTCCTGGCTGGCTTTGGGCTCGGGCGCGCGTTCGGCCCAGGTGATGCTGGGGCGCAGGAAGAGGGGGGCCAACAGGGTGGTGCCCACCACCATGAACAGCACCAGGGCGTATTCTTCCTCGTTGACCGCGCCTGCCGCCAGGCCCAGCGCCGCCACGATCAGGCCCACCTCGCCACGGGGGGCCATGCCCACACCCACCACCACCGCCCGGCGGAAGCCCTGGGAGAGTGCACCCAGGAAGCCCCCCAGCAGCTTGCCCAGCAGGGCGATAAGAAGCACCATACTGCCGTAGAGCAGGATGCTGGCGCTGGCTAAGGCGGAGAGCTCGAGCCGCACCCCCACCATGGCGAAGAAGATGGGAGCCAAAAAGCTTTCGATGGCCTGGACGGGTTCTTCCAGGTGCAACTCCTCGCGCACCTCGGCCAGCAGCATCCCGGCCAGGAAGGCCCCCACGATGGGCGCGAGCCCGATGGTGGCGGCCAGCGAGGCCAGCCCGATGCCCACCAGCAGGGCGAAGCCGAAGGGGCTGCCCACCGGCAGGGCATGAAAGGGGATGCGCCGTACCAGCGGCACCAGCAGCACGGCGCTGCCCACGAAGACCACCGAGAGCAGGGTGATGCGCAAGGCGGTGCCCAGCTCGAGCGTCCCGCTCTGGGCCACCCCATTGACCACCGCCAGTACGATCAGGCCTAGCACGTCGTCGATCACCGCTGCGCCCAGGATGATGCGGCTATAGGCCCGCGAGAGCACGCCCAACTCCTGCAAGACCCGGGCGGTGATGCCCACGCTGGTCGCCACCAGCGCGGTGCCCAGGAACAGCGAGGGCAGTTGATCGAAACCGATGGCCAGCCCGAAGAAGTAGCCCCCCACGAAGGGGAAAGCCACGCCCAGCACCGCCACCAGAAAGGCTTCCCTGCCCACGGCCAGGATGTCACGCAGGCGGGTCTCCAGCCCCACCATGAACAGCAAAAAGATCGCGCCGAGTTCGGCCATGAACTCCAGGATTTCGCCCTCGTGTGCCAGGCCCAGCAAAGCCGGTCCCACCAACACCCCGGCCAGCACCTCGCCGATGACGGCGGGCTGGTTGAAGCGGCGAAACAGCCAGCCCATGAACTGCGCGGCCAGCAGCAGAAAAAACACCTCGAGCAGATGCCCTGCCCCGTGCATCTAAGCCCCCCTCTGCACGAACAGCCGCAGGAAGTCGCTGCGGGTGAGGGTGCCCAGCAGGTGGTTCTGGGCGTCCACCACCAGCACCCGGCGGTACTGCTGGCCCTCCAGCATGCGGGTGAGGGCGGTCTCGAGTGAGTCCTCAGGGCGCACCGTGGCCACCTCGGTGCGCATGACCTGGCGTACTGGAATCCTGGCGTAGTGGGCATAGATCTTCTCGATGGAACCCGGATCCACCCACTCCCCGAAAAGCCGCAGGGCTTGCACGGTAGAGAAAGGCACGTTCTCGGGCTTGGGCAGCAGGTCGTCGATCTCCAGCAGCCCGATCAATTGGCCTGTTTCGTTGACGACCGGAAGCCCTCCGAGCCCGTGCTCGAGCATCCGCTCCGCCGCCACGATCAGCGGCTCATCGCCCCGGACGGTGTAGGGTCGAGGCTTCATCAACTCCTTGACTTGCATGTGGGCATTCTAACAGCCGTTGAGCGCAGGACGCCTGACGCCAGACGTAAAACGCAACGAGAGATAGGCCACCAGCCTTCCAGCGACGGGCCTTAAGCTATGGACATGTCCTGGAAAGACGCTTATCAACGCCTGCGCTTTGCCGAGCCCGAGGAAGGGGTGCTCGAGGTGCTCCTCTCGAGTCCCGGTCGCCTCAACGCCGCCGATGCCCAGATGCACCGCGAGCTGGCTTATGTCTGGCGCGACATCGATGCCGACGAGAGCATCAGCGCGGTGCTGGTGCGGGGGGAGGGCGGGGCGTTTTCCGCTGGGGGCGACTTCGAGCTGATCGAGGAGATGATCTCCGATTACGATGCCCTGGTGCGGGTCTGGAAGGAGGCCCGCGACCTGGTCTACAACGTGATCAACTGTTCCAAGCCCACCGTGGCGGCGCTCGAGGGGCCCGCCGTGGGCGCTGGGTTGGCGGTAGCCCTGCTCTGCGACATCACCGTGGCCGGGAAAAGCGCCCGCATCCTCGATGGGCACACCCGCTTGGGAGTGGCCGCCGGGGATCACTCGGCCATCGTCTGGCCGCTGCTGGTGGGCCTCAACAAGGCCAAGTACTACCTGCTGCTCAACGAACCCATGAGCGGCGAGGAGGCCGAGCGGCTGGGCCTGGTCTCGCTGTGCGTGGAGGACCCCGAAGTCTATGGCAGGGCCCTCGAGATCGCCCGCAGGCTGGCCAAGGGTTCGCCCACCGCCCTGCGCTGGAGCAAATACGCCCTCAACAACTGGCTGCGCCTGGCCGGGCCGACCTTCGACACTTCGCTGGCGCTGGAATTCCTGGGCTTCATGGGACCGGACGCCAAAGAGGGCCTGGCTTCGCTGAAAGACAAGCGCAAGCCCAATTTTCAGAAGAAGGCACCGCTTTGAGGCAGAAGGCTAGACGCAAGACGCCCAACGCAGAGCACCCATAGCCAGGGCGCAGGGTGTCTCGAGGGTCAGGGGTCGAGGGCCGGTGGCTCGTGATTAAGAGCCTTCGGCGTTGGGCACTCAGCAATCCATGGGGTTGGGCATATGCAGCATGCCCTGTCCTACCAACTGCCGGTAGACCGTGCCGACCAGCAAAGTGCGCACGGCGTCTCGCGCGATCCTGGCCTCGATGTCGGCGGGGGAGAGGTTGGGGCAGGCGTCGCGCCACAAGGCCAGGGCTCCCGAGACGTAGCCCGTGGCGTAGGAAGTCCCTCGGTAAACCTGGCCCAGCAAGGGCACTACGGCAGGCGCTGCGATCTCCAGGTGGGGGCCGATGGTGCTGAAGGGCCAGCGCTCCCACTTGCCCGGCTGTCTCGGGGAGGGCCACAGGCCCGCTACGGCCAGGAAACCGCCGAACTCCGGGGCGTAATAGGCCGGGAAGTGCGGAGGAGCACCAAAGCCACGGCGTCCTTCGTTGCCCCCGGAAGCTGCCACCAGCGCTCCGTGGCGCAGGGCGTAGGCCAGCAGGGCCCGCAGGCTCTCGAGGGGGTGCTCTCCACCCAGGCTGTAGTTGAGCACCAGGTTGCCCAGCGCCTTGGGATCACTGCCATTGCCCGAAACCTGGCTGATGGCCCAGCAAGTCCCCCGCACCACGTTGCTGGCCAGGCACTCGTTGTTCTCATCACAAACGCGCACCGGCAGGATGCTGGCCTGCGGCGCCATGCCCCAGTTCTTCCCCGCGATCAGGCTGGCGATGGCCGAGCCATGCAAGCGGGCGGGCGCGGGGTCTTCCGAGGCGTCGGGGTCGCCGTTCACCCCGGTGGTGAAGTCGTACCCGCCGGGCCTGAGGTTGAACACGTCCACCTTGCCCGAGGTCGCGCCGTTGTCCAACACGGCCACCGTGACGCTGGCCCCGCCCTTCCCCGGCGGGATGATGCCCCCAGCGCCCATCTGGGGGCGGTAGTCTTCGTCGCCATCGTCGTCGCCGATGCTCTGAGGGTCGCCGTAGAGCACCAGGTCGTTTCTCCTCAACTCCTGAAGGGCCTGGGCGAGGTTTTTCCCGTCTACCTCGATCAGCGCCAGCGCTCCACCGCAGGGGTCGAGGCTCGAGGCCTGCGCGGTGAGGTTGACTGCTGGGGGTGGGGCCTCAAGGGGGGCTTGGCCTTGCTGCTGCGCTCCCTTGACCACGATGCCCCTGGGCTCGCGCAGAGTGGGGTAAAACACCAAGACTGTTCCTCCAACCGTCCTGGCCAGCTCATTGACCTGACCCAAGCTGGTGCCGGGGCGCAGGATCAGGAAAAGCTGGTTCTCGACCAGTCTGGAGGGCCTTTGGGCCAGCGAAGGCGAAAGCAGGCAGCTTGCAAGCATCAAGGCGAATAGAGTTCTTTGCATATCAACCCCCTGCCCTTGTGGGGCACGTTCTAAGTCTGGCCCTTGACGTCTGACCGCGCCCTGACCAGGGCGAGCTGGGCCTTATAGCCCTCCGAGGCTGCGGTGTGCCCCGCAGCCTCGAGCAAGCGGATCGCCTCCTCCAGCGCAGCGGGGTTATCCGAGAGTTCGGAGATATTGCCCAGCACCATCGCCTGAACGACGGTTTCCCCGCTTTGCTGGGCCAGCCGGAGGGCTTTTTCATAAGCTTCTCTGGCCTGCTCGCTGAGGGACTGCTGGTGGTAGATGACCCCCAGGTTGTTCCACGCCCGAGCCGCCGTGGACATGATCTGGCTATCTTCGGCCAGCCGGGCGCAGTCGAGGTACACGGCGATGGCTTTGGCAAAAGCGTGCTGTTTCTCGTAGATGCGCCCGAGGTTGAGGTATATCCTGGCCTTCAGCGCCGCGTTGTCCTGGACGACCTCGAGCGCCTCCCTGAAAGCTTCTTCGGCCTCCTGGCCCATCTCGAAGCGGGTCATGGCCACGTTGTTGAGCGCTCCGGCCCAGCGCAACTGGTCTCCCAGGGTCAAAAACAGAGCGGCTGAGCGGTTGAAGTAGTCGAGGGCCGTGGCGAAGTCACCCCTGACCCGCGCCAGCAGCCCCAGGGTGTTCAGCGCTTCGGCCCTGGCCTCCACGCCTCCCTCCAGCGCCCGCTCCGAGGCTTCCCGCGCTTCTTCGGGGTGGCCCAGGCGGTGCAGCAGCTTGCCCTTGAGGGCCAGCACCTCGGGGCGCTGGGGCAGGGGCTCCACTTCGGCCAGCGCTTGCCGGAAAGCGCCCGACCTCTCCAGCGCCCTGGCCCGCAACAACCGGACTTCGGGGCTCGCGGGGGCCTCCTCCAGCACCTCCGCCGCCTTCTGGGGGAAGCCACGCCGCAGCAGTTCCTTGGCCCAGGCCAGGTAGGCCTGCTCGATCCCGGGGAGGTCGCTCTCCTCCCAGAGCAAGCGGGCGCGCTGGTAGAGCGGGAAGGCTTCCAGACCGCTGCGCTGCCGGGCCAGCTTGAGCGATAGCGTCGCCTGTAGGGAGGGCTGGCCCTCGAGGTAATCCAGGGCCGTCCGGCGGGCCCGCACCCGACCCGAGGGCTCGATCAGGGCGGCGGTGGTCAGCTCCTCCAGGGCTTCGGCCATGCGAGGAGCCCCCAGGCCCAGGGCCCGGCGGACGAGCACCAAGTCGGGCTCCTCGAGCAGGGCCAGGGTCAAGAACACCTCGCGGGCCAAGGAGGAGAGGATGGCCAACCGGGCCTCCAGGGCGGTCTCGAGGGGCTCCTCGCGCAAATAGGCTTCCACCAGTACCGGCAGGCCCCCGGTCTGCTCGAAGGCTCCGGGGAAGTCGCGCAGGGCTTCGGGGGTGAGGGGGAGAAGCTCCAGCAGTAAATCGGGCTCGAGGGCCGGCGGCTCGCGCGAGGCCACGATCACCGCTGGGCTGCGGCCCGAGCCTCGCAGGCGCACCAGAAGCTGACGGCTTTCCGGGTCGGCGCGCTCCCAGCCATCGAGCAGCAAGGGGCCTTTGCTTTGGCTCAAGGCCCGCAGCAACGCCTCCTCGTCCTGCCCCAGCGCCCTGCCCAGCAGGGGCTCGAGGGTGGCGTAGGGCAGGCCGGTGCGGCCTTGCAGGTACTGCCCGCTCAGAGCCCGCAGCAGGGCGCTCTTGCCCATCCCCGCCCCTGCGCGCACCCAGGCCCACTGGCCCGGCGCGAGGGAGCGTAGGGCCTGGAGTTCGCGCTCACGCCCCACCAGTACCCGGCGCAACTGGGCGCGGGCTTCCTCGGGGCGCTGCTCGAGCCGCAGCCCCAGGCCCTCGGCTTCGCGGCGCACCTCGGCCAGCAGGAAGCTGTTGCCCGCCAGCAACAGCGGGTAGAGCCGCAGGAGGTCTTCGGGCTCGAGCGCGGGCGCGGAGCGCAGTTGATAGGCCTGCTCGGCCAGCTTCGTGGCCCGCTCGAAGTGGTTACGGGCTGCTTCCTGCTCGGCCAGGGCTAAGTAGGCCTGGCGCACTTGACGGGCGATGTGCTCGCGTTGGGCGTAGACCCACTCCTCGAGCTCAGCGCTCCAGTCGGGTAGGTAGAGGCCCTCGAGAAAAGGCCCCTTGTACAGGGCAATGACCCTGGCGTAATCGCGGGCTGCGAGCGCGGCTTTGAGGTCGTCGAGGTCGTTTTCTATACGGGCCCAGGCCCGCACCTCGTCGGCCTCGACAGCTCCCGGCACCCCCTTGCGCAGGCGGGTGAGCGTTACCGAGAGGCTGTTGAGCGCGTCGGCGTTATCGGGCCAGAACAGTTCGGCTAGATGCCGCCGCTCACACGGCCCTTCCACCAGCAGATACGTCAGCAGCAACAGAGGCTTCAGGCGGCCAAAGTTGGAGTCTTCGAGCTCGAGTCCGCCCAGGGTGCGGAGGAGCATAGGCCCATTGTAGAGGGCTTTGGAGGGTGGGGCCTTAGGTGCGGTCTTCGAGAGCGGCCTCCGGGGCGTTGCGCCCCACGGATTCTATGCCCTGCTCGCGGGCTGCTGGCGAGCTGTAGGTTTCGCTGTGCCCGATCACCTGAGCGTTGGCCCCTTTGAGCACGAAGTAGGGCCGGCCATCGCTCGAGGTCAGCCGCTCGTAGCGCGCGTCGATGGGCGCGTTGAAGCGCACCGAGGCGATGCCTGCCAGAGCGTCGTCCTTGCTGGCGTAGCGCTCGCTGGTGAGGATGACCTCCCCGTTGGGAGCCTGAAGACTAAACATGAACTGCCCGTCCGCGGTGCGCGAGAGCACGAACTTGCCTGCCATGGTTTCCTCCCTGGCTTTCTCAGGATACGGCGGCGCTTTGGCTTAGAGTAAGGGGTGATGCGATTGCAGCAATTTCTCGCTCGAGCCGGCGTCGCCAGCCGCCGCAAGGCCGAAGAACTCATCAAGGCCGGGCGCGTGAGCGTCAACGGCCAGGTAGCCATTCTCGGCAGCAGCGTGAGCGAGGGGGACG
The DNA here is from genome assembly GCF_003574095.1 of Calidithermus roseus. GTDB lineage: Bacteria > Deinococcota > Deinococci > Deinococcales > Thermaceae > Calidithermus > Calidithermus roseus. The sequence continues at coordinate 31,897 of NZ_QWLA01000039.1, forward strand.
TGGTGCGCTTCGACGGCGAGCGGGTGCGGCTGCCGCAGAAAAAGGTGGTCATCGCCCTGCACAAGCCTGCCGGAGTGACCACCACCAGATCAGACCCCCACGCCCGGCGCACCGTCTACCAGCTCGTGCCCGACGTGCCCGGCCTTCATCCGGTGGGCCGGCTGGACCGGGAGTCGGAGGGCCTGCTCCTGCTCACCAACGACGGCGACCTCACCCAGCGCCTCACCCACCCGCGCTACGGGGTGCGCAAGGTCTACCGGGCCTGGTGCAGGGGCGGGGAGCTCTCGCAGACGGCCTGCAGGAAGCTGGTGGAGGGGGTCGAGCTGGACGACGGGCTGGCTCGAGCCATCGAGGCAAGACCCATGAACGGTGGAGTCCGGCTGGTGATGACCGAGGGCAAGAAGCGTGAGGTGCGGCGCATGCTCAAAGCGGTAGGCTACCCCGTCGAGCGGCTGGTGCGCACCCAGATCGGCCTGCTCGAGCTAGGCGAGCTCAAGCCAGGTGAGTGGCGCTACCTGGGCCCCGAGGAAATCGCCGCCCTCACCGCCGAGCCTGGATCCCGCCGCCCGCGGTTGGAGGGGCTCGAGGCCGAGACCCCCCGCGAGACTAAGCCGCGTGAAAAGGCCAGGGGAACTGCCAGGCCCCGCAAGGCGACTGCCCAACCCGCGCAGGCCAAACCCCACCCTCGCCCACCCGAGAG
>NZ_QWLA01000004.1 GCF_003574095.1 Calidithermus roseus
GGGGCGGTGGTGGGGGCGACCTATCCCGAGCAGGTGGCCGAGATGCGCTCGGCCATGCCCCGCTCGCTCTTCCTCCTGCCCGGCCTGGGGGCCCAGGGCGGCCAACCCTTGCGGGGAGCGGGGCTGCTCAACTCGGCCAGCCGGGCGCTGTACTACCCAGGGGGGAAGCCGCGGCTCGAGGCCGCCGTGGCCCAGGCCGAGGCCTACCTGAGCGCGCTCAGCTCACCCACCCCGTCGCTTTGAAGCGCTCGAAGCCCCGCTGGGTGAGCTGGGATAGCTCCTCGAGCAAGGCCGGGTCCGCCGCCTTGAAGTTGAAGCAGGACTTGCCCTGCATGCGCTTGCGCAGGGCGGGGGAAATCTTCTCGAGCAACTCCGGGTGGTTGTAGAGAGGGATCAGGTGATAGCTGACGTAGTTTTTCTTGACCTGAACGCTGCCGAAGGCGAACTGGTAGCCGTCTGGGCGCTTGTGGTGGGTGTAGAGCGCGTATTCGCCTGGTTGGTCGCTTTTGACCTCGAGGTGGGGGGCGTAGGGCTCGAGGATGGCCTTTAGTCGCTCGAACAGCGCCTGAAAATCGCTCTGCCTGGGCATGCTCACCTCCGCTTCGGACTGGCTTGGTGTCCTGGGTGGCTTGAGGTCAGCTTATTACGCCAATAGCGAAATTTTAACTCACAATATGCTAACATTTATTCCATGGGTCTCCCCGACCACCCTCACCCCAGCATCGTCGGGCGCGGCGCGGCTTCCAACCCCTCCAACCGCTTCGAGCGGCTGCAGATCACCATTGACCCCCTCGACGATTACTTTGAGCCCCAGAGCCTCAAGCCGCAGACCCAGTATTTCAAGGACCATTCGCGCTCTATCCTCACCCGCAACGATTCTCCCGACATCGCCGCCAAGGTCAGCATCAACCCCTACCGCGGATGCGAGCATGGGTGCGTGTACTGCTTCGCCCGTCCCACACACGAATATCTCGGTTTTTCCCTTGGCCTGGACTTCGAGAGCAAGATCATGGTCAAGACCGACGCGCCCGATCTGCTGCGCAAGGAACTCGCACACCCGCGCTGGCAACCGCAGGTGGTGATGTTCAGCGGTGTGACCGATATTTACCAGCCCGTCGAGCGCCACCTGGGGCTCACCCGCCGCTGCCTCGAGGTCTTCCTCGACTTCCGCAACCCCGTGGGTATGGTCACCAAGAACTACCTCATCACCCGCGACCTCGACCTGCTCGAGGAGATGGCCCGCTACCGCTGCGTGTCGGTGGGCATCTCGCTCACCACCCTCGACGAGGAACTGCGCCGGCTGATGGAGCCGCGCACCTCGGCCCCCCAGCGCCGCCTGGCGGCCATCGAGGCCCTGGCTGCCGCCGGGGTCAATGTGGGGGTGATGACCGCGCCCATCATCCCCGGCCTCAACGACCACGAGATTCCGGCCCTGGTCAAGGCCGCGGCCAAAGCTGGGGCCAGGTGGGCCGCCTATACCATCGTGCACCTGCCCTACGGGCTTAAGGACCTCTTCACCGACTGGCTCTCCCGCCACTACCCCGAGCGCAAGGACAAGGTGCTCGAGCGCATCCGGGCCGTACGGGGCGGCCAGCTCAACGACCCCCGCTTCGGCTACCGCATGAGCGGGGAGGGCATCTTTGCCGATCAGATTCGCCAACTCTTCCGCGCCGCCTGCCGCCAGGCGGGGCTGCCGAAGCCCAGCTATCGCCTTTCCACCGAGCATTTCCGTGTGCCGGGGGTGTATCAGCCCAGGCTGTGGTGAATCCGACGCCCGCCCTTCGCTGAGGGCTGAGAGTCTCTCCGGCGGTTAGCATAGAGCCTGATGGACGTGCTTCAGATGTACCGTGAAACCGGAGCCCTGCACGAGGGCCATTTCCTGCTCAGGAGCGGGCGGCATTCGCCCATGTTCCTGCAATCGGTCACCCTGATGCAGCACCCGCTGTATGCCGAGGCCATCGGGGAGGCGATTGGCAAGCTGTTCGAGGACGTGGGGCTGGAGTTCGTGATCGGCCCGGCGATGGGCGGGGTGACGCTGGCCTTCGTGGTGGCGCGGGCTCTGGGGGTACGCTCGCTCTTCGCCGAGAAGGACGGCATGGGCGGGATGTACGTGCGCGAAGGGCTCACCATCCGCCCCGGCGAGCGCTTTCTGGCGGTCGAGGACGTGATCACCACGGGGGGCTCGGTGCAGCGGGCCATCCGGGCTGCCGAAGCCAAGGGGGGAGTGTGCGTGGGGGTTGGAGCCATCGTGGACCGCAGCGGCGGGAAGGCCGACTTCGGGGTGCCTTTCAGGGCTCTTACCGCCCTCGAGTTCCCCACCTATGATCCGAGTGACTGTCCGCTGTGCCGCCAGGGAGTACCCTTACGGGAGATATGACCGTGTCGAAGGCTCAATACCCAGCACAAAGCATTGAAGGTGCATTGCCGAGAGCCGGGCATCGCGGGCTGAGCAGCCTGCTCTCCCCGGCCCGTTGCGGCGCGCGGCTGTTTTTTGCCTTGCTCTTTACCCTCAGCCTTTGTTTTTCCCTGGCCCACGGCGAAGAGATCGAGGCCGCGAGGCAGGCGGTGCAGGAGTGGCAGGTTGGGAAGTACACCGTAGACCCCAGCCAGGCCCTCGGCAAGCCCACCGAGGAGTCGGTGCGCATCCTCGAGCGCTACATCGCCTTCCCGCCCCCGCCGCAAGGGCTCAAGGTCAACCTCGAGTCGCCCCTGGAGGAGGAGAGCACGCGGGGCAGCGTGGTGAGCTTTCCCGCCAGCGTGGGCGAGCAGACCGGCGAGGTGCGGGTGCTGCTGCAAAACGGTGAACCAACCCGCATCAGTTGGGTGCCCGCCGGAGGACAGCTGCCGCCGTGGATCGAGAGCCCGGTGGCCTGGGGGTTGTTCGTCTTGGTGTCGCTGGGCTGGGTGCTGGCCTTGCGGGGTGAGGGCATCCTGGCGCGGTGGTGGCGCGAGGGCTGGGCCCTGGTGCGCTCTCACGCCCGGCTGTACCTCACGCTCAACGCCGTGCTCTACGGGCTGTTCATCCTGGGCTCCCTGACGGCCTACGCCTCGCCCGAGATGGCGGGGTTGATGCAGCGGCTGGTGGGCGGTGCCCTCGAGCAGATCGGCCTCGGGGAGGGGGGCATAAGGGGCGGGGTGCTCGAGTTTGCCCTGCTGATCTTCTACTGGAACTTCACCCGCGGCCTGGTGCTCACCACCGCGATGCCGGGGCTGTTGCTGGGGGTTCCGGCCCTGCTCATCAACGCCTTGCGCTACTTCCTCTTCGGTTTTGCCCTGAGCCCGGCGCTTTTCCCCACCGTGGCCTTCCTGGCCCACGTTCCCACGCTGATCATCGAGTTGCAGGCCTACATCCTGGGCACTTTCGGGGGGATGGTGCTGGCAGGCAGGGTGCTGCGCGGTGAGGGCTTTCGTCCGGGGCTGCGGGCGGTGGGCTTGATGGTCTATCTGGGTGGCTTCTTCCTGCTCATAGGAGCTTGGTACGAAGCTTTGGAGATCGTGGTGCTTCTGGGACGATGAGCGATTCCCCCACCCTCTCCCCAGGTAAGGTCGCGGTGATTGGCGCAGGGGCCTGGGGCACGGCGGTTGCCCTGCTGATGGCGCAGAAGGGCCTCGAGGTGGCACTGTGGGCCCGCCGAAGGGAGCAGGCCGAGGCCATGCTGGCCATGCGGGAGAACCGGGAGTACTTGCCGGGGATCGCCCTGCCTGCCAACCTGCAGCCCACGTCCAGCGCCGCCGAAGCGCTCGAAGGCGCGGCTTTGGCGGTGGTGGCGGTGCCCTCGAGAGCCCTGGCCCAAACGCTCGCACCCATGCCCAGGGCCCCGGCCTACCTCTCGCTCACCAAGGGGCTGGCCTACACCGACGATGGCCTCACCCGCATGAGCCAGGTCATCGCTGCGGTGACGCGAGCGGAGCGTGTAGCCGCCCTCTCGGGCCCCAACCTGGCGGAGGAGATCGCCCGCTTTCAGCCCGCTGCCTCGGTGGTAGCCTCCTCCGACGCCGCACTGGCCCGGTGGGTGCAGAAGCTGCTTACCGGTCCCAGTTTTCGGGTCTACACCAGCAACGACATCGTGGGGGTGGAACTGGGCGGAGCCCTCAAGAACGTCATCGCCCTGGCGGCGGGCATGGTGGACGGCCTGCGCTTGGGCGACAACGCCAAGGCCTCACTCATGACCCGCGCCCTGCGCGAGATCGTGCGCTTTGGGGTAGCCCAGGGGGCGCAGAGCGAAACCTTTTACGGCCTCTCGGGCCTGGGTGACCTGATCGCTACTTGCACCAGCCTGCACTCGCGCAACCGCGGGGCCGGAGAGAAGATCGCCCGCGGGACCACACTGAGGGAACTCGAGGCTGGCAAACAGGTCGTCGAGGGCATCTACACCGTCAAGGCTTTGCACGAGTGGGGGCAGCGGTCGGGTGTGGAGATGCCCATCACCGAAGCGGTCTGGCGGGTGGTTTACCAGGGTGAGAAGCCGCTCGAGGTGCTCTCGGCGCTGATGGGACGGGAGGCCAAACCGGAGTGAGCGCATGGGTGGTGACGGGTATGGCTGAATTCCCCACTACACCGGACCATACGCGCTTTTGCGCTTTGCCTTTCGCTTCAACCCTTCAACTTTCTAATACGAAACTTTTTTCTTCGTTTTACTTTCATTAAGACGCCATAGCGATTGACAAACGAAACATACCGTGCTTACAATACCGCTGACCTGAGAGTTCAACGGTCGCCGCCGATGGTGGGAGAGCGTCCTGCGGCTAGCCAGCGATGGTTTGTGTCTGGTGCTGTTTTCCCTTATCCCGGCGGAGGAGGGGGTAGGTATGAAGAAATTGCTGTTGGGTGCGTTGTTGGTGATGGGGATGGGCCTGGCCATGGCCCAGCAGATTCGCATCGTCGTGGTATCCCACGGGCAGGCGGCTGACCCCTTCTGGTCGGTGGTCAAGAACGGAGTGGACCAGGCGGCCAAGGACATGAACGTGCGGGTGGAGTACCGCGCGCCCGAGACCTTCGACATGGTGCGCATGGCGCAACTCATCGACGCCGCGGTGGCCTCCAGGCCCAACGCGATCGTGGTTTCGATTCCTGACGCCAAAGCCCTGGAAAGGTCCATCACCGCCGCGGTGAAGGCGGGCATCCCGGTCGTTTCGATGAACTCTGGTTCCGATGTGGCTGAGAAACTGGGCGTGCTGGTTCACGTGGGACAGACCGAGTACGAAGCCGGTCTGGGGGCGGGCAAGCGCATGAAGGCAGCGGGCGTGAAGAACGCCATCTGCATCAACCAAGAAGTCGGTAACGTGGCGCTCGACCTTCGCTGCAAGGGCTTCTTCGATGGCCTGGGGACCAAGCCCAACGTGATCCCCGTCAAGATCGGTGATCCTACGGGCATCAAGAACGCAGTCGCCGCCGCTTTGCAGAAGGACCCCACCATTGACGGCGTTCTGACCCTTGGCCCTACGGCTGCTGAGCCCGTGTTGCAGGCCATTGAAGGCAAAAAATTGGTCTTTGGCACCTTCGACCTTTCGCCTGCGGTGCTCAAGGCGTTGAGCGAGAAGAAGATGGCTTTCGCCATCGACCAGCAGCAGTGGCTGCAGGGTTATTTGCCTATCGTGATCCTGGCCAACTACGTTCGCTACGGCCTGCTGCCGGCCAACAACGTCATCCTCACCGGGCCGGGCTTCGTCACCCCCGAGAACGCCGCCCAGGTGATCGACCTGAGCAAGAAGGGCATCCGCTAAGTCTCCCAGGATTGGAGGGCACTTGGTGGCAGAAGTCGCCAATGGCCGATGGCCACGTCAGGCACGTTAGCTCGAGGTGACCCGCAGGCACTTTAGAGCTTACGCCGGTTGGGCGGAGGTTCTGAAGCTGGGCGCTGTGCTCGAGGCTCTCAACGAGAACGGTTGGGAGCCTCGGTTTTCTAAAGAGTAAAGAGGATTTTGAGGGGGCGAAGACATGGCGGTGAGAACACAGGACGAGCGGCTGCGGCCTATAAGCCTCTGGCAGCGGTTATTGCTGCGCCCTGAGCTCGGCTCGATCGCGGGCCTTGTCGTGGTGTTCGGTTTTTTCGCGATTGCTGCGGGGGGTAGCGGTTTTCTGACCTGGGCCGGTACGCGCAACTACCTCGAGGTGGCCGCGCAACTGGGCATCCTGGCGGCGGCGGTGGCCCTGCTGATGATCGGGGGTGAGTTCGACCTTTCGGTGGGCTCGATGATCGGGGTGGCGGCGGTCATGATGGCCATTCTGAGCCATCCCGATTACGGCGGCTTGCCCATTTCCCTTTCCCTGGTGATCACCCTTGGCTTTGCCCTGCTGATCGGTTACTTCAACGGCTGGCTGGTGCTGCGCACCGGGCTGCCTTCGTTCATCGTGACCCTGGCGATGATGTTCATCCTCTCGGGCGCGAACATCGGCTTTACCAAGCTGATCACCAAGCTCACCATCGTCTCGGGGCTGGGGGACTCGCTGGCCAAGGACCCCTTGAGCTTCCTGTTCACCGGCGCGTTCCTGGGGCTTCCGGCGGCGGTGTGGTGGTGGCTGGGGGTGACGCTGGTGTTGAGCTGGGTGCTGCTGCGGACCCCCTTTGGCAACTGGATTTTCGGGGCCGGGGGCGACCCTACTGCCGCGCGCAACGTGGGGGTTCCGGTGCGCCGGGTGAAGATCACCCTCTTCATGCTCACGGCGGCGGCGGCGACTGTGGTGGCCGCGATCCAGGTGATGGGGCTGGGCTCGGCCAACGTGTTGCAGGGGATGGGGAAGGAACTCGAGGCCGTCGCAGCCTCGGTGATCGGCGGCTGCTTGCTGAGCGGGGGCTATGGCTCGGTGATCGGCGCGGGCATCGGGGCCTTGATCCTGGCGATCGTGCAGCAAGGGATCGTGTACACCAACATCGACCTCGACTGGTTCAAGGTGATGGTGGGGGGCATGATCCTGGGCGCGGTGATCCTGAACAACTACCTGCGCAAGCTCTCCATGCAGGTGCGGAGGTGAGGCCATGACGCCACTGATCGAGCTGCGCAAGGTGAGCAAGTACTTCGGGCCGGTGGTCTCGCTCAAGGACATCGACATGCGGGTGTACGCGGGCGAAGTCCACTGCCTGCTGGGCGACAACGGCGCGGGCAAGAGCACCCTGATCAAGGCCCTTTCGGGGGTGCACCAACCCTCGGAAGGCCAGATCTACATGGAGGGGCAGCCCGTGGTCTTCAACTCGCCTCGAGACGCCCTGGACAAAGGCATCGCCACGGTCTACCAGGACCTGGCCATGCTGCCGCTGATGAGCATCAGCCGCAACTTTTTCCTCGGGCGCGAGCCCAAAAAAAAGGTAGGCCCCTTCACCCTCTACGACGCCGCCTTTGCTGCTCAGGTGGCCCGCGAGGAGATGAAAAAAATCGGTATTGACATCCGCGACCCCGACCAGCCGGTGGGCACCCTGTCGGGGGGTGAGCGGCAGTCGGTGGCCATCGCCAGGGCGGTCTACTTCGGGGCCAAGGTGCTCATCCTCGACGAGCCTACCTCAGCCCTGGGGGTCAAGGAGTCGGCGGTGGTGCTCAAATACATCGTGCAGGCCAAGCTGCGCGGTTTGGGGGTGATCTTCATCACCCACAACGTCCATCACGCCTGGGCGGTGGGCGACACCTTTACGGTGCTGAACCGGGGCAGGAGCTACGGCACCTTCAAGAAGGAGGAAGCCACCCGTGAGCAACTCTTGCAGATGATGGCCGGGGGGGAGGAACTCGAGGCGCTGGCGGTGGAACTCGACCTCATCGCCAAGAAAGACCCCACCACTGCCGCCCAGATCGAGCACAAGGCGGCGGAGGAACTGCATAAGCCGAATTGAGGGCTGAAAGCTGTACGAACCCAGACCCTGTGATGACCTGGAGAACTTCATGAAGACCCTCAACATGGCCATGATCGGCGCGGGCCGGATGGGCCTGGCCCACGCCCGGGTGCTCTCGGGGCTGGCCGAGTGCCGGGTGGTGCGGGTGGTGGATACCCTAGCCCAGAACGCCGAGCGGGTAGCGGTGGAGCTGGGGGCCAAGGCTTCCACGCACCTCGAGGACGCCTTCCAGCCCGACGTAGACGCAGTCATCATCACCACTCCCACCCCCACCCATGCTGAGGTGGTGGAGGCCGCCGCGAGGGCGGGCAAGGCCATCTTCGTAGAAAAGCCCATCGCCGAGAGCCTGGAAGCCGGTCGGCGGGTGGTGGCGGCGGTGGAGCGAACCGGCGTGCCCTGTCAGGTGGGCTTCCAGCGCCGCTACGACCCGGCCTATGTGCGGGCCAAGGAGATGATCGAGCGGGGGGAATTGGGGAGGCTCGAGGGCATCCGGCTGGTGGGGCGCGACCCCTACCTTCCCAAGCTCGACTTCCTCAAGACCAGCGGTGGCCTGCTGGTGGACATGGGCATTCACGACCTGGACAGTGCCCGCTTCCTGGTGGGCGAGGTGGCCGAGGTCTACGCCGTCGGGGGCGCGCTGGCCGAGCCAGAGCTGAAGCAATACGGCCTGTTCGACACCGCCGTGGCCACCTTACGTTTCGAAAGCGGCGCGGTGGGGACGCTGGAGGTGGCCTTGCGCACCGCCTACGGTTATGACATCCGCTGCGAGGTGCTGGGGGAAAAGGGCCGCATCCACATCGAGCGTGACCGCCGCCCCGACCTGACGTTCTATGACGAGCGCGGGGGGAACTTCGACCGCCCCCGCAACTTCGAGCAACGCTTCCCCGAAGCCTACGCGGCTGAAATGGTGGCCTTCGCCCGCAACCTGCACGCGGGCAAGCCCCTGGAGCCTGGTGTGCGCGACGCCTGGTACTCGCTGCGGCTGGCCAAGGCGGCCCAGCACGCCCTCGAGACAGGGCAGGTGGTAGGGGTGAAAGAGTTTGGGGGGGAGTTGTGAGAAAGGCTGATGGCTAACAGCCCTCGACTTTTTTAGAGCTGCGACCTGAGACATGAGGCCAAAGGAGGTTCACATTTGAGCACCCAACGACTGACCGTGGCCCAGGCCCTCGTAAAGTTCCTGGCCGCCCAGCACTCCGAGCGAGATGGCCGGCGGATGCGCCTGATCGCGGGGGTGTGGGCCATATTCGGCCACGGCAACGTATCCGGCCTGGGGCAGGCCCTGGAAGAGTACGGCGACGAGGTGGGTCTGCCCACCTACCGCCCGCAGAACGAGCAGGCCATGGTGCATACGGCAGCGGCCTACGCCAAGCACACGAGCCGCATGAGCACCTTCGCCTGCACGGCTTCGGTGGGCCCCGGCTCACTCAACATGATCACCGCCGCGGCGGGCGCGACCATCAACCGCCTGCCGGTGCTGCTCTTGCCCTCGGACTACTTCGCCAACCGCCTGCCCGACCCCGTCCTGCAACAGCTCGAGCACCCCCTCGAGCACGACGTGAGCGTCAACGACGCCTTCCGCCCGGTGAGCCGTTTCTTCACCCGTATCACCCGGCCCTCTCAGCTCCTCAGCGCGCTGCCCGAGGCCATGCGCGTGCTCACCGACCCCGCCGAGACCGGAGCGGTCACCATCTGTCTGCCGGAGGACGTGCAGACCGAAGCTTACGACTGGCCCGAGGGCTTCTTCGCCCCCAGGGTGTGGCGCATCCGCCGCCCCGCGCCCGAGCCGGAAGTGGTGGGGCAGGTGGCTGAGCTCATCAAGGAGGCCAAGCGCCCGCTGATCGTGACCGGGGGCGGCACGCTCTACTCCGAAGCCCACGCCCAGCTCGCCGCTTTCGCCCAGACCTATGGCATTCCGGTGGCCGAGTCGCAGGGGGGCAAGGGGGCCTTGCCCTGGGATCACCCCATGTGCGTGGGCGCGGTGGGTTCGAACGGGGGAACCGCCGCCAACCGGTTGGCCAAAGAGGCCGATCTGGTCCTCGCCATCGGCACCCGGCTGGGCGACTTCGTCACCGCCTCCAAGACCGCCTTTCAGAACCCGCAGGTGAAGTTCGTCGGGGTGAACGTGCTCCCCTTCGACGCGGGCAAGCTGAATGGCCTGTCGCTGGTGGCCGATGCCCGGCGGGCCCTGGAAGCGCTCGACCAGGCCCTGAAGGGCTTCGTGGGCACTGCGCCCTCCTACCGCGAAGAGGTCGCCCGGCTCAAGAAGGAGTGGGACGAGTTGGTCCAGGGCTACCGCACGCCCAAGTCCGAGAAAAAGGAGATGGCTCAGGCCGAGGTCATCGGCCTGACCAACGAAACCTTCGGCGGCAAGGTCACCGTGATCTGCGCGGCGGGGAGCCTGCCGGGCGATTTGCTCAAGCTCTGGCGCTGCGAAGACCCCAAGGCCTATCACCTCGAGTACGGCTTCTCCTGCATGGGCTACGAGATTCCCGCCGGGCTGGGGGTGGCGATGGCCGAGCCGGGGCGCGAGGTGGTGGTCTTCGTGGGGGACGGCACCTACTTGATGATGAACTCGGAGATCGTCACGGCAGTGGCCGAGGGGCTGGGCTTCACGGTGATGCTGATTGACAACAAGGCCTTCGGTTCGATTCGTGGCCTGCAGATGTCGCTGGGCTCGCCTTCTTTCAACAACGAGCTGCGACGGCGCGACGATAGGACGGGCCGCACCGACGGGGCACCGCTCGAGGTGGACTTCGCCGCCCACGCCAGGGCCATGGGGGCCAGCGTGTGGAGCCCCAAAAACTACCGCGAGCTGGAAGAAGCCCTCAAACAGGCCCGCAAAGCCAGGGGCGTGAGGGTGATTGTGGTTCCGGTGAGCATAGACGACCGCGTTCCGGCCTTTGAGAGCTGGTGGGACGTGCCGGTGGCCGAGGTATCGGGCCAGCCGGAGGTCAGGAAGGCCCGCGAGGAGTACGAAGCCTACCTGAAGAAGCAGCGGCGCTATTTCTGAGGAGAAGCTAGATACCAAACGCTTATGACCTAAGCCCTTGGTGAAGGCGCCGGCACTCATGCGAAAGGAACACTGAACGATGGCAATCCGTTTTGGCAACGCACCGTGCAGTTGGGGCACCATCGAGGGGTGGGGGCAGGGCATCGGCTATAGCCAGATGCTCGACGAACTCAAGGCCTCCGGCTATGACGGGACCGAGCTGGGCGACTGGGGCTACATGCCCACCGACCCCGAGCGGTTGCGGCTCGAGCTCACCTCGCGCGGCCTGACCATGCTGGGGGCCTACGAGGGGGTCTACCTGCTCGAGCCCGCCCTGCATGCCGCAGGCGAGCAGCGGGTGCTGCGCACGGCCCGCCTGTTGAAGAGCGTGGCCGACGTGGGCGACGGCTGGAAGCCCTTCGTGGTGCTGGCCGACGAGCACAGCCGCGACAAGGTGCGCTTCGAGAACGCCGGGCGCGTCCGGCCTGAGATGAGCCTCAGCACCCAGCAGTGGAAGGTCTTCGCCTCGGGGGCGGAGCGCATCGCCAGGGCCGTCCACGACGAGACCGGCCTGCGCACGGTGTTCCACCACCACTGCGCGGGCTACGTCGAGGCCCCCTGGGAGATCGAAGCCTTCCTCGAGCACACCGACGGCACAATCATTGGGCTGGTGTTCGACACGGGCCACTACCTCTACGGGACAGGCGCCAACGAGCCCTCTGAAGTGCTGGAGGGCCTCGAGCGCTTCCGTGAACGAATCTGGTACGTCCACTACAAGGACTGCCACCCCGGTATCGCCGCCGAGGCCCGCGAGAAGGGCTGGAACTACAAGGAGGCTATCGGGCGGGGCGTGTTCTGCGAGCTGGGCAAGGGCCAGATCGACTTTGGCGCGGTGACCAGAAAGCTGACGTCGCTAGGCTACGATGGCTGGATTACGGTGGAGCAGGACGTGCTGCCCGGCATGGGCGAACCCAAGGAGAGCGCCAGGCGCAACCGCGACTACCTGCGGGCCGTGACCGGGATCTAAGGAGGTGGCGATGCTGCTGGACGCGCTGCAAGCACGCGAACTCTTCAAGCTGGCCCTGGAGCGGCGTTTTGCGGTACTGGCGGTCAACGTAGACAGCCCCGCCGCCATCACCGACTGCCTCGAGGCGGCCCGCCGGACGCAGGCTCCCATCATCCTCGAGGCCAGCCTGTGGCAACTCAACGGCCACAGCTTTGGAGCCGGGGATGCCCTCACCGGGATGGCCCGCTTCATTGCTCAACTCGCAGTGCTTGCCGCTTCCAAGCGCTATGGCAATGTCCCGGTGGTCTACCACACCGACCATATCAAAGGCCCCCAGACCCTGGAGATTCTGAGCGCTGCGATTCGGGGTCTGCCGGTAAAGTTCGGTGAGACCGAGGCGCGGCTGCGGGCTTCCACGCTTTCGCTGGACTCCTCCGAATTATCCGAGGCGGAAAATATCGCCACCATTAACCAGCTTTGCCAGGTCGCAGCCGAAACCGGGGTCGAGGTCACCCTCGAGATGGAAGCCGGAGTGGATGAGGGTCTGACCCCGCTCGAGGTCGCCGAGCGTCTGCTGGGCAGCGTCGAGCGCGAGCACCCCGGCAAGGTCTACCTGTGGGCACCGGGGGTGGGTACGCGGCATGGTCTGGGCGAGCAGAGCGCTTTTTCAGCCGATGCGGTAGCTCAACACCAGGCCTTTGCCTCTGAGCTCACCGGGCGGCCTATCGGCATCGTGCTGCATGGCTCGTCGGGCTTGAGCCAAGCCAGCTTGCAGGCGGCGGTACAGGCGGGGGTGTGTAAGGTTAACTGGTCGTCGGAAAGCCTTTTGGTGCGCTCGAGGGCCGCCCAGGAGTACTACGCCACCCATGCCGCCGAACTAGAGCCAGCTCACCCTCGCTGGAAGGCCGCTGCCATGGACGACGGGCTACAAAGCTACATTGCACAGCGCTATGTTCCGGTGGTAATGGAGCGCATCCGGCTCCTGGGCGGGTCGGGCATGGCGACGCTGCTGCTGGAACGCCTGGGGGTGTCGGCGTGAGCACGCACTATGACCTCATCACCATGGGCCGTTCCTCGATTGACCTTTATTCCAACGACGTCGGAGCGGCTTTCCCCGACATCACCTCCTTTGGGGCCTACATCGGTGGGAGCCCGCTCAACATCGCGGTTGGGGCCAGTCGTCTTGGGCTCAGGGCCGCGCTGCTGACGGCGGTGGGGGTGGACAAAATAGGGGAGTTCATCGTCGAGCGGCTCAAGCGCGAAAAAGTGGAGACCCGCTTTATCCCGCAAAAGCCCGGAACCCGCACCTCGGCGGTGGTGCTGGGCATCGAGCCTCCGGATAAATTCCCCATCACCTTCTACCGCGAGAACGCTGCCGATATCCAGCTTTCGATCGATGATGTGCTCAACACGCCCATTGGCCAGGCCAGAGCCGTGCAGCTTTCTGGCGTGGCCCTGGCCAAAGAGCCCAGCCGCAGCGCCACCTTTTTTGCCGCCGAACAGGCCAAGGCTGGGGGGGCCACGGTCTTTTTGGATCTCGACTTTCGAGCCGACGGCTGGCATGACCCCCGCGCCTACGGGGTGCAAATCCGCGCCTTATTGCCGATGGTGGACGTGGCCATCGGCACCGAGGAAGAGATCAACGCGGCCATGCTGCGCCGAGCCGAGGACATCACCATCCGCCACTCGCAGATCACCGCGCCGGAAATCCGGGGCGACGTAGAGGCCAACATCCGGGCGCTGCTGGGCAGGGGGGTGGAGGCCCTGGTGGTCAAACGCGGGGCCAGAGGAGCCGATGTGTACTTGCAGGATGGCCGCATCGTGAATGCTCCGGGTTTTAAGGTGGAAGTGCTCAGCGTGTTGGGTGCGGGGGATGCTTTTGCAGCGGGCTTTATCTATGGGCGTTTGCAGGGCTGGGACTGGTACCACAGCGCCCGCATGGGCAATGCCTGTGGGGCCATCGTGGTGACCCGCATCGGTTGCGCCGACTTCATGCCCTACCTCGATGAGGTGCTGGCTTTTATCGAGTCCAAGGGAGGGTTCTGATGTCCGGGCGTAAGTTGAGGCTCTGGTTGCGAAGCGCTGAGTGCTAGGGAGAACGAATATGTCAAAGAGCTTTGGAGTGGCTTTATTGGGTGCAGGACGAATGGGCATAGAGCATGCGCGTACCATGCTGGGCGTGGCCGAGGCCCGGGTGCTGGCGGTGGCCGACCCCAATACCCAAGCAGCGGAGGCGGCTCGTACCCTGCTGCGGGCAGAGAAGGTCTATGCCGAGCCTGAGGAGGCCATTCGCCATCCCGGCGTGGAGGCAGTGGTCATCGTCACGCCCACCGACACCCACGCCCGCTACATCGAGCTAGCGGCTCTGGCCGGCAAAGCCATCTTCTGCGAAAAACCCGTAGCCAAGGACCTGGGAGAGACCCGGCGGGTGCTCGAGGTCGTGAGGCGCAAAGGGGTGCCCTTCCAGATCGGCTTCCAGCGCCGCTACGACCCGCCCTATCAGCAGGCCAAGAGCAAGATCGAGGCGGGGGAGATCGGGCAGGTCGAGCAGTTTATCGCGGTGATGCGCGACCCCGCCCCGGCCCCCCTCGAGTACCTCAAGGGCTCCGGGGGCATCTTCATCGACCAGTCCATCCACGACATCGACTGCGCGCGCTTTTTGGTGGGGGAGGTGGAGGAGGTCCACGCCTGGGGCGCGGTCAGGGTGGACCCCCAGATCGGCGAGATCGGCGACGTGGACACCACCAACCTGAGCCTGCGCTTCACGAATGGCGCGCTGGGGGTCATCCAGAACTCGAGGCGGGCGGTGTATGGCTACGACGTGCGCACCGAGGTCTTCGGCTCAGGGGGCAAGCTGGTGATGGACGCTACCCCCAAGACCCCTCTGTGGCAGTACGGTAGCGGGGTCAAGGCCGACCACTACCACTTCTTCATGGACCGCTTCAAGGAAGCCTACCGGCTGGAACTCGAGGCCTTCTTCCGCTTCCTGAGCAGGGGGGAGACCCCCACTCCTGGAGCCAGGGACGCCCTCGAGTCCCTGCGCATCGCGCTGGCGGCGACCAGGAGCCTCAAAGAGGGGCGGGCGGTGCGGCTGGAGGAGGTCACATGAACTCGCCCCACCACCTCAGGCCCCGTTCGGGTGTGGGCAACCTCGTCGAGGTGAGCCCGGCTTCGGCGGGGTGGAAGTACCTCTCCTTCCAGGCCATCGCCCTTCCGGCGGGCTATACCCACGAGAGCCGTTCCGACGGTCGGGAGGTGGCCCTGGTGCCGCTGTCGGGTGCGATACAGGTCGAGGTCGGGACCCAGTCCTTCGAGCTAAAACGCAAGGATGTTTTTTCCGAGCTGCCTTCGGTCTTGTACCTGCCGCCACGCACCGAATACGTGGTCCAGGTGGTCACGGATGCCGAGTTTGCCCTGGGGAGCGCGCCCGCGGAGGGACGCTACCCCGTGCGGCTGTTCAGGCCCGAGGAAATCCGAGTGGAGATACGGGGGGGAGCCAACGCCACGCGCCAGGTGTCGCACATCCTGGGGCCACACCTTCCTGCCGAACGCCTGCTGCTCTACGAGGTCTACACGCCCTCGGGCTTCTGGTCGGGCTGGCCGCCGCACCGCCATGACGGACGCATGGGCTCGCTCTACATCGAGGAGACCTATTACTACAAGATCAGTCCCCAGACCGGCTGGGCCATTCACCGCAACTACAGCCCCGAAGACGGCCTGGACGAGCTTCTGCTGGCTAAGGACGGCGATCTGATCCTCGCGCCCAGGGGCTATCATCCGGTTGTGGCGCCGCCCGGGTCCAACGTCTACTACCTCAACTACATGGCCGGCGAAGCCCTCAACGAGCAGCGGGCCACGCCGCCCGTGGATGACCCCGATTGGGGCTGGATGCGAGAGGACTGGGCGGGGAAGCCGCTGAAACTTCCCGTCGGGGGCGGGTCGGAAGGGGAAGGGGGTAAGGGGTGAAGAGGTGAAAAGGCAAAAAGGTGAAAAGCCCGGCCGGTTACTCGCTTTTCACCTTTTTACCCGTTAACCTTTTCACCTGGGTCTTTATGAAAACCGAGGATCGGCGCAGGAAGATCATCGAGCTCCTGGAGCAGAAGGGTTCGGTTTTGGTGGAAGACCTGGCGGCTGAGTTCCAGGTCAGCCAGGTCACCATCCGCAAGGACCTGACGGAACTGGAAAGCCGCGGCCTGCTGCACCGTACCCACGGCGGGGCGACCTTCGCCCACAAGAGCCTGTTCAACCCCTCCTTCCGCGAGAAGGTCAACCTGCAACAAGCGGAGAAGCAGGCCATCGCCACGGCAGCCCTGGAGTACATTGAAGAGGGCGATTCCATCATTCTGGACGCGGGTACGACCAGCCTCACCCTGGCCCGATTCCTCAAGCACCGTTTCCGCTCGCTTTACATCATCACCAACTCGGTGCCCATCGCCCTCGAGCTCTCCGAGACCCGCTGGGAGGTGCTGCTCACGGGCGGCCAGGTGCGCCACCACAGCATGGCCCTCATCGGCCCGGCGGCGGTGCGCACCCTCGAGGTCTACCACGCCGACAAGGCCTTCATGTGCGCGACGGGAGTCTCGATCCACAAGGGCTACAGCACCCCCAACCCCTACGAGGCCCAGACCAAGCAGGCCATGATCCAGTCGGTGGACACAGCCTATGCCCTGATCGATTCCAGCAAGCTGGGGCGGGCGACTTTGGCCAGCTTCGCCGCGCTGGAGGAGATCGACCTGCTCATCACCGACGAGGGCGCGCCGAAGGATTTCTTGCAGCACCTCGAGCGCCAGGGGCTGAAGTACCGGATCGCCAAGCTCGAGCGCCTGCCCCTCAAACACGCGTCGAGGGCGGGCTGATTAGCCGTTCACGCTTTCCTTTTGCTTCTCGGCCAGGTAGAGCCAGGTCTCCAGCACGCTATCCGGGTTGAGCGAGATGCTCTCGATGCCTTGCTGCACCAGCCACTCGGCGAACTCGGGGTGGTCGGAGGGGCCCTGGCCGCAGATGCCGATGTACTTGCCCATCTTCTTAGCGGTCTGGATGGCCCTCGAGAGCAGGAACTTCACCGCCTCGTCTTGCTCGTCGAAGAGCTCGGCCACCAGCCCCGAGTCGCGGTCGAGAGCCAGGGTGAGCTGGGTGAGGTCGTTGGAGCCGATGGAGAAGCCGTCGAAGAGCTCCAGGAAGGCCTCGGCCAGGATGGCGTTGGAGGGCACCTCGCACATCATGATGAGCTTTAGACCGTTCTGGCCGCGCTCGAGATCGTCAGATGCGAGCCTGCTGCCGTCCCCAATAGCCGATGGACCGCTTACAGAACTTTGGCCGCGCTCGAGGCCGTGGGACTTCAGGACCTCGATCACCTGCCGCGCCTCACCCACGGTGCGCACGAAGGGGATCATGATCCATACGTTGGTCAGACCGAACTCGTCCCGTACTTCCTTGAGTGCCTGGCACTCGAGCGCGAAAGCTTCAGCAAAATCGGCGCTGCGGTAGCGCGAGGCGCCCCGGAAGCCGATCATGGGGTTTTCTTCCTTGGGTTCGTAGAGGGTGCCGCCCAGGAGGTGGGCGTACTCGTTGGACTTGAAGTCCGACAGCCGCACGATCACGGGGTGGGGCGCGAAGGCGGCGGCGATCATGGCCACGCCCTCGGCCAGCTTCTCGCGGAAGAAGTCGGCGGGGGAGGCGTAGCCGGCGGTGCGGCGCTCGATCTCGGCCTTGAGGGCGGGCTCGAGGCGCTCGAAGTCCAGCAGGGCCTTGGGGTGTATGCCGATGACGTTGTTGATGATGAACTCGAGTCGCGCCAGCCCCACCCCGGCGTTGGGGAGGTTGGCGAAGCTGAAGGCCCGCTCGGGGCTGGCGACGTTCATCATGATCTTGACCGGGATCTCGGGCATCTTGTCGAGCTCGATACGCTGGAGCTCGAACTTCGGCGCCCCGGCATAGACCCGCCCGGTGTCGCCCTCGGCGCAGGAGACCGTCACGGTGTGGCCGTCCTGCAGCACGCGGGTGGCGTCACCGGTGCCCACCACCGCCGGGATGCCCAGCTCTCTCGCCACGATGGCGGCGTGGCAGGTGCGCCCGCCCCGGTTGGTTACGATGGCCGCGGCTCGCTTCATCACCGGCTCCCAATCGGGGTCGGTCATGTCGGCCACCAGCACGTCACCCGGCTGCACGCGGTTCATCTCCTTCGGGGAGTTGATCACGCGCACGGTGCCCACCCCAATGCGCGAGCCCACCGCGCGGCCCGTGACCAGGATCTCGGCCCGCTCGGTCATGCTGAAGCGCTCGATGACCCGCCCACCGCGGCTTTGCACCGTCTCGGGCCTCGCCTGCAGGATGTAGATCTGTCCGTCCAGGCCGTCCTTAGCCCACTCGATATCCATGGGGCGGCCATAGTGCTCCTCGATTAAGAGGGCCTGGCGGGCCAGCTCGGTGACCTCGGCATCGGACAGCGAGAAGCGCCGCCGCTCCTCGGGGGAGGTCTCCACCGTCACCACGCCGCTTTCGCCGTAGACCATCTTCTGCAGCTTGCTGCCCAGGCTGCGCTGGAGAATGGCCCTGCGGCCCGCGCGCAACCCCGGCTTGTAGACGTAGAACTCATCGGGGTTGACCGCGCCCTGCACCAGCATCTCACCCAGGCCATAGCTCGAGGTGATGAAGATCGCCTCGCGGAAGCCCGACTCGGTGTCGAGGGTGAAGGCCACGCCGCTCGCACCCAAATCCGCGCGCACCATGCGCTGCACCCCAGCTGAAAGCGCCACCTCCTCGTGGGCAAAGCCGTGGTGGACGCGGTAGGCGATGGCCCGGTCGTTGTACAGCGAGGCGAAGACCTTCTTCACGTGCAGCAGGACGCTCTCCACACCCTTGACGTTGAGGAAGGTTTCCTGCTGACCGGCGAAGCTGGCCTCGGGCAGATCCTCGGCGGTGGCCGAAGAGCGCACCGCGACAGAAAAATCAGCGCCGGACTGGCGCTGAAGGCGAATATAGGCGTCTACGATGGCTACCTCGAGGTCTTTGGGTAGCTCGGCGGCCTCTACGGCAGCCCGAATCTGCGCGCCTACGCGGGCTAGTTCGTCCACATCGTCGATGTTCAGACCCCCCAGGGCTTTGCGGATGTACTCCTCGAGGTGGTTGTGGGCGAGGAATTCCCGGAAAGCCAGCGCGGTGGTGGCGAAGCCGCCCGGCACCCGCACCCCGGCCTGGGAGAGCTTGGCGATCATTTCCCCGATGGAGGCGTTCTTGCCCCCTACGTGCTCGAGGTCTTTCATGCTGAGCGTGTCGAACCAGCGAATGTAGGCCATGAGGTTCCTCCTGGGCTCCAGGGTGCAATAATCGGTAGTGTGTAAAAAGCCTGACTGGAGTTCTTGTGTACACCGTTACGGGGTTTGTAACAAAAACACCTACACCACCTGCTGGGGGAGTTGCGGCCCCCTTACATTGAAGCCATGGACCAGCCTTCTCGAGCGGTCTTCATCGTTTCCGACCACACCGGCCTGACCGCCGAGGCGGTGGCCCGTAGCCTGTTGGCCCATTTTGAGGGGGTGCGTTTCGAGTACTTAACGCGCCCCTTCACGGACACCGAGGCCGAGGTGCAGGCGGTGGTGGAGGAGATCAACGAGCGCTACCGGAGTGGGGGCGTGCGGCCCATCCTCTTCACCACCCTGACCAATCCCCGCCTGCTGGCGCAGCTCGAGACCGCCCCCGCGTTGTTCTTCGACCTGTTCACGCCCTATCTGGGCGTGCTCGAGGCCGAACTGGGCCAGCCCACCACCCCCAGGGTGGGTCGTTACCACAGCATCGGCGACGTGAGCGCCTACTTCACCCGCATCGACGCGGTGGACTTCGCCCTCACCACCGACGACGGGGTAGGCGAGAAGCACTACCAACTCGCCGACGTGATCCTCATCGGGGTTTCGCGGGCGGGCAAGACCCCCACCTGCCTCTTCCTGGGCTTGCAGTACGGCATCCGCGCCTCCAACTACCCCCTGGCCGAGGAGGACTTCGAGCGCCAGCGCCTGCCCGAGCCGCTGAGGCCCTACGCGAACAAGGTCTTCGGCCTGACCATCGACCCCCGGCGGCTACACCAGATCCGCACCCAGCGCAGGCCGGGGAGCGGCTACGCGGCTTTGGAGCGCTGTGAGTACGAGGTCAAGCGGGCCGAGCAACTTTTCCGGGCCAACGGTATCCGCTTCTTCGACACCACCGCGGCCTCCATCGAGGAGATCGCCACCGCCATCGTGCAGAGCGCTCACCTGACCCGGCGCATCGGGTAGGGGTTTTGTCGCCTCGCTGACGACAGAACCCCTACCCGACGGTGCTCGGCGTCAGCACCTGGCTTCGGTCTTGGCTGCCGGGTGGCGTGCTCTCCACCAGCGCAGGACGGTCTCGAGCCAGCCCATACGCCGACGAGCGCCCACCGCCAGGAGGGTTTCCTGGGTGTCGCGGGTGTTGCCGGTGGGCCCGCTGCCCTCGAGAGCATCCCGCATGGCCTGGCGGACGAAATTGGCGACGATGAAATGGTGGTTGAACATGGCTCCTCCTCCCGGATTCAGATGGGGACGTATCTGAATCGATTCATCTGAATCGTTTCAGTAGTATAGCATAGCGAGGATGGGTGTCAAGCCGGACAAGAAGGTCACGCTCAAGGACATCGCCCAGGCGCTGGGGGTGGCGACCTCCACGGTCTCCAATGCCTACAACCGCCCCGACCAACTCTCGCCTGAATTACGGGAGCGGATCTTCGAAACCGCTCGGCGGCTGGGCTATTCCGGCCCCGATCCGATGGCGCGGGGATTGCGGCGGGGCAGGGTAGGGGCCATCGGCGTAGTCTACCCGGATCGCCTGTCCTATGCCTTCACCGACCCGGTGGCCCCGCTGTTCATCCAGGGCATCGCCCTCGAGGCCGAGCAGGCGGGCTATGGCCTGCTGCTCGTGGGCAGCACGCCCCAGGAAGACAGCACTCTGGCCGCTACCGCCAGCGTGGACGGCTTCGTGGTGCAGTGCTTCGCCGACGGCGACCCCCTCTACCAGGCCGTGATCGGGCGCAGGTTGCCGACCGTGCTGGTGGACAACTTCAGCGACACCCCCGGCCTGCCCTGGGTTACCGTAGACGACGTCGGGGGAGCGCGAGCAGCCGCTGAGCACCTGATCGCTTTAGGACACCGCCGCCTGGGGATTGCTTCGCTGGAACTGACTCGCCAGAGCGTGGGCGGGATTTTGACCCTGGAGCAGCAGGCTGGGGCTTCCTACGGGCCGACCCGGGCGCGCCTGCAAGGCTACCGGGTGGCCGTCGAGGCTGCGGGGTTGTCGTGGGGGCGGGACGTGGTGGTGTATGAGTGTCCGGAGAACACGCTGGAAGAGGGCCGGAGGGCGGCTGAGGTCTTGCTGGGTCAGTCACCGCGCCCCACGGCCATTCTGGCCATGAGCGACCAACTGGCCCTGGGGGTGCTGGAGCACGCGGCCCGGCAGGGCACCGCGGTTCCCACCGGGCTTTCCGTGGTGGGCTTCGACGACGCGCCCATAGCGGCCCAGACCACCCCCAGCTTGACCACCGTGCGGCAGGACCACGTGGAGAAGGGGCGACGGGCCGGGCAGATGCTGCTGGCCCTGCTCGAGGGCAGGGAAGCCCTCGAGCCCGTGATCCTGCCCACCCGGCTGGTCGTGCGCGAGTCCAGCGGGCCGCCTCCTCGCTCCTGAGCAGGGGCTCAGCTCAGGACCTGGGCCAGAAAGCCCAGCAGCGCGGTGTTGAAGGTGGTGGGGCTCTCGAGGCTCGAGAGGTGCCCGGCTTCGGCCAGAATCAGCATCTGGCTGCCCTCGATGGCTTTGTACAGGGTGCGGGCCTCGGCTATAGGGGTCACGCTGTCCTCCTCGCCCACCAGGATCAGGGTCGGTACGGCGATGGTGGGGAGGGTGGGCGTGGAGTCGGGGCGGTCCCGCAGGGCCTCGAGGCTGCGCGCGACCAACTCGGGTTCGTTGTCCAGGATCATCTGCGCGGCGCTCTGCACGATCTCGGCCTCGTGCTCGCGGGTGGTCTTGCCCAGGTGGTTGGGCAGGAGGGCTTCAGGGAACCAGGCCAGACCCTCGGCCCGGATGCGGGCGGCCTGCTGGTCGCGGGTGGCCCTGCCTTGTGGGTTGTCGGCCCCGGCGCGCGTATCGGCCAGCACCAGCCCGGCGATGCGCTCGGGGGCCTGCCGCCACAGCTCGAAGGAGAGATACCCGCCCATGGAAAGCCCCACCAGCACGGCCTTGTCCCACCTGAGCCAGTCCATTTCCCGCAGCACCTGCTCTGCGGCCTCGGGGAGGGTTTTGCCCATGTAGTTCGGGGCGATGACGGGATAGCGCGGCTGGAGCACCTCGAGCTGCGGCCCCCACATCGTGGGGTAGGGGAAGGCGTGGAGCAGCACGACTCCGGTCATAGGTCTACCTTACAGGGTTGTACGTCCTACGTCGTAGCGAGACGCAAGACGCAAAACGCCTTCTGTAGGGGCGGGCCCCCGTGCCCGCCCTTTTTCCGACGTGTTTAGGGCTTACCGTTCCCCGCCAGCCGCCGCAGCTGCACCAGGAACGCGGTGTGGCCCACCTGCTGGAAGCTGGGGTGGGCTACTGGGGGCCGGATGTCCCACTCGCGGTGGATGACCTCGAGCGTGCGCTCGTGGAGGTAGGGGAGGGCCTGGGCCTTGAGGTGCTCGAGCAGGGCGACCACCTGGGTGAGGTTGGGCAGATAGCACACCACGAAGCGGTCGGGCTTGAGGGCGGGGGTGAGGGCGGGGAGCACATTCCAGGGCTCCATCAGGTCGAGGGCCACCCCGTCGAAGGGCTGGGCGGGGGGCTCGAGTTCGGCCAGGTCGCCCAGCACCCAGGTGACGTTGTGCCAATCCTCGAAGGCTTGCAGGTTGTGGCGGGCCCTGGCCTGGTGGCGCTCGCGCCACTCGTAGCTCCAGACCTGCCCGCCGGGGCCTACTGCGCGCGCGAGGAATAGGGTCAGGCCGCCGGAGCCCGAGCCGGCCTCGAGCACCCGCATACCCGGAGCTAGGTCGAGCAGGAAAGCGATGGTAGCGGCGTCCTTGGGATAGGTGGGGGTGGCCTCGCGCGGCATGTGCAGCACATAGTCCTCAAGGGTGGGCCGGTGAACGGTGAAGGGCTCGCCCTGGGGGGTGGCGACGCTGCCCCCATAGCCGGCCTCGAGGATCTGCTGGTGTCGCAGGGAGCCCCGCTGGGTGTCGAAGCTGCCCCCTTCCTTGAGTCGGAAGAGGTAATTGCGTCCCCGCCGGTCTTGCAGCAAGACCCACTCGCCGTAATTCACGCTGCCAGTTTATCCAAAGCCTCGCGCAACCGTGTTCGCGGAGGGAGTTGAAGGCAGGCGAAGGGCTAGAATGCCGTCATGTACTCGCTGCCTCGTCCTCAACGTGAAAACGCCCGCCCGCCCAGCCGCCGCGACCTGGGCCAGTTGCGCCGCCTGCTGGCCTACACGAGGCCCTACCGCTGGGGTCTGGTGGTGGCCGGGGTCGCCAGCCTGATCTCCACCGCTTTCAACCTGCTGTTCCCCCAGGTGGTGGGCCGCCTGATCAACGCCTCCTTCCTCGAGGCCAACCTGGCCCGGCTCGACTCGCTGCTGCTGGTGTTGCTGGGGGTGTTCGCGGGCCAGGCAGCCTTCACCGGCGTTCAGAGCTACCTCGTCGCCCGCACCGGCGAGGGCGTGGTGGCCGACTTGCGCAAGGCGCTCTATGCCCACTTGCTCACCCTTTCCCCCCGCTTCTTCGAGCGTAACAAGACCGGCGACATCACCAGCCGTCTGACCTCGGACATCGCCACCGTGCAGGCGGTGGTCTCGAGCACCCTCGTCCAGCTCTTCACCCAGCCTCTGGTGCTCGTGAGCACGCTGCTGATCCTCTTCCTCACCAACTGGAAGCTCACCGCGCTGATCCTGGCGGTGGTGCCGGTGGTGATCCTGGCGGCGATCTTCCTGGGCCGCATGATCCGCCGGGTCTCCAAGGAGTTCCAAGACCGCGTGGCCGAGGCCAACGCCCGCGCTGAGGAAACCCTATCGGGCATCCGGGTGGTGCAGTCGTTTACGGCGGAGGGGCTCGAGGCAAAGCGTTATGGCGAGCTGATCGGCAACTCCTTCCGCGTGGCGCTGCGGCGGGCGGTGCTGGGGGCGGTGCTCAACCCCATCATCTTCTTCGCCGTCTTCGCCGCACTGGGCCTGGTGCTTTGGTACGGCGGGCGGCTGGTGGCACTAAAGGAGATCAGCCCCGGCCAGCTCTTTACCTTCGTGCTCTACACCTTCAACATCGCCGCGACCGTGGGCACCTTCACCGGCATCTTCACGCAGATCCAGAGCGCTCTGGGAGCTTCCAGCCGCATCTTTGAGCTGCTCGACGAGCGCCCCGACCTGCTCGAGGCACCCCAGCCCAAGCCACTGGAGCGGGTGCAGGGGTGGGTGCGCTTTCAGGACGTGCGCTTCGCCTACGGCGAGCGCGGCGAGGTGCTGCGGGGGGTGAGCCTCGAGGCCAAGCCCGGTCAGGTGGTGGCCATCGTGGGCCCCAGCGGGGCTGGGAAGAGCACCCTGGTGGCGCTGATCCCGCGTTTTTACGACGTGAGCGGCGGGAGCATCAGCATAGACGGCCTCGACGTGCGCGAGGTCGCCTTGCGAGAGCTGCGCTCCCACATCGGCATCGTGCCCCAGGAGACCCTGCTGTTTTCCGGCTCCATCGCGGAGAACATCGGCTATGGCCGCCCCGGCGCGAGCGAGGCTGAGATCATCGCCGCCGCCAGGGCAGCCAACGCCCACGAGTTCATCAGCGCTTTCCCCGAGGGCTACCGGACCCTGGTGGGGGAGCGCGGGGTGAGGCTCTCGGGCGGCCAGCGCCAGCGCATCGCAATTGCCAGGGCTCTGCTCAAGGACCCCCGCATCCTCATCCTCGACGAGGCTACCAGCTCGCTCGACTCGGAGTCGGAGATGCTGGTGCAGGAGGCGCTCGAGACCCTCATGCAAGGCCGCACCACCTTCGTCATCGCCCACCGCCTCTCCACCGTGCGCCGCGCCGACGTGATTGTGGTGCTCGAGGATGGCCGGGTGGTGCAACAGGGCACCCATGAGGAGCTGCTGGCCGCGGGTGGGCTCTACCGCGACCTCTACGAGTTGCAATTCATTCGTGCTACAGAAGAGGCTTAATCGGCTTTGCGACGCTCATCATCCAATCCGGGCAGGTTGAGCACCCGCCCCAGCACCGTCAGTAGCACGCGCCGACTCACCTTGTGCCCATACGATCCGATCACCGCGCTGAACGCGGCCAGCATGGTGGGTTCAACGCTGGGCATCATGGCATACAGCGTCCAGCCGGAGATACCCCCCCAGAAGGCCGTACTGGCCACGTTGAGGGTGGCGCGTATGACGGATAAGGGGGTGGGAGGCCAGTGCGACGTGAGCAGGCTGGCCAGCGACGACAGGAGTGCGGCAATGGCCGCGAATAGTGCGCTGATCCTGAAGACGTCTACTGCCTCCCCGTCGATCTTCATGCTTTCAGCTCCGTGTATTGGTTGGCCCACCCGATGATCTTGTTCACGTAGGGCCAGTTACGCTTGCCCGCCTTGAAGGCATTGGGCCCCACGTTGTAGGCGTGGAGCAGGTCGCACCAGCTCGCTCCCAGTAGATATTTATCGAAGCGAGGGGGTGTGGGGGAGCTATAAAACCCAGCGGCTTTAGCCCTGGTCGCCTCGCCACGGCGAGGCGAGGACTCCCCCACGTGCCCCGCAGGGGCACGTGGCATAGGGCTGGCTGTGATAAAATGCCCATCGGGAACAGCAGTTCCCGAGGTTCTTGCCGCCCCGCCTTGGCGGGGCGGGGTAGGGGGTTCCGTCCACGAAGCGCTGGGCGGGTAAAACCTGTAGCGTGCGAATCTCGGTCTGGTGTGGCGAAAACCAAGCCACACTCTTGGCCAAACTCCATACCGTGGGACACACGGGAAGTCACGCTTGAGGAGACGGTTGAAATACCGTGCATCACCGTGTAAGACGTTCGTACCGGGCGCATTGGTGAGCCCAAGAATCCCACGTGCTTTAGCCGTGGGAGTGTCAAGCGGTTAATTAACCAGCCGCTCCAAAGTGAGCACCAGGCGGTCATATGGCGCGCTGGTGGTCGCCACGAGCGTGCCGCTGTTGTAGACCATCAGCAGGCCGCCACCGCCCGCGGGCCAGGGCTCGAAGGCGATCACGTAGCCCTGCTGCTCGGCCCTGGCCCAGAGGGTGCTGAACTCCTGCCGCCAGTCGGTGGAGGCGATAGGTTGGCGGGCTGGGGCCGTAGTGATGGGCGCAGGCGTAGTCTGGCCGGCGTTGGGACGCAGGGTCAGGGCAAAATAGGCGGCAACGAGCAGGATGAGGATCAGGCGAGCTTTCTGCATATTCATCCCCCCTAGGGCTTGCGGGCGATGCGTTGATGCCAGTTTAATTGTACTGGCCTCTTACGCCGCGTCTTGCGCCGGTGCTTGCGGCGGCTGGCCAGGTGCCAGGCGCGGCAGTAAGGGCATCGGTAGGCGTACATCGAGATGCCATGATCCTTACGGATGCCATACGCGGCTAGGACGGCTTGCTTGTGGTTGTTGTATTGAACAGATCGCGCAGCTCCAGACCCTGGTTCTGTTGTTTGAGCTGAGCCTGGGCTTTGGCGGCTATTTCGGCAGCCTTGGCATCGAAGGGCAAGTGGTCTATCCCCGCCAGCAATATCTCTCGCTGGCGTCTGCGTTGCCGGGCCTCTTTACTGCGGGAGTCTCCCACGAGAAACTCCCCCAGCATCAGCTCGTAAAAAGCTACGTCCGCAATGACGACCCGGCTCTTTTGGAGCCGGGAAAGGGCTTGCAAGGCTTTGGGCTCGAGACGGATGGCTGCAATCAGGAGGTTGGTATCCAGGACATATTTACTCATCGAGCGGATTTGCGGCGGGTCACCTTAGCTAGGGTTTTGGCCTCTTCGTCGGTAAAGGAGTCGAGCAGTTTGGCAACCCACGCTTTCATGGCAGGATCTTCGAATTCATACCTGTCCAGAACTTCGCTGCGAAGTTGCGGGCGGGTAACTTTACGTTTGGTCAAAGCCTTGACAGCCATATATCCATCATAACCCGTCACTATGTCTCGAGGCTGGCATGAAACGCTTTGCTGAGTACCTCCGCTTCAGCGCATTGCTTACACAGCTGCCCAGTCCTCAATATCCAGCTTCTCAGCCTTTTGCATCGAGGCGAAGTGTTTCACGTTCCGGGTGAGGAGACTGAAGCCGTAATGGACTGCCGTAGCCCCGATGATCAGGTCTCCTTCCGACATGAGCGCCTGACGACTATTCCTCAGGCGGGCTTGGTGTCGTGCTGCCACCAGCGCGATGCCCGTGCCGAAGGGCAGTACTGTGAAGTTGTCCAGCCACAGCCGCATAGCCCCGACCCGACCAGGGGCCCGGTAGTATTCCCCCTCCAGGAGCTCGAAGTAGGTATAGGTGGACAGGAAGAGCTGGTTCTGTCTGAGCTTTTGGAAGGTAGCTACGGCGTTGGCCTCGCCGCGGAAGTACCCAATGAAAAAGTCGGTGTCCGCGACGTAGTTTTTCTTCGAGCTGATCATCGTTTTTTGGTCGGCTTCAGCTCCCTGATGGCCTTCTCCAGCTCGTCGGCTTCGCGGGGCGTGAACTTGGGGGCCTGGCTATGGATGCGCTCCATGTTGGGGTCTGCCCAAGCGCTGGGTTTTTCGGCCTTGGTTTTCGCTCTTGCCTTGCCAGCCATGCCTCGAGGGTAGCATGAAACGCTTCGCTGAGTACCTCCGCTTCAGCTCATCCCCCCAGGACAAGCTCTCTTCGCCCGAAGCCCACCAGCGTGAGAACCGGGCCTACGTCGAGCGGGTGGGCGGGGTGATCGTCGCCACCTACCGCGACACCATCAGCGGGCGGGTGAGGGAGCGGGCCGGGCTCGATCAGCTCCTTGCAGACTGTAAACGGGGGCTCTTCGACGCGGTGGTGATCTACGACATCACCCGCGCGGGCCGCAAGGCGCTGGTGACCCACCAGATAGCCGAAGAGATCGTTTCAGCGGGGGTCGAGCTGCACAGCACCCTACACGGACAGTACCAGTTCGATGACGAGATGGGCGAGTTCCGCTTTGGCGCGGATGCCCTCTTTGCCCAGGTGGACTACCGGCGCACGGTGCGGCGGCTCTACGATGCCAGAATCCAGGCGGCTATGCGGGGAGAGGTCGCCCCCACAGGGCGGGTGCCCCTGGGCCTACGGCGCACCTACCACCCTCTGACCGGCAAGAGCCGTCTCGAGATCGACCCTGAGGGCCAAGAGTTGGCCCTGCGAATCTTCAGGATGTTCGACCAGGGGATGACCGCCTCTGCCATCGCGGAGACGCTACACCGCGAGGGGGCTCCCACGGCCCAGGGCGGGATATGGGACAAGGCCACCATCCTGCGGATGCTGCGAAATCGCGCCTTCGTGGGCGAGTGGACCCATCGCTACCGGCGCAAGAAGGGCGGGCCGATCACCGTGACGGTGAAGATCCCCCAGGTGATTCCCACTGAACTGTTCGAGCGGGTGCAGCTCCGGCTGGCCACCCTCAAGCGGGGCGGGCCTCCCATGTCTCGGCTCGAGATTCTGCCCTTTACGGGGATGTTGTTCTGCCACTGCGGGATGCGGCTATCATTGCAGGGGAACCGCCGCTATCCTGGGAGCATCGTGGCGAAGTGCCGCAACCGCAAATGTGGGGGGATTGGGCGGGCCTACTACCGCGAGTTGCACGCGGCCTGCATCGCCCTCGCCAGCGGGGCCATCAAAGCCAAGGTGCGTCGGTTAGAGGCATGGCCCCCCGCCGAGACCTCGAGACCTGACCCAGCCAGGAAGGCGGCTGTGGTGAAGCGCATTGAGCGGATCAAGGCCATGATCGAGGCCGGCATCTATTCCATCGAAGAGGGGAGGGCCCGGCTCGAGGCAGCACGGGCGGAGTTGGCCAGCCTCGAGGTGCCCAGCTCGCCCGGCCCCAGGTTGATGAAGGTACGGCTCCCTAAGACCGCAGACCCGGCTTTGCTGCGTAAGGCCGGGGTCTGCTTCGTGGTGTATCCAAATCGAGAAATCGTCATGCGTGTGTGCTTTAGCATGAGTTGATGTATACGAGTTGCAATTCCGCGAGGAGGGAGAAGCGGAACCTTCCCGCAGACCATGAGCCGGACTGTCAGCGGAGTTGAAAAGGGCGGGCTACTGGCCCACCCCTGCAAAAGGTGCCGATAGTCGCTCGCGTTTGGCGTTTGGTATTCAGCTATAGGCTAGCGAACTACTCCTTCAGCGCTTCCTCGAGCGTGTTCCACGCCAGCGTGGCGCACTTGACCCGCGCGTGCAGCTTGTGTACCCCGGCCAGCGCCCTCAGGTCGCCCAGCTCGGGCGCAGGCTCGGCTCCGTCCACGATCATAGCCTTGAACTTCCGGGTCAGCTCGAGCGCCTCTGGAGGGGTCTTGCCCTTGATGAGCTCGCTCATCAGCGAGGCCGAGGTCATGCTGATGGCGCAGCCTTGGCCCTGCCAGGCGGCTTCGGCGATGCGCCCGTCCTCCAGGCGCAGATAAAGCTCCAGGCTGTCGCCACAGGAGGGGTTGACGCCGGGCATTTTCACGCTGGCGCCCTCGAGGGTGCGGAAGTTGAGGGGGTGCTTGTAGTGGCGCAGCAGGATTTCCTTGTAGAGTTCCTCGAGCAGCTTCATTGCGTCCCCCTACAGCCAGTCCTTGAAGAACTCCCGCACCTGCTTGAGCCCCTCGATGAAGCGGTCCACTTCCTCGAAGGTGGTGTAGAGGTAGAAGCTGGCCCTGGCGGTCGAGGCCAGGCCCAGCTTGCGGTGCAGGGGTTGGGCGCAGTGGTGCCCGGCTCGCACCGCGATGCCGTACTGGTCGAGGGCGCAGGCCACGTCGTGGGCGTGCAGGCTGCCCAGGCTGAAGGCCACCACCCCGCCCCGGTCTTTCCCGCGCGGGCCGAAGGTGCGCACCTCGGGGAGTTCCTCGTCGAGGCGCTTGAGGCAGTACTCGACCAGGGCGCGGTCGTGCTGCCAGATCTGCTCCATCCCCACGCCCATCAGGTACTCCGCAGCGGCTCCCAGGGCGATAGCCTCGGCGATGGGCGGGGTTCCGGCCTCGAAGCGCTGGGGCGGCCTGGCATAGCTCGAGCGGTCGACGTGCACCTCCAGGATCATCTCCCCCCCGCCCAGGAAGGGGGGAAGCTCCTGCAGGACTTCGGCGCGGCCCCACAGCACCCCAGCCCCCGTCGGGCCGCACATCTTGTGCCCGGAGAAGGCGAAGAAGTCGGCTCCCAGGGCCTTGACGTCGATGGGCATGTGAGGTGCGGACTGGGCCCCGTCCACCACCACCAGCGCGCCTGCGGCTTTGGCCCGGCGGGCCACCTCGGCCACCGGGTTGACCGTGCCCAGCACGTTGGACATGTGCACCAGGCTCACCACCTTCACCCGCTCGGTGAGGAGTTCATCCAAAGCGCAGAGCTCGAGCCGCCCCTCGGGAGTGAGGGGAATGGCCTTGATGCGGGCCCCGGTGCGCTGGGCGACGAGGTGCCAGGGCACTAAGTTGGCGTGGTGCTCCATCTCGCTGAGCAGGATTTCGTCGCCTTCGCGCAGGTTGTGCAGGCCCCAGGCGTAGGCCACCAGGTTGAGCGCCTCGGTGGTGTTGCGCACAAAGATCACCTCTTCGGGCTGTGCCCCGATGAAGCGGGCCAGGGTGTGGCGGGCCTGCTCGTAGGCGTCGGTGGCGGCTAAGGAGAGCGAGTAGGCTCCCCGGTGGACGTTGGCGTAGGACTCGCGGTAGAAGCGCTCCAGCGCTTCGATGACGGCCTGGGGCTTCTGGCTGCTGGCGGTGGAGTCGAGGTAGACCAGATCGGGCTTTCCCACGATCAGCGGGAAGTCCTGACGGACGGACTCGAGGGTGAGGGGCATCTTCGTCTCCCTTGGGGCTATGGCTTGAATTCTACCCGCATCTGTCGGGACCGGTATGTGATGGCCCCCTTCAGCTTAGGCAAGGGGGCCAGGGACGTTTGTCGGAGCTTTTTGCCCGGGTTTAGCCCGGCCCCTTGGTGCTGCGCGGTGGTCAGATCTCGAGCCAGACCTTCCCGTCCTCCAACTTGGCCTTATAGGCTTTTACCGGGCGTGGGGCGGGCATGGTCTGCTTGCCGGTGCGGATGTCGAACTTGGCCCCGTGACGGGTGCATTGGATGGTGTAGCCCTCGAGCGGTCCGTCGGAGAGCGGGTTCTTGTCGTGGGTACAGATGTCGGAGATGGCGAAGACTTCCTCGCCCACGAGCAGCAGAAGCACCGGGGTCTTCTCACCCTCCACCCTGACCACCAGGCGGCCATTCTCGAACTCTTCGGCAGTGGCGACGGGGATCCACATAGCGAAGTT
Organism: Calidithermus roseus; assembly: GCF_003574095.1. Classification (GTDB taxonomy): domain Bacteria; phylum Deinococcota; class Deinococci; order Deinococcales; family Thermaceae; genus Calidithermus; species Calidithermus roseus. Next base: position 31,222 of record NZ_QWLA01000004.1, read on the forward strand.
AAACGCTAAAACCCTGATCTTCTCTGGCGTTCGGCCTTAGGCATTAGAGCTTGACCTTCTCCTCGATGATCCCCTCGATGTGCTGACGCAGCGGCTCGATGGGGATGCGGGTAAGCACGTCGGCGAGGTGGGCCTTGACCAGGATTTGCTGCCCGACGTGCCGGGGCAGGCCGCGGCTCATGAGGTAGAACAGCTGCATCGCGTCGACGGGGGCGGTGGAGGAGCCGTGCGAGCACTTGACGTCGTTGGCACCGATCTCGAGCTGCGGCACGCTGTCGGCGCGGGCGTCGGGGGAGAGCAGCAGGTTGCGGTTGGTCTGGTAGGCGTCGGTCTTCTGCGCGCCGGGCTCGAGCTTGATCAGCCCCGCATACACCGTGCGGCTGCGGTCCTTGGCCGCGCCCTTGTAGAGCACGTCGGAATAGGCGTGGTCGGCGACGTGGTGCTGGAGGGTGTAGTGGTCGACGTGCTGATTGCCGGCGGTGAAGTACAGGCCCAGCATCTCCGAGTACGAGCCCGCCCCCAGCATCTGCGACTGCACCTCGGCGCGGCTGATGGTTGCCCCCATGTTGACCACCAGGTCGTTGAGGGTGGCGTCGCGGCCTAAGTGAGCCCGCTGGCGGTGGAAGTGGTAGAAGCCCTCCCCCAGGGTCTGGATGTGGGCGTGGCGCACCCTGGCCCCGCTGCCGAGCACCAGCTCGGTGGCCGAGAGGTTGACCGAGGCCGGTACTTTCGTAGGGGAGATGTATTCCTCGATGTAGACCGCCTGGCTGTTGGCCTCGCTGACGATGAGGGTACGGCCCACCGACAGCGCGTTGCCCCCTAGGTACTTGAACACCCCCAGGGGCTTGGAGAACTCCACGCCCTGCGGCACGTAGAGAAAGACCCCGTGGGTGAAGAGCGCGCTGCCCAGGGCGGGAATCTTGCTGTTTTCAGGACGGTTCTTCTGCGAGCCCACCAAGTCGGAGGCATTCACCGTCTTGAACAGCGCCCCCTGCACCTGCTTGGGGTGGGACTTCAGCGCCTCGTGCAGGCTGGTGAGCACCACGCCCTGCCGCGTGAGTTCCTCGGGGAGTTCGGCGTAGACCAGTTGGGGTCCCACGAATACCACGAAGCCCGCCAGGTCGGCCTGGGCAATGCGGGCCTGCACGGCCTCGGGCAGCTCCTCGCGGGTGCGCAGGGGGACGTCGGTGGGCTCCTCCAGCGGTAGCCCCTCGAAGGGCACCTCGGTGATGTCGGTGTACTTCCACTCCTCGGTGCGGGTGGTGGGGTAGGGCAGCTTGGCGAAGGTTTCCCAAGCTGCCAGACGCTGCTCGAGCAGCCACTGGGGCTCGTTCAGCTTCTTGGAGACCTCGAGCACGAGGTCGCGCGAAAGGGTTGAGGTCAACTCCATCATTTCTCCACAGACATGCTATAGCCGATAGCCGGTAGCCGACGGCGAGAAGCCTGGTGGCTGACTATCCGCTAAGGAGGGGCTTTAGCCCACTGAGCCTTCCATCTCGAGCTCGATGAGCCGGTTGAGCTCGACGGCGTACTCCAACGGCAATTCCTTGGCTACGGGCTCGATGAAGCCGCGCACGATCAGGGCGGCGGCTTCGTCCTCGGGCAGGCCGCGGCTTTGCAGGTAGAAGATCTGCTCGTCGTTGAGGCGGCTCACCGTGGCCTCGTGGCCCACGCTGGCGGTGTCGTCCTCGATCTCCATGTAGGGGTAGGTGTCGGTGCGCGACTCCTCGTTGATGAGCAAGGCGTCGCACTCGACGTTGACCTTGACGTGCTTGGCTCCCTCGTACACCTTGATCAGGCCGCGGTAGGAGGAGCGGCCCGCGCCCTTGGAGATGCTCTTGGAGACGATGGAGCCGCTGGTGTTGGAGGCCGCGAAGATCAGCTTGCCGCCAGCGTCTTGGTGCTGGCCGGTGCTGGCGAAGGCGATGGAGAGGATGTCGGAGCGGGCCCCTTCTTCGATGAGGTAGGAGGAGGGGTACTTCATGGTGAGCTTGGAGCCCAGGTTGCCGTCGAGCCACATGTGGTAGGCGTCCTTGTGCACCAGCGCGCGCTGGGTCACGAGGTTGTACATGTTGTGCGACCAGTTCTGGATGGTGGTATAGCGGCTCTTGGCCCCCTCCTTGACGATGATCTCGATCACACCGGAGTGGAAGGAGTCGGTGGAGTAGGTGGGCGCGGTGCAGCCTTCGATGTAGTGCATCTCGGCGCCTTCGTCCACGATGATGATGGTGCGCTCGAACTGGCCGAGCTCGGCGGTGTTGACGCGGAAGTAAGCCTGCAGGGGCAGCTCCACCTTCACGCCCTTGGGCACGTACACGAAGCTCCCGCCCGACCACACCGCGCTGTTGAGCGCGGCGAACTTGTTGTCCTCGGGAGGGATCACGGTGGCGAAGTACTCGCGGAAGAGGTCCTCGTGGTGCTTGAGCCCCTCCTCGATGCTGACGAAGATCACGCCCAGGCGCTGCAACTCCTCCTTGACCTGGTGATAGACCATCTCCGAGTCGTACTGCGCGCCCACCCCGGCCAGCACCTTGCGCTCGGCCTCGGGGATGCCCAGCCGCTCGTAGGTGCGGCGGATTTCCTCGGGCACCTCGTCCCAGCTCCGGGCGTCGCGGACTTCGGCGGGCTTGGCGTAGAAGTAAATCTCGTCGAGGTTGAGGCCCGAGAGGTCGCCTCCCCACCTGGGCATGGGCTTGGACTCGAAGATCTCCAGCGCCCTCAAGCGGAAGTCGAGCATCCACTGGGGTTCGCCCTTGTGGTAGCTGATGGCTTCCACGACCCGGCGGTTCAGGCCCTTCTCGGCCTTGAAGACCGGCTTGACCTCGTCGACGAAGCCGTATTTGTATTCGCTGCCAATGGTGGCGACATCGAAGTTATCGGACATCTTTGGGTTCCTCCGGTAGAGCCAGAAGGCGAAAAGGTGAAAAGGCGAAAAGCAGCGGTGAAGCCCTTAGCTTTCCCTTTTGACCTTTTTCCCTTTTTACCTCCCAGCTTTGTAGCCCTTGCCAGCTCTCCGTGCGGGTCAGCTCCCAGTCACGACGAGTTCTTTGACCCACTCGTAGCCCTCGGCCTCGAGCTTGAGGGCCAGCTCGGGCCCGCCCGAGGTCACGATGCGGCCATCCACCATCACGTGAACCACATCAGGGATGATGTAATTCAGCAGGCGCTGGTAGTGGGTGATGATCAGCGCGGCAAAGTTGGGGGAGCGCATGGCGTTGACGCCCTTGGCCACGACCTTAAGAGCGTCGATGTCCAGACCCGAGTCGGTCTCGTCCAGGATGGCGTAGGTGGGCTCGAGGACCATGAGCTGCAGGATCTCGTTACGCTTCTTCTCCCCACCCGAGAAGCCGTCGTTGAGGTAGCGCGTGAGGATGCTCTCGTCCCACTCCAGCACCTCCAGCGCTTTCTGGAGCTTGTTGTAAAACTCCATCACGCTCACTTCCTCGCCTTTGCGGGCCTGCAAGGCCAGCCGCAGGAAGTTGGCGTTGGTCACGCCGGGCACCTCGACGGGGTATTGGAAGGCCAGGAACAACCCCTTGCGGGCACGCTCATCGGGCTCCATCTCCATGATGTTCTCGCCGTCCACCAGGATTTCACCCTTCTCGATGGTGTAGCTGGGGTCTCCGGCGATGATTTTGCCCAGTGTGCTCTTGCCCGCTCCGTTGGGGCCCATAATGGCGTGCACCTGGCCCCTGGGGACCACCAGGTTCACGCCCTTGAGGATTTGTTCGCCGCCTTCGATGGAAGCGTAGAGGTTCCTGATCTCGAGCTGGTTTGCCATCTGTTTTCCTCCGTGGGGCTGACCGGCAACGACTTATTGCAAACCGTTACCAATAGCAATAAGAGTATAGGGTCTTAACCCTATAATCTCTAGTAGTCTAGTCGGGATTTGGCCTCGAGTTTGAGCATTGCGCAAGAATCAGCCGCCAGCTAGCCAGCGATTAAGCATAAGACAAAACACGAAACGCGCAAAGCCATCGTGAAAGCTGCCTTGCGTACGACGTAGGACGTACGACCCCATAGTTATCGACCATCGGCTATCGGCGTCAAGGGATTCAACAACCACATGGCCAAAGCCTCGCCCGCCTCGAGCGGCGCGAACGGCCCCAGCCGCTCCTTGAGCAGCTTGGGCGGCCAGACCCTGCCCAGCAGTCGCCCGAGCTGGATGCGGAAGGGCTCGGGGAGGTGGCCCAGGTTCTGTAGCCGCTCCCAGGCGGCCTCTTCCTGCTTGAGGCCCAGCAGGGCCTGGGCCTCGAGGGCGCTCTTCCAGATCTGGGTGCCGGGGTCAGATTCCAGGCCGCTGAGCTGGACCAGCTGGGCCAGCACCTCGCCCCAGCGCCCCTCCCGGCCCATCGCGTCGGCGTAGGCCAGCCGGGCCTGGTCGCGCAGGTAGGGGTTTTCCAGCCGGAGGAAAGGGTGCATGAGGGCCTGGGCTGCGCCCGGCTCCAGCAGCAGAGACAGCATCAGCGCCGTGTCGAGCATCAACCCGGTGTAGCGGTCGCCCTTGGGCGAATCCTGCTGCAACTCCTTCCACAGGCCCTCGAGCAGGCGCTGGGCCTGGGGGGCGGGCTGGCCTCCGTGAAAGGGCGGGCGATAGGGGTCGCCGGTCTCCCAGACCCAGTAGGCCACCGCCAGGCGGAAGATGGTGCGCCGGTAGCGGTAGAGGGCCTCGCTGCGGCGCTCGCGCGCGCCCCGCAGGTAGCGCTCGGCCTCGGCGGTGAGGCTGATGGCCTCCCAGGGATGGTGACGGGCGGCCTCGAGCACCCCCGCCTCACTCTGGGCGCGGGCGCGGGTGAAGGCGTCGGGGGCCTCGGCGATGGCCCGGTAGAGGTGCTGGGCCGCCTCTTCGTAGCGCCCGATGCGGCGCAGGGCGGTGCCCAGGCGAGCCCGCACGCGCGCGGCCTCCTCCGAGGCGGTGGGGGTCAGGCCCGCGAGGGCGCTCTTCATGCGCTCGACGGCTTCCTCGCCCTGCCCCAGCCGCATCAAGAGGTCGCCGGCTTGGTAGCGGGCGCGGCTGGAGAGCAGTGGGTCGTGCTGGACCTGCTCCAGCGCCTCCAGCGCCTCCTTGAAGCGCCCCGCGTCCTTGGCCACCAGGCCCTGCCACAGCCGTACCCGGTCGGCCAGGAAGGGCGGGATGGGCAGGGCCAGGGCCCGCTGCACGTCGTCCTCGGCCAGCGCGTAGTCACCCTGCCAGCGGGCGATGGCCGCGTGGACCAGCAAGCCCTCAGCCAGCACCTCCCCGCTGAGGGTGGAGAGGTCAGGCAGCAGGGCCTGGGCGGCCGGGTAGTCGGCGGCGTCCACCTTGGCCTCGGCTGCCTTGACCCTGGCCCAGGCCCGGGTGGCCGGGTTCTTCGAGCCCGAGAGCAGCTCGAGCGCCTCCAGCGCCTCGGGGTGGGCGTACTGCCCCAGCACCGCTCGGTAGCGCACCAGCACCGTGGCCAGGGCTTCGCGCTTCTCGGACGGCCACTCCTTCGAGCCCGCCCACAGTCCCGGCAGCAAGGAGAGCCTCGAGGGGTCGGCGGCCAGCAGCTCCAGCAGCACCTCGAGCGCGCCCGCGCCCCAGGCGTGGTGCAAGGCGCGGAAGAGGTCGCGCTGACGGTAGTACTCCAGGGCCAGCTCGTGCAGGTGCCGGGCCTCGGCGCCCTGCACCTCGGGCAGCAGGGTGCGCAGCACTGGGCGCACCAGCGCCTCGCCCTGCCCCCGGCCCGAGCCCTCGCTGGCCGGCTGCAACAGCGCGCGCTCGGCTTGGGAGAGGGTGGAGAGGCTACGGCCCAGGGCGGCCTCGAGCAGGGGAACCGGCACGGCGGGGTCGGACTCGAGCGAGAACACCGCCAGCGCCTCGAGGATGGGCCGCAGCGCGGGGTCCTGGCGCAGGTCGCTGGAGGGCTGAGCCTGGCGCTGGGCGGCCTCGAGCAACACCAGCCGCGAGAGCTCGCCGAAGTTGCGCCCGGCCTGATTGACCAGCGCCTCCACCCGCTCAGGCGGCAGGTCGGGCAGGCGGTCGCGCACGTAGCGGCGGGCCTCGGCCCGGCTGGGGGCGGAGAGGGGGCTGTAGCTCAGGCTGACCGGAGGCTCGCTCAGCGCGGCGATGTAGGGGATGTCGAGCTGGCGCAGCAGGGGCTCGAGCCACAGCGTCAGGTTGGTGCGCTCCCCCCCGACCCGCAGGGGCAGGCCGCCGAGCTGCCCGTCGGCCTCGGCCCGCAGCAGCAGGGGCACCCCCTCGCGCTGGATGGCTTCCTTCAACAACTCCTTGATCTCGTCCTGTAGGGCACTTTGCAGCGCGTAGGGTTGAGTAGGGGAGAGCTGAGCCAGCAAGGCCTCGAGCCCTTCCCGGATACCCAGCCGCTCGCCGATGAGGTAAAGCTGAGGGGCCAGCTCACCCCCCAGGTTGACCCGCAGGCTGCTGGGCAGGGTGCGTTCGATGGCCCCTAGCAAGACCCCCTTGCCGGTGGCCGGGCCGCCCACCACTACCATCTGGATGCGCTCCCCGGCCTCCACGCCCCGCACGAAGCGGCGGAACAGCCGTCGCTTGTCCCGCCCCAGCGCCCGCCGCGCGGCCTCCTGGGCTAGCTCGCCGGGGAAGGGCGGGGGCTCGAGCCCCACCTCCCGGAAGAGGCCGACGAGCACCTCGAACAGCCGCAGCTTCTCGTCGGGCGAGCCTAAGTCTTTGTAGAGGATGTTGCGCACCGTGCCGGCCCGCCCCCCGCGCTCGGCCAGCACCGCCTCGAGCCAGCGCAGGCTCCCCCGCCTCCCCCGGTGGTCCTGTCCGGAGAGGTGTGGGCGCAGGGTCTCGAGGTGCTTGAGCCAGGGTGTAGCGGCTTCGCTCACGGTGTATACACTATACGTCAATAGCCGATGGCCAATAGCCCCTGATGTGGGCTATCGACCATCGACTACTTGGGCTATCGACCCGTGCTCAGTGGAACTGTGCCTCTTCGGTCGAGCCCACCAGGGCCGCGGTGGAAGCCTGGCCCGCAGTGATGGCCAGCAGCACCTCGTCGAAGTAGCCCGCGCCCACCTCGCGCTGGTGGCGCACGGCGGTGAAGCCCTCCCGCTCGGCGGCAAACTCGAGCTGTTGCAGCTCCACGAAGGCGCTCATGCCGCGTTCCTTGTAGCCGCGGGCGAGCTCGAAGGTGCGGTAGTTGAGGCTGTGCCAGCCCGCCAGGGTGATGAACTGGAACTTGTAGCCCATCGCCCCCAACTCGCGCTGGAAGCGAGCGATCGTCTCGTCGTCGAGATTCTTCTTCCAGTTGAAGCTGGGCGAGCAGTTGTAAGCCAGCAGCTTGCCAGGGAATTGAGCGTGCACGGCCTCGGCGAACTTGCGGGCGACCTCGAGGTCGGGCGTGGAGGTCTCCATCCACAAGAGGTCGGCGTAGGGCGCGTAGGCCAGCGCACGGGCGATGCAGGGCTCGAGGCCGTTGCGGATGCGGTAGAAGCCCTCCGGCGTGCGCTCGCCCTCCTTGACGAAGGGCCTGTCGCGCTCGTCGATGTCGCTGGTGAGCAAGGTGGCAGCCTCGGCGTCGGTGCGGGCGATGATGAGGGTGGGCACGCCCAGCACGTCGGCGGCCAGGCGGGCGGCGTTGAGGGTGCGGATGTGGGCCTGGGTGGGGATGAGCACCTTGCCGCCTAAATGCCCGCACTTCTTTTCGCTGCTGAGCTGGTCCTCCCAGTGCACCCCGGCGGCCCCGGCTTCGATCATGCTCTTCATCAGCTCGAAGGCGTTCAAGGGGCCGCCAAACCCGGCCTCGGCGTCGGCCACGATTGGGGCGTACCAGTAGCGCCCGCTCCCGCCCTCGGCCCGCTCGATCTGGTCGGCCCGCATCAGGGCGTTGTTGATGCGCCGCACCACCTGCGGCACCGAGTTGGCCGGGTAGAGCGACTGGTCGGGGTAGGTCTGGGCGGCCAGGTTGGCGTCGGCGGCCACCTGCCAGCCCGAGAGGTAGATGGCCTCGAGGCCCGCCTTGACCATCTGCACCGCCTGGGCCCCGGTGTAGGCCCCGAAGGTGTTGACGTAGGGCCGCTCGTGCAGCAGCTCCCACAGCCGCTCGGCCCCCCGCCGGGCCAGGGTGTGCTCCACCTGGAGGCTAGGCCGCAGCCTCACCACGTCCTCGGCGGTGTAATCCCGTTGGATCCCTTTCCAGCGCGGGTTGCTCTCCCACTCTTTACGCAGTTTCTCGGCTTCCAGTCGCATTTCAGGGGTCAGTTTGCTCATGGGCTTCCTCCTCGAATGAACTCCCGTCGAGCCGGGAATCCCCCTCGCTCGGGCTGTGCATCCACCCCCGAGAAAGCTCGTGGCGCTCGGTTGTGTAGCGGGCTAACGCTGGGTGAGCGTTACGGTTCTGATTGTGGGGGAAGCCTCCAGGAACTTTGACCGTGTATAAGTTGGTTCAACACACCCGAGGGAAAGTGTAAATGGAAAATAGGTACACTTGATGAAAATACACAAGTGCGGGTTGGTGGTTCTCAGCTTTTTGAGTGGGACCAGGGTTGCCGCATACGGACCCGCGCTGTAACTCCGACGTGGGAGCCTGGGACCTCGAGCATCCCCCTTAGCTGGAACTATTCAGCAAAAGATTAAGGAAAATGCCTGGACTGAGTTTGTACAATCGACCTATCATGCCGATTTATGATGACCGTTCCATGGATCAATGGTTGTTTGCTCGATCACGTCCCAAAAGAGCCGAAGAACTCGCACCCCTGGAGGAACTGGGCGTCTTCCCTCGCCGCGTACCTTTCCCCACTCCTGTCGCCGCTGAGTCTCCCACACCTCAGCCTCGAGCTACCTGGAACCCCGAGGGGGAGTTCGTCCTTCGTCCCTACGGCTCTCCCCTCCAGCGTAAAGCCCGGCGGGAGCGGGAATGGCTGCACTCGGGGGCCATTTTAGACACCCATCTTACCCATCCCCTGGCCCACCTGATCGATCAACAAGGGGCTACCAACCCCTACCAGCAGGCCATCGACCAGCACGGAGCCCACGACCCTTACCTGAACTCCAGCGAGACGGCGGAGGTGAACATCAAGTGGTCGGGAGCTTACGACCTGAGCAAGGATAAAGACCCCCGGCTCAACCTGTCCCAGCCGCACCTGGCTACAGCACCTCAGAAATACTACTGGGCGGCCGTAGACGTGTACTACGACCGGATCGCCTACACCACGCTCCTGGAGGCTATCGAAGCCATCGCTAAACGTCACGATCAGTACCCTGCTTTCAGAAAAGCAGCCCTGGAGTTCATCGGCTCTACCGACAGGCTGCCCCTGAGCAAGGACGCGCTTCTTCTGGCCCAGCAAATCCAGATCAAGGATTTCGAGGAGAGCATCTTTTTCTACATGAAGAGCAGGTTCGCGAAGATGAAGGAGGAGGGCGTAAAAATCGGTCAAGACGTGAAATATGACATGGCAGATGAACTTCTGAGAATTTGGTACTCGTGGCATCCGGGCAAAAAGGTAACCAGATGAAGAGGAGGCTCACCTTCTTGGCATTGGTGCTTTTCTTAGGTGCTATTGGAGCAATCATGCAGGGTAATAGGCATAGGGGCGAACCACAGATTAAGGAAGTATTTCTGGTTGTGAGAGAGATGCTTTTGGGTTTGGGGCTAGACCAGATTGGTTGTCCAAGTTACTATGGGGATTTCTACGAGTTTAGAGCTTGTTTTGCCTTGAAAAACACGCCAGAAAGCATCATTCCAAATCTCGATAAATCTCTGGTAGGTATGTCAATGAGGACAATGGGCTGGCAGCAGGACTACGGTCTTTGGATAGCAAAGTATCGTATCTTGCAGAATCTGAAACTAAGAGTCAGTATTGTTCTGACTGAAAAAATAGGCAATTTTGAGCTGGAAGAGCACACACCACTCAAGAATTATCACACCTTTGCCCGCCTCACCATAGTTGAGACCGAAGACTAGCAGCTGAGGATGTGCTTTGCGGGCCTCTCAGGGCTTTTAGCCGTCCTCAATACCATAGAGAAGCGAGGTTCTAAATGGACCCAAAAGTTACGTCGAAAACTGATGAAACCAGAAAGGAGAGTAGTGGTTTTAGCTACTTTCTTCGTGGGGTTATTTGGCTCGTGTTTAGCAGTGCGGGGCTTTGGGCTTTTTGCTCGAACATTACGGGTGCCCTCCTCTTGATGTGGGGCTTCAGTTATTCTCAACAACCATCGCTTCTCGAGCAGCTACGCTTCTCGACGGTTCAGATGATGCCAACGCTGGTGGGGGCTTGCGCCTTCATCGCCGCTTTATTCAATGGGATTGTAAGTTTCATAGTAATAACGACTGAGGGCTCGAGGCCGACACTGGAAAGCAAGTTGGACTGTGAATCCGAGTTCACCTATGCGATCAGGTGGATGATATTCGGCTTTTTGATCTCCATTTGCCTGATCGTGCTTTCCAGCGTGACCTATTTCTACGACATCGACTTCCTGTGGCTGGGAGTGGCGTTAGGGACTCTCTTTTTTGTTGTTGCCAGTAGTACGGGCCTAAACGGCATCGTGGGGCTCGTGGAGAAATGGTCGCTCGGGAGGGAAAAGGCCCTTTGCTCGTGGAGAGAGGCCATTAGGCTGATCCTTTTCCTGCTGACGTGGCTATTGCTGCCTGCGGGCTACTTGATGCAGTTCCTTCTGCCGTGCACGAGATGCTCGAGCTGACTGCTCCTACGCAGCACGTGGCATGGGCAGCGCTATGTATCGGGTTCAACTTTGGAAAAAGCGGGTCAAAGCCTCCTTCGCCCGCTGCACGTGCGCCCGCATCGCGGCCTCGGCGGCCTCGGGGTCGTGGCGGCTGACGGCCTCGAGCACCGCCTCGTGCTCAGCTAGCGAGAGCGGCAGGCGGCCGGGGATCACCGCCGAGGAGTTGATGAGCAGGCGAATTTGTCCGTCGATGGTCTCGGCCACGGCCAGCAGCCGCTTGTTGCGCGAGGCTTCCCAGAGGGTCTTGTGGAACTCGAGGTCGAGGTCACCGTAGGCCTCGAGGTCGCCTGCCTGGGCGGCCTTGCGCTGCTGAGCCAGGATTTTCTCGAGCTGCTTGGGCAGGGTTTTGCCGTTGTTTTCCACCGCCAGCCGTGCAGCCAGGCCCTCGAGCACCTCGCGCAGGCTGTAGATCTCGCGGATGTCCTCGGGGGAGGGGTTGCTCACGAAGTAGCCCCGGTGGGGGATGGCCTGCACCAGCCCCTCGCGCTCGAGCGCAGCCAGGGCCTCCTTGATGGGAGTGGGGGAGAGCCCGAGTTCCTCGGCCAGCACCCGCACCACCAGCTTGCGGCCTGGAGGGAGCTTGCGGCCCAGAATGGCCCTGCGCAGGGCCTTGTAGGCCTCGCGGTTGAGGGTGGTACGGGTCAGCATCTCAATTGAAGTTTAGCACGATTGACGACAAAAGATTTTAGATATAAAATCTCGCTGCATACAAAAGGAGGCCGGCGTGGCGCACAGAGCCCTGGCGCACAAAAGCACAGACGACGTGGCGGTAGCGGTGAGCGAGCTAAGACCGGGTGAGACCCTCACCATCGAGGCGCTGGACGGGGGCGAGCCCCATCAGGTGAAGGTGCTCGAGGCCATCCCCCTGGGCCACAAGATCGCCCTGCGCGACCTGCCCGAGGGGCACGTGGTCATCGAGTACGGCGAGAAGATCGGGCGGATGACGCGGGCGGTGAAGAAAGGCGGCTACGTGCACACCCACAACATCCGCACGCTGCGCTGGGACTACGGGGAGACGTCCACCGCAAAGCGCAAGGCTAAAGTGACGGCTTCCCGGAAGTCCGGCGTGGGGAAGGGGGGTAAGTGATGGCGATGGCTGCCATGCGCAACGCCTCGAGGGCTCGAGCCAAAAAAGCTGGCTCCGCCCTGCAACTCACCGGCTACCGGCGGACGAGTGGGGCGGTGGGGGTGCGCAACCACGTGGTGGTGCTACCGGTGGACGATCTCTCCAACGCTGCCGCCGAGGGGGTGGCCCGGCTGATCAACGGAGCCGTGGCGCTGCCGCACCCCTATGGGCGCTTGCAGTTCGGGGAGGACCTCGAGCTCACCTTCCGTACCCTCAGCGGGCACGGGGCCAACCCCAACGTCTACGGCGTGGTGGTCATTGGCATCGAGCCCAGGTGGGCCGAGCGGGTGGCCGAGGGCATCGCCAAAACCGGCAAGCCGGTGGAGCTTTTCTCCATCGAGCGCCACGGCGACCTGGGCACCATCCACATGGCGTCTCGAGCGGCCTACCGGCTGGTGCAGGAGGCCTCCGAGGTGCGGCGCGAACCCATCAGCCCCTCGGAGCTGGTGACTTCGATCAAGTGCGGCGAGAGCGACCCCACGCTGGGTCTGGCGGGGAACCCCGCTTTAGGCCGCGTGGTGGACCGGCTGGTGGACATGGGGGCCAGCGTGATCTTCGGGGAAACCTCTGAACTCACCGGCGGCGAGCACCTCATCGCGGGCCGCTGCGCCACCCCTACCCTCAGGAAGAAGTTTCAGGAGATGTACGACGCCTACATTCAGATGATCGAGGACCAGGGCGTGGACCTCTTGGGCTCGCAGCCCACCGAGGGCAACATCCGCGGCGGGCTTTCCACCATCGAGGAGAAGGCGCTGGGCAACATCCAGAAGACCGGGACCCGCCCGGTGAGCCGGGTCATCGGCTATGCCGAGCCGGTGGGGCCGGGCCAGGGCCTGGTCTTCATGAACTCCTCCTCGGCGGGGGCCGAGTACGTGACGCTGTGCGCCGCGGCGGGGAGCGTGTTGCACTTCTTCACCACGGGCCAGGGCAACGTGGTGGGCCACCCCCTCATCCCCGTGATCAAGATCTCCCCCAACCCCATCACCTGCGAGACCATGAGCGAGCACATTGACGTGCCGCTGCCCGACCTTCTGCTGGGCGAGATCGGCCTGGACGAAGCCGAGGGCCGCATCATGAACGTCTTCGAGCGCACCGTGAACGGGCGCAAGACGGCAGCGGAACTGCTGCGACACAACGAGTTCGTGATCACCAAGCTCTATCCGAGTGCCTAGCACGCCAGGGATAGCCAAGAGCAACTTTCGCCATCAGCCACCGGCCATGATTCTCGTCTGCGAGTTCATCACCCCCAGCGGCCTCGAGCGCCTCAGGCAAAGCGGCGTCGAAGTCCATTACGACCCCCACCTCTGGAAAGACCGCGACGCGCTCAAGGTCCGGCTGGCCGACGCGACCGCCCTCATCGTGCGCAACCAGACCCACGTCGATGCCGACCTGCTTTTGGCAGGGCCGAAGCTCAGGGTCGTGGGGCGGCTGGGGGTGGGCCTGGACAACATCAACCAGGCGGACTTAGAGGCCAGGGGCGTGAAGCTCTACTTTGCCCGCGGGATCAACGCGGTGGGGGTGGCCGAGTACGTGATGGCGGCGATGCTGCACCTCTCGCGCAACCTCGCCGGGGCCGCCCGGCACGTGGCCGAGGGCGGCTGGAACCGCAGCGCCTTCGGGGGCTTCGAGCTCTCGGGCAAGACGCTGGGCCTGATCGGGCTGGGCGAGGTAGGCTTGCGGGTGGCTCGGCGGGCTCGGGCCTTCGGCATGAAGGTCGTGGCCGCCGACCCCCAGCGCCTGCCCTGGGAGAGTGTGGTGGAGGAATTCGAGATCACCCTCACCACCGTCGAGGAGGTCCTGCGGCAGTCGCACTTCCTCTCGCTGCACGCGCCGCTGACCCTAGAGACCCGCCACCTCATCCGCGCCGAGACCCTCGCCGCCATGCCTAAGGGGGCCTATCTGATCAATACCGCTCGAGGTGAGCTGGTCCGCAACGAAGACCTGGTAGCCGCCCTGCGTTCGGGCCAGCTGGCGGGGGCGGTGCTGGACGTGGTGGACGAGGAACCCCTGCCCGAGCATCACGTGCTGCGGGCTGTGGATAACCTGTGGATAACCCCCCACGTGGCCGGGCTCACCGCCGAAGCCCAGGAGGCGGTGGGCCTGCGGGTGGCCGAGGGCGTGCTGGCGGCGCTGGGGGTCCGATGAAAATCGCTTATGCCCAGCTTCTGGAAGCCGTGCGGGGCCACTTCGCCGCCTTGGGGCTTGCGGCAGAGCACGCGGGGGCCATCGCCGAGGTGGTGCTGGAGGCCGAGCTCGAGGGCAACAGCGGGCACGGCCTCTCCCGCATCCCGCAGTACACCCACCAGCTCAGGGCCGGGGGGCTCAACGCCCGGCCCGCGATGCGGCTCGAGCGCACCCGCCCGGCTGTGGCCATCCTTCATGCCGACGGAGCGCCCGGCCCGGTGGCGGGCCTCCAGGCCGTGAGGGAACTGGTGGGCCTGGCGCAGGAGCAGGGGAGCGCCGCGCTGGCGGTGCGGGGAGCCGGGCACTGTGGGGTGCTCTCGGCCTACGTGGGGCGGCTGGCCCACGCGGGCCTGGTCGGGCTAGCCTTCGCCAACACCCCGCCCGCCCTCGCGCCGGGGCCGGTGCTGGGCACCAACCCCATCGCCCTGGGCACGCCTGCCGAGCCCGAGCCGGTGGTGGTCGACACCTCGGTGGCGGTGGTGGCGCGGGGCAAGATCATGGGCGCTGCCAGGCGGGGCGAGGCCATCCCCGAGGGGTGGGCCGTGGACAGGGAGGGCCGGCCCACCACCGACGCCAAAGCTGCGCTCGAGGGCTCCCTGCTGCCCATCGGCGGCGGCAAGGGCTTCGCTCTGGGGGTGCTGGTAGAGGTGCTGGCCGGGGCGCTGGCGGGGGCGGTGCTTTCCCCCGAGCTGCCCCTGCCCTGGGCTCCGCCGGAGCAGGCGGCTAGGCCGGGGCTGTTGCTGGTGGCCCTCGACCCGGCGGCTTTCGGGGAGGGCTACGGTGAGCGGGTGGCCCGGATGGTGGGAGCGCTCGAGGCTGCCGGGGCCCGCATCCCCGGAGCCCGGCGGGCGGCTTTGCGGAGGAAGGCCATGCGGGAGGGGATCGAGGTCAACGAAGCTTTGCAGGCTGAACTGGGTAGACTTGGGTTGAACTTACAAGGAGGAGCGGCATGAAGAAGCTGTTTTGGCTCGCGTTAGCGGTACTCGTGGCTTCCGGGGCGGTGGCCCAGCAGGCCACCCGGCTGCGCGTGTTCATCGGGGGGCAGCAGCGCCCCGACGTGATGCGCAAGATTCTGGACGCCTATCAGCAGCGCAACCCCGGCGTGCGGGTGGAAATCGAGGTCGGCGGGGCCACCTCCGACCAGCAGCAGCAATACCTCACCACCGTCTTGGCCTCGCGCGATCCCTCGATCGACGTCATCCTCATCGACGTGATCCGGCCCGCCCAGTACGCGGCGGCTAAGTGGTCGGACACCCTCGACAAGTACCTCCCGGCGGCCAGCAGGGCCAACCTGCTCAAGCAGTACCTGCCGGCCTACGCCAAGGCCAACGTCATCAACGGGCAACTCATCGCCCTGCCCAGCTTCGCCGACGCGCAGTTCCTGTACTACCGCAAGGATTTGCTCGAGAAGTACAACCTCAAACCCCCCACCACCTGGGACGAGGCCATCAAGCAGGCCCAGACCATCCTGGCCGGCGAGCGCAACCCTAACCTCAATGGCATCGGCTTCATGGGCAATATCTCCGAGGGCACGGTGTGCAGCTTCCTGCTGCCCATCTGGGCCGCGGGGGGCGACGTAGACGACGACTCCGGCAAGCTCATCCTCACCGAGGCCCAGGCCCGCAACTCCTTGCAGTTCTGGCTCGACCTCATGGACAAGCACAAGGTCTCCCCACCCAACATGGCCGAGAAAGCCCAGGACACCATCCGCCAGGAGATGCAGGCCGGGCGCTGGGTCTTCGGCACGCTCTTCGCCTACGCCTGGAACAGGTTTCAGAACGACGCCGACAGCCAGGTCAAGGGCAAGATCGGCGTGGTGCCGCTGCCCCGCTTCGAGGGCGGGCGTTCGGCGAGCTGCTTGGGCGGTTGGCAGTGGACCATCTCCGACTTCTCAAAGAACAAGGCCCAGGCCTACAAGCTGGTGCGCTACCTCTCGAGCCCCGAGGTCTCCAAGGTCCTGGCCATCGAGGCCTCTAACCTGCCGGTCTTCCCCTCACTCTACAAAGACCCCGACGTGCTCAAGGCCAACCCCTGGTTCGCCGACGCCCTGCCCGTGGTGCAGGCCGCCCGCGCGCGCCCCGTCCATCCCCGCTACCCCGAGGTGGCCGACGTGATGCGCAAGGCCCTCAACGCGGTTCTGGCCCGCACCAAGACGCCGGAGGCCGCGGCCAAAGAGGTCATCGGCGGCTTGCAGGCGATTTACGGGAAATAAGGTCGAGGGTTAGGGCTATGTCATACGTCGTACGTCCTGCGCAGGTGCTTTTGGTGCGAGGCGTATGGCGCACGACGTATGACCTACGACGGTAACGACTATGACCCGACCCCAACCCCGCTACCGCAGAAGCCTCGGCGACCTCAGCGAGCGCGCCTTGGCCTTTTGGCTGCTGGTCCCGGCTGGGTTGCTGCTGGGCCTCATCGCCCTGTACCCGGTGCTCCGGCTCGTCTACACCAGCTTTTTCCAGTATCAGCTCACCCTCGGGCCCGAGGCCAGCTTCAACGGGCTGGAGAACTACGCTACTGCTTTGCGCGACGCCCGCTTCTGGAACGCGTTGAAGAACACCTCGCTCATCGTGTTGATCACCGTTCCGGGGGCGCTGGTGGTGGGGCTGGGGCTGGCTTTGCTGGCTAATCTGCCCTTCCGGGTGAAGTGGCCGGTGCGGCTGGGGCTGTTGTTGCCCTGGGCCCTGCCGCTGGTCTTCGTGGGCCTGATCTTCCAGTGGTTCTTCGACAGCCAGTACGGGGTGGTCAACGACATCATCGTGCGGCTGGGGGGAGAGCGGCAGTTCTGGCTGTTCAGGCCCGACCTGGCCTTCTGGGCCATCTGCTTCACCATCATCTGGAAGACCAGCTCCTTCGTGGCGTTGATCCTGCTGGCGGGCTTGCAGACCATCCCCAAGGAACTCTACGAGGCCGCCGAGGTGGATGGGGCCAGCCCCTTCCAGCGCTTCTGGCGCGTGACCCTTCCGCTTTTGACCCCCGCCATCCTGGTGGCCCTGATTTTCCGCACCATCACCGCCTTCCAGACCTTCGACATCCCCTACGCCATGACCAAAGGGGGCCCCGGCAACGCGACCGAGACGCTGGCCATGTACGTGCGGGTGACCAGCATCGAAAACCTCAACTTCGGCTACGGCTCGGCCCTGGCGGTGCTGCTGTTCTTGCTGAGCATGGCGATTACGGTGGTGTACCTGCGCTACGTGAGGGGGGCGGATGAGTAGGCTGCGCCGTAGGGGTCGTACGTCGTACGTCGTACGCGAAAGAGGCAAAACGCAAGACGCAAGACGCAAGACGCCGGTAGCTCGTGCTTTGGGGCGCTTAGCGTTTAGCGTTTGGCGCTGGGCGCACTTGAGCCTTTGGCTATCCGCGGCTCGGAGGGCTTCATGAACCCCTTCAAGAACCTGCGCCTGTGGGTGTGGGTCGCCGCGGCCATTGTGGTGGTCAACGGCTTCTTCCCCTCGGTGTGGATCTTCTTCACCTCACTGAAGCTCGAGGGCGAACTCACCCGCATCCCCATCACCTACTGGCCGGAGAACCCCACCTTCCAGAACTACCTCCAGGCCTTCCGCGAGCAGCCGTTGGGCCGCTACTTCCTCAACAGCGTGATCGTGGCGGTAGCTTCGACCCTGCTGTGCGTGGGGGTGGCGAGCCTGGCGGCCTACGCGCTGGCCCGGCTGCACGTGCCCCGGCGCAACCTGATCCTCTCGCTGTTGGTGGGGGTCTCGATGTTCCCGGTGGCCTCGCTGATGGTGCCGCTGTACCAGACCTTCAACGAACTGGGCCTGCGCAACAACTACCTGGCGCTGATCCTGCCCCACGCCGCGCTCTCGCTGCCGGTGGCCACGCTCACGCTGGTGAGTTTCTTCGCCGGAATCCCGCGCGACCTCGAGGCGGCGGCGATGGTGGACGGCTCGAGCCGCCTGGGCGCTTTGTGGCGCATCGTGGTGCCGCTCTCGGCGCCGGGGGTGTTCACGGCAGCCATCCTGGCCTTCGTCAACAGTTGGGACGAGTTCCTGCTGGCCTCCACGCTGCTTCCGGCCAAGGCCATGCGCACGCTGCCGGTGGGCATTCAGCTCTACCAGGGCGAATACGTCTTCCCCTGGCCGCTGATCTCCGCCGCCCTGGTGGTGGCGCTGGTGCCGGTGGCGCTGGTCATCGCCGTCTTCCAGGAGCGGGTGGTGGGCGGCCTGACGCAAGGGGGTGTCAAGGGATGACGCGAGACGCAGGTCGTACGTCGTACGCAAGAAGGGGTGTGGCTCTGGACCCCTGAGGTTGTCCTGGGCGTTTGGCGTGTAGCGTTTGGCAATCTTATGTTGCGGATCGGACTCGTCCCCATCGTGCGGCCCCTGTTCCGGGGGTCGAAACTTGGCCTCGAGCACGCCTCGAGTCAGGCCCTTCGGCGCCTCGGAGGCGAGCTGGGCTTCGAGCTGGCCTACGTGGCCGAGCCCGTGGCCGACGCTACGCAGGCGGCAGCGGCGGCGAAGGCGGCAGTGGCGGCTGGGCTGGACCTGCTGCTGGTCGAACACGTGACCTTCGCCACGGCAGACGTGTTCTTGCCCCTGCTGGAGCTCCCCGTTCCGCTGGGCTTGTGGGCGCTGCCCGAGGTGTGGGAAACGGGCCCGCTGCCGCAAAACGCCATTTGCGGGCTGAACCTGGCCCTTTCGCTTTCGGTGCCGGGGCGGCAGACGCCGGTGAAGTGGTTTTACGGCGCCCCCGAGGACGAACGCTTCCGCGAGCGCCTGGGCCTGACCCTTGCCGCCTTGCGTGGGGTCAAAGCCCTGCGCGAGAGCCGGGTGCTGTGGCTGGGCGGTCCCGCGCCGGGGTTCTTCGCCTTCGACGCGCTGCCCGAGACGGGGATGCGGGTGGAGCGGGTGGGCCTCGAGGCGCTGTGGGAAGCCCTGGAGGGTGTCAGGGATTCCGATGTGGACGAGCTGGCCGCCGTCTTCGACGAGCTGGCGGAGTACCCGCTGGAGCAGTTGCGCCCGACCTTCCGGCTCGAGCTGGCCCTGGCCCAGGTGGCGCGGGGCTACGACGGGGTCGCCCTCCGCGAGTGGCCGGAAATCCCCGACCGGGCCGGGGTGATGGCCTACTCGGCCATGGCCCGCCTGGCCGACCGGGGTCACACCTTCGCCCCCGAAGGCGACGTGATGGGGCTGGCCGGGCAACTGGCCTTGCGGGCCATCTCAGGCCAGCCCGCCATCCTGCTCGACATCTCGCACTTCGGGAGCAAAGGGCTCATGCTCTGGCACGGCGGCGAGGCTCCCAAAGCCTGGGCGGGTGGCCCCACCCGGCTGGTTCCCCACTTCAACCGGGGGCTGCCTGCCGTGCGCGACATGCCCCTCAAAGCTGGGCCCATCAGCGGCCTGCGGCTGCTGCCGGGGCGGCGGGCGGTGGTGCACGGGGGTTATCTGAGCGGCGAAAAGGGCTACGACGGGGACTCGAGCTGGCTAGTGGCGGCGAGCTGGGCCGGGCAGAGCCTCGAGCCCCGCGAGTTCCTGGCGAGCTGGCTGGGCCACCGCGTCCCCCATCACATGGCGGTGGGGATGGGCGAGCACCAGCCGGCGCTGCTGGAGCTGTGCGCCTGGTTGGGCCTGGAGGTGCTGTCGGCCAAACCGGAGGAAAATGGGCTGGTATGGCTAGCGTGATCACCCTGGGCTGGGCCTGCTTGGACCAGCGCTTCTACCTCGAGCGCTTTCCCCCCACCCACAGCCGCACCCCCGTGCGGGCCTTCCGCCAGGCCATCGGCGGACCTGCCGCCGTGGCGGCCCAGGCCGTCGCCCGGCTGGGCGGGGAGGCGCTGCTGCTCTCCCGGCGCGGTTCGGACACAGTGGGGGAGAGCCTCGAGGCCGCCCTCCGCGCCGAGGGGGTGCGCACCCGCTTCACCCTGGGCCAGGAAACCCCCATCAGCGCGGTGCTGGTGGCCCCGGACGGCGAGCGCTACATCTTCCCTTACCGTCCCGACCTGCCCGCCGAGCCTGACTGGGACCCGGAAGTGGTGCTGGAGGGCGTGGGGGCCGTGCTGCTGGACCACCGCTGGGTTCTGGCCGGGCTGCGGCTGGCCCAGGCCGCCCGCGCGCGCGGCATCCCGGTGGTGCTCGACCTCGACCACGACCGCCCCGAGGCCTGGGAGCTGGTGCCCCTGGCGAGCCACGTGGTGGCCTCGGAGGAGCTGGCCCGGCATCTGGGCGGGGTGGAGGCGTTGCTGGGGCGCATTCCCGGTTGGGCCGCCGTGACGCTGGGGGCCGAGGGCGTGCGCCACCGTAGAGGCCAGATCCCCGCCTTCCGGGTCGAGGTCAGGGACTCGACGGGCGCGGGGGACGTGTACCACGGCGCTTTCGCCCTGGGCCTGGCCGAGGGGATGGGCGAGGAGGGGGCCCTGCGCTTTGCCGCCGCGGTCGCCGCCCTGCACGTGCAAAATGGCGAGCCTCCTGGAAGGAGGGAGGTCGAGGCATTATTGGCCTCGTAGGGGCCCAGGGTTTTACGAAGGGTTATCCGCTCTGCAGCAGAAGCTAGTTGGAGGCGAACTATGAAGACCACCCCCGCCAAAGCCCGTGCTTACGCCCGTATCGGCGATGCCCAGATGCGCTTCGGCACCCTGGCCATCGACCAGCGCCCGCCGCTCTTCAACCTGGTGGCTAAGGCGCTGAACAAGGACCCCGAAGCCGTGGGGGCCGAGGTCAGGGCACTCAAGGGCCTGCTGGCCGAGACCCTCGCCCGCAGCGTCACCGGCATCCTGATCGACCCGCACTACGCCTTCCCCGCCGCCATGCCCCTCATCCCCCGCGAGACCGGGCTGATGCTGACCCTCGAGCACCACCGCTTCGAGACCACCGAGGGCGGCTGGCGCAAGAGCGCGATCATCCCCGGCTGGAGCGTGGAGCAGGCCGTGCAGATGGGTGCCGACGGCCTCAAGCTCCTGGCCTGGCACCGCCCCGACGCCCCGCCCGAGGTCGTCGAGCACCAGCTCGAGTTCGTGCGAAGGGTGGGGGAGGAGTGCAAGAAGGCCGACCGCCTCTTCATCTTCGAGGTGCTGCCCTACCCCCTCCCCGGCGAGGACGAAGCTGCCTACAACGCCAAACTGCGCGAGCTATCCTTGCAGATCGCCGCCGCCTTCGCCGACCCTGGCTTCCACATCGACCTCTACAAGCTGGCGATTCCCGGCTCGGCCAGCCTGGTGCGGGAGTGGGGCGGCTCCGGCTACAGCCTCGACGACCTCGAGGCCGACATGCGCGAGTACACCAAGCTCCCAGCCCCCTGGCTGCTGCTGTCGGGCGGTCTCAACATCGACCAGTTCGTCGATGCCTTCGAGCACGCGGCGATGGCCGGGGCGCGGGGCTACCTGGCCGGGCGGGCCATCTGGCAGCACCCCCTGCGCCGCTATCCCGACCTCGCAGCCACCCGTGCGGCGCTGCTCGAGGAGGGCCGTGAAGCCCTCGACCGGCTGAACGAGGTGCTGCTGTCGATCCCGCCTATGCATCTCGAGGTGGATTGGGTGCTCGAGGGGATCGCGGGATAGATCAGGCTCTTGGGGCCGCTGCCCTGCTTGAGCTGACCGGTCGGGTCGGGGCTTTGCCGGTGTCCACCCGGTCCCCTCAGCCTAGCCCTGGTGCCGGGAGCGCCTGCGGCAGAGGGGAGCTAGCCTCGAGCCGTGCCGTAGGCCGCCACGAAGTCGGCGGGCGTCATGGCCTTGATGGGCAGCTTTTTGTAGTCGCCGGTGTTGCGAGTGACGATGAGCGCGGCCCCGAACTCGAGCGCGGCGCTCGCCTGGAGCGCGTCCTCGAGGTCCGGGATCGGCATCGCCAGCGCTTGCCGCACCGTCGCGGTGTCGCCCGCCGCCACCTCGACGAAAGCCAACAAATCGGCCAGAAAGCCCCGCACCTCCTGCTTTACCAAATAGGCCAGGTTCGAGACGCTGTGCCAGGCTATGGCTGCTTGCTTCGGGTTGAGCTCGACCCAGTCCAGTACCCCGGCGCTGTCGGCGAAGAAGGGCTCGCGGCGCAGGGCCACGTCCAGCAGGATGTTGGTGTCGATGAGGATTTTCACTCGTGGCCCAGCCCGTAGCGTTGCTTGAGCGCCTCGAGCAGTTCGTCTTGCCCATCGGACTCACGCAGCTCGAGCTTGCCCGCCCACTTCCGGCTGAACCGGGGGCGGGGTGGGGCGGCGTGCTCGGTGGTCTGCCGCAGCAGGTCCTCGACCAGCGCCGAAAGGTTGGTGCGGCGGGCGCGGGCGACGGCTTTGGCCTTGCGCACCACTTCCGGGTCGAGCGTGATGGTGACTCGAGACTTCATGGTATGTATTGTACAGCTAAATGCATACTTCGGGTGGGTGTAACCGTTCCATCAAGGATCTCGAGATCCGTGCCCCCTTCGCTCAGGAGGCCCCGGATATCCTCCAGCCCTGTTCTTTGGGATGGTGCTTGATGTGAAAGGTGATTATGTAGTAAACGTAAGAAGTCTCGTTTTTTCCTATATACTTAACGTAGGTTGGGCAGTGCAAGGCTACGAGAAAGGAGACGCTGATGTCAGAGAAGAAAGCTCCGGGAAAGCTCGCTAGGAGCGCCACCACGACCGGGAAGACCTTCGAGGGGTTCACAGCCGAGGAACGGGCTGCGATGAAGGAGCGCGCCAAAGAGCTGAAGGCGGGTAAGGCCGATGGGGAAAGTGCCGTGCTCGCGAAGATCGCCGAGATGCCGGAGCCGGACCGCTCCATGGCCCTTCGGCTCCATGCGATCATCAAAGCCAGCGCGCCGTCTCTCACGCCGAAAACCTGGTACGGGATGCCCGCTTATGCCAAGGACGGTAAGGTCGTGTGCTTCTTCACCCCTGCATCGAAGTTCAACACCAGGTACGCGACGTTAGGCTTCAATGACTCGGCGCACCTCGACGAAGGAGCCATGTGGCCGACCTCCTTCGCGCTGAAGGAGCTGACCGCCGCCGAAGAGGCTAGGATTGCGGCGCTGGTGAAGAAAGCGGTGGGCTAGGGGCTGAGTTCACCTCAGGCTGGCTAGGCAGCCTAGAGGCTGGTAAGAACCTATTCGAAACACAGCAGACGGATTAAGTTTAGCGTTGAGGATGCCCAAATTGCGGCGATCGCGCTGGCACACAGCATGGTATTGGCTACACGCAACACCGCCGACTTTGCACGAATCGAGGGGCTGGATCTGGTCAATCCTTGGGTAGGTGATGCCTGAGCATCTATGTGTTTCGGAGGCAACGTTATAAGTGTCCTAACCCATTCCCCTCGAGCAACTCCCGCACCATCACCTTTTCCCCCCGCTTCACCGATTCCTCGGCAGCCACCCCGATCACCACGCTCCAGAAGCCCTCTTCGGCGGTGGCGGCGGTGCTGGGCTTGCCGTCCATGGCGTCGATGAAGCGCAGGTGCTCGTAGTAGGTGCCGCCGTTGTGGCCGGTGGCCTCGATGAGGGCGGGGTAGCTGGGGGTCATGACTCGAGAGGTGCGGTCGGGGAGGCAGATGACCTCGAGGTAGCTCTTCCACTCCGAGTGAGCCTGCCCGTTTTCGCCCTCGCTGGCCTTGAGGCGGCCCTCGTCGCCGCAGATGACGATCTCCTCGTAGACCATGGGCGCGAACATGCACAGGTTGAAGTTGGCCCGGATGCCGTTGGCGTACTCCACGATCACGAAGGCGTTGTCGAGGATGTCCGAGCGCTCGCCTTCGTACTCGAAGTCCTTGAAGTTCACCGCCTGGCTCCCCGACGCGTAGACCATTACCGGCCTCGACTCGGCAAACAGGTTGAACAAATCGAAGTAGTGGCAGCACTTCTCCACCAGGGTGCCGCCCGAGTACTTCGAGAACTTGTTCCACTGCCGCACTTTGTCGAGGAAAGGCTCGCGGTGCTCGAGGATGGTGATGGTCTTGATCTCGCCCAGGCTGCGGCGCACCTTGGCCTCGTGGATGGCCTCGACGTAGATGGGCTTGTAGCGGTACTGGAGGCCGATTTGCAGCACCTTGGGGTAGTTTTGCGCGATCTGCCAGATCGCGTAGGCGTCCTTCAGGTTGGTGGCCATGGGCTTTTCCAGCAAGATGTGCTTGCCCGAGCGTACCGCGACCTTGAGCACCTCGAGGTGGGTGTGGTTGGGGGTGCAGATGATCAGCCCGTCTACCGCCGGGTCGTTGCAGGCGGCCTCGAGGCTGTCGTAGACCACCAGGGGCTCCTCGGAGAACTCGGCCTTGACCCGGCGGGCGCCCTCGACGCTGGAGGGGTTGGGGTCGTAGACGCCGTGGACGGTGCAGCGTCCCTCGAGCATCGTCACCCTAATGTGCTCCTGCCCGTTGACCCCCACCCCGATGACGTTAAAGCGGTACTTGAGGGGCCCAGGGTTCATCAGGAAGCGGTCTTCCACGGGCACGTAGGCGAATTTCGGCACCAGCGCGTGGAGGCGGTTGGCGAACTCCTTGCTTTTCTTCACGAGGTAATTATAAATCTTAGATTCAAAAATAGCTCACCGGTAGAATCAGGTGTTCGAACGGAGGTCCCAGATGCCCTATGTCTTAGCCCTGGACCAGGGAACCACTTCCAGCCGCGCCATCGTCTTCGACCTCGAGGGAAAACCGCTGGCTCAGGCCCAGCAGGAGTTCACCCAGCACTTTCCCCAGCCCGGTTGGGTCGAGCACGACCCTTTGGAGATCTGGCAGTCGCAACTCCAGACTGCCCGCGAGGCCGTCCGGCGCTCCGGGGTAGCCCCCTCGCAGATCGTGGCCATCGGCATCACCAACCAGCGCGAGACGGTGGTGCTTTGGGAACGCGCGACGGGCAAGCCGGTGTACCGGGCCATCGTGTGGCAGGACCGGCGCACCGCGGGGATCTGTGAGGAACTCAGGAAGCACGGCTACGAGGAGGTCTTCCGCCAGAAGAGCGGGCTGGTGCTGGACCCCTACTTCTCGGGCACCAAGCTCAAGTGGCTGCTGGACGAGGTTCCGGGCCTGCGCGAGCGGGCGGGGAAGGGGGAGTTGTGCTTTGGCACCGTCGATTCCTGGCTGATCTACAACCTCACTGGCGGCCAGGTGCACGCCACCGACGTTTCCAACGCCTCGCGCACCCTGCTGTTCAACCTGCAGACCCTCGAGTGGGACTCCCACCTGCTGGGGGTGCTGGGCATCCCCAAGGCGGTGCTGCCACAGGTGCGGCCCTCGGCGGGGGTCTACGGCTACACCGTGAGCGAGCTTTTGGGGGCCTCGATCCCCATTGCGGGGGTGGCGGGCGACCAGCAGGCCGCGCTCTTCGGGCAGGCTTGCTTCAAGGCGGGCATGGCCAAGAACACCTACGGCACAGGCTGCTTCTTGCTGATGAACACCGGCCACAAACCCGTGGCTTCACAGCGGGGGCTGCTGAGCACGGTGGCTTGGCAACTCGAGGGGGAGCGGCCTGAGTACGCCCTCGAGGGCAGCGTCTTCATCGCGGGGGCGGTGGTGCAATGGCTGCGCGACGGGCTGGGCATCATCCAGAAGTCCAGCGAGGTCGAGGCCCTGGCCCAAAGCGTGCCCAGTACCGACGGGGTCTACCTGGTCCCGGCCTTCGTGGGGCTGGGCGCACCCTACTGGGACGCCTACGCGCGGGGTGCCATCGTGGGGCTCACGCGGGGCAGCACCAAGGCCCACATCGCGCGGGCCGCGCTCGAGGCCATCGCCTACCAAGCCCGCGACCTGGTGGGGGCCATGGAGGCCGACTCAGGGCTGGGGCTCAGCGAACTGCGGGTGGACGGCGGAGCCAGCGTCAACGACATGCTGATGCAGTTCCAGGCCGACATCCTGGGCGCGGCGGTGCTGCGGCCCCAGGTCACCGAGACCACCGCGCTGGGCGCGGCCTACCTGGCGGCCATCGGCGTGGAAGCGCTGAGCAAGGCCCAGATTGCCGAACGCTGGGCGGTGGACAGGCGCTTCGAGCCGCAGATGAGCGAGGAAGAAAGAAACCGCCTCTACGCCGGCTGGCAGAAGGCGGTGGAGCGGGCGAGGGGCTGGGCGCAGTAGCTTTCACATCCACACCGGCAGCGTCATCCCCGATAATCGGGGTGGAGGAGTGCTATGGCGAGCCCAATTCAGGAGATGCTCGAGAAAGCCCGGCAGGTGGCCGAGAATGCCCTCAAGGAGGCCGAGGCCCGGCTGGGTGAGGTCAAAGCCAGCCTGGACAAGGATAAAGACGGCATCCCCGACGCCATCGAAGGGCTGATGAGCCAGGCCCGCGAGGCTGCGGAAAAGGCCAAGGCCAAGCTGAGCGAGATCAAAGCCAGTCTGGACAAGGACAAAGACGGCATCCCCGACCAGCTCGAGAAGCTCTCCGAACAGGCCAAGCAGGCTGCCGAAGCCGCCAGGGCCAAGGCCGAGGAACTGGCCAAGGCCGTCCGCGAACGCATGGGCGGCAGGTAGAATCCTGGGGATGGAAGCTGGACGCTGGCTGGTGGTTTTGGGGGTGCTGCTGGCCCTGCTGGGGTTGGTGATGATCTACGCCCCGAAGCTTCTGGGCTGGTTCGGCCACCTGCCGGGGGACATCCGCCTCGAGCGGGACGGCTTTCGGCTTTACTTTCCCCTCACCTCGATGCTGCTGTTGAGCCTGGTGTTGAGCCTTGTGCTCAACCTGCTGGCCCGCTGGTTCCGAGGCCATTGAAGGCAGCGACCAGGGCTAGACCCACTCAAGCTCATAAGCCTCCGAACCCTATCCGAGGGGAGATTTCTCCCCTCCGTTCTCTTGCTTCAGAGGGGAATCTCTTTCGCCGAGAGGTTAAAAAAGCCACCATCAGCGCATTTTTGCGTCCAGGAAAGCCATCGGCAATCCCGTGGGCTCCACGATGCGCGAGAGCATGGTCTGGGCGATGGAGCGGGCATACTGCTTGGCGATTTCGGCGTTCTCCCCGGCGAAGTGCTCATCGACGGTGGCGGTGAACAGCTCGAGCCAGCGTTCGAAGTGCTCGGGCCTGAGGGGCTTGCGGGCGTTGAGCGCGAGGTGCTTGTACATCATCCCGCCCTTGTAGGCCCCCGTGCGGAAGAGGATGTTCTCCCAGAAGTCGTGCATGGTGGGGAGGTGGGCCTCGAGGTCGAGCCCCTCGAAGAGGTAGCCGATCAGCGGATCGCGGGTAGCCTTGCTGTAGAAGGCATTCACCACGGTGGCGATGTCGGCGCGGGAGGCGATGTCCGGCATGGAGAGCAGCATAGGGCAAGGCGGGGGGTGGCTACAGTGAGCAAAGTCCCTGCTGATGGCCGAAAGCCATGGGGTCGTACGTCATACGTCTTACGTCGTACGCGAAACGCCGAACGCCCAATACCCTTTCTCTACCCCCCTTAACAAGGGGGGCAAGGGGGGATAACCACAAGCTACCCGACACCCGCCCTTCTTCAATACGCCACCTTCAGCCCCTCGAGGTAGCGGAAGACGTTCTTGGGCATGTACCTGAACTCCTGGGGCAGCAAGCGCAACTCGGGGAGGCGCTCGAGCAACACCCTGAGCGCGGTCTGGAGTTCAACGCGGGCCAGCGGGGCTCCGATGCAGTAGTGCAGGCCGGCACCGAAGGCCAGGTGGGGGTTAGGGTTGCGGGTGATGTCGAAGGTCTCGGGGTCGCGGAAGACGGCGGGGTCGTGGTTGGCGGAGGCGTAGTAGAGCACCAGCTTGGTGCCGCGCTCCCAGCGCTGTCCCTTGTACTCGAGGGGCTCGAGCACGTAGCGCTCGAAGAATTGCAGCGGGGTGTCGTAGCGCATCATCTCCTCGACGGCGGTGGGGATGAGGCTGGGATCGGCCTTGAGGCGGGCGTACTGCTCGGGATGCGAGAGCAGGGCCTTCATGCCGTTGCCCATGACGTTGACCACTGCTTCGTGGCCCGCGTTGAGCAAGAGGATGCAGTTGTTAATGAGTTCCTGCTCGCTCAGGCGCTCGGGCTCGCGGTCGTGTACCTGGAGCATGGCGCTGAAGAGATCGTCACCGGGTTGTTGGCGCTTGAGGGGGATCATGGCCCGCAGGTAAGCCGCGAACTCCTGGGCGCAGCGGATGGCCTCGGCCTCCATGGCCTTGGTGCGCTCGGGCTCGAACCAGCCGATGATGCCTTTGGACCAGGGCACCAGATGGTGGCGGTCGGCCTCGGGGATGCCCAGCAAGTCGGCGATGACGGTGACGGGGATGGGCTGGGCGAAGTCGTGGATCAAATCGGCCTGGCGCTGGGGACGCTTGAGCAGGTCGTCCACCAGCCGCTCGCACAGGGCGTGGACCTTGCCCGAAAGCTCGCGCACGCGCTTGGGGGTGAAGGTCTGGTGGAAGACCTCCTTGATGCGGGTGTGGTCGGGAGGTTCGATCTCGAGGATCGAGCCCACGCGAGTCTGCTCGAACTGCCACTCGTACTCCCCCCACTGCGGGTAGTTCTCCAGCACCCTCCCCAGCCTGCGGTCGCGCAGGAGGGTATTGACGTCGTCGTAGCGGGTGAGCACGTAGGCGTGCCACTTCTCGAAGAAGAAAATGGGGCTTTCCTCGCGCAGGCGGCGGTAAGTGGGATAGGGGTTGGCGAGGAAGGCAGGGTCGGTGGGATTGAAGGATGGGGTCATGGTCGTGATGATAGCCCAATAGCGACCGGTGGGAAGTGGCTACCTCCCCACCCCCTTGCTAAGGGGGCAAGCCTTTAGCCTCTTGCGTTTGGCTACCGGCTCGAGCAGCAAAAAACCCGGTCCTCCGACCGGGCTATAAGCGGAGATGGGCTCAGGCGTTGGTCTGCTGGGGGATGTGCTTTTGCAGCCGGGCCTCGAAGTTGCGCTTAGGTTGGGCGCCTACGAGCACCTCGGCGGGCTCGCCGTTCTTGAAGAGGATGATGGTGGGGATGCTCATCACGCGGTACTTCATGGCCGTCTGGGGATTGGCGTCCACGTCCAGCTTGCCCACAGTGACCTTGCCTGCGTACTCGCTGGCCAACTCCTCGATCACCGGGGCCACCATGCGGCACGGGCCGCACCACTCGGCCCAGAAATCGACCAGCACCAGTTCATTGTTCTTCAGGGTCTGCTCAAAGTTGGCATCGGTCACTTCGATCGGCTTCGCCATAGCTTGCACCTCTGCAACTTGCTTCCTTTCCGCTCCCGCCTGTCGTGAGAAACCCCAGCCAACCGGGCGCGCACGGACCTACTCTAGCACCGCTCCATCATCCTAAGGAAAGCAGGGGCACGTTCTGGGTAAGCGCTGATACTTTGGATGAGTGGACTGCCTCGAGGTCACACCCGAGTTCGCCCGAGCCCGCGAGTTGTGGCAGCGTGGGGAGTTCTGGGAGGTGCACGAGGTGCTCGAGCCCCTGTGGATGCGGCTGGAGGGCAAGCGGCGCGAGGTGGTGCACGGCCTGATCCTGCTGGCCGCCGCCTTGCACAAGGCCAGGACTAGCCCCACCGGGGGCTGGCGCAACTTCGCCAAGGCCCTGCGGCACCTGGAGGGTTTGCCGGATATTTACGCCGGGCTCGACCTGGGCCAGACCGTCGCCGAGGTGCGGCGGGCGCTCGAGCAACCCGGCTACCATCCCCGGCTTTGCCTGGCTCGCTCCTGAGGGGCTGTAACACCGGCGAGGTATTGCGAGTTGAGCCACCATTGACATCCGGCTGACAGGGGCCGCCTAGCTTGGCTTTAGCTCTATTGAGAAGCATTACCGCTCAGGAGGAAGCCATGATCAAGCTCGAGCCCGACGCCCAGGAGTTCCACCAGGCCCCGCGCGGCAACCGCAGCCCGGCGACGTGCCACTGGAAGTGCGGCGATGCCTGCGCCCAGCCCGTCCCCAACCCCAGCGACAATGCCTACGTGCGTGACGTGATCGAAGAAGCCCTCACCCGCCGCAGCTTCCTGGCGGCCAGCGCGGCTGGGTTGTTCGTGCTGTCGGGTTTCTCGGCGCTGGCGAGGGCCCAGGCTTCAGGCAATATCGGCTTCAAGGCCATCGGGCTTTCCACCGAAGACCGGCTGCTGCTCGCCCAGGGCTACAGCGCCAACGTGGTCATCCGCTGGGGCGACCCCATCGCTCGGGGCGCTCGCCGCTTCGACCTCGCCAACTGGAGCGCCCGGGACCAGGAGGCCGCCTTCGGCTACAACTGCGACTACATCAGCTACCTGCCCCTGCCCTACGGCTCGGCCAACCAGAACCGCGCGCTGTTGTGGGCCAACCACGAGTACACCAACCCCGAGCTAATGTTCCCCGGCTACAGCGCGGGCAAGCCCACCAAAGAGCAGGTGGATGTCGAACTCGCCGCCCACGGCGGCAGCGTGGTGGAGGTCGTGCGCGCAGCCGACGGCAGCGTGGAGTACCTGCCCGTCTCGCAGTTCAACCGCCGCATCACCGCCCTCACCCCCATGGAACTCACCGGCCCCGCCGCCGGCCACCCCTGGCTGCAGACCAAGGCCGACCCCACTGGCCGGCGGGTGCTGGGGATGCTCAACAACTGCGCCGGAGGCACCACTCCTTGGGGCACCGTCCTCAGCGCCGAGGAGAACTTCAACCAGTACTTCGCGGGTAACGATGGGGTGAGCAACGAAACCCTCAAGAAGATTCACGCCCGCTACGGCCTGCCCGCCAAGGAGTCGGGGCGGCGCTGGGAGGCTTTCTACGACCGCTTCGACCTCACCAAGGAGCCCAACGAGCCTTTCCGCCACGGCTGGATCGTGGAGATTGACCCCTACGACCCCACCTTCACCCCCAAGAAGCGTACCGCCCTCGGTCGCTTCAAGCACGAGGGTGCCGAGATCAGCCTGGCCGCCGATGGGCGGGTGGTGGCCTACATGGGCGACGACGAGCGCTTCGAATACATGTACAAGTTCGTCTCCAAGGGCCGCTTCAACCCCGCCGACCGCAAGGCCAACCTGGACCTCCTGGACGAGGGCACCCTCTATGTGGCCCGGCTCAACCCCGACGGCACCGGCGAGTGGCTGCCGCTGGTGTTCGGCAACGGCCCGCTGACTGCTGCCAACGGCTTCGCCAGCCAGGCCGAGGTGCTCATCAACACCCGCGGGGCCGCCGACCTTTTGGGCGCGACCAAGATGGACCGCCCCGAGGACCTCGAGCGCAACCCGGTCACGGGTCTGGTCTACGCGGTCATGACCAACAACTCCCGTCGCACCGCCGCCCAGGTGGACAGGGCCAATCCCCGCCCCGACAACAAGGACGGACACATCCTCGAGATCATGGAAGAGGGCAACGACGCCGGGGCTACCCGCTTCCGCTGGACGCTGTTTTTGGTCTGCGGCGACCCCAAGGACCCCAGTACCTTCTTCGCCGGGTTCGACAAGACCAAGGTCTCGCCCGTGGCCACCCCCGACAACATCACCTTCGACCGCGCGGGCAACATGTGGATCGCCACCGACGGCATGGACGGCTCCAACCTCAAGTCCAACGACGGCATCTTCGCCGTGCCCACCCAGGGCCCCGAGCGCGGCTACGTGCGCCAGTTCATGTCGGCCCCCAGGGGGGCCGAGGTCTGCGGCCCGATCTTCACCGCCGATGGCCGTACCCTCTTCGCGGGCATCCAGCACCCCGGCGAGGGGGGTACCCTCGAGAAGCCGCTGAGCCTGTGGCCCGACGGCGTCGGCACCGCTCGCCCCTCGGTGGTGGCCATCCGCAAGGATGACGGCGGCGTGATCGGCACTTAGAGGGAGGACGGGCCCGGAGGTCGAACGCGCCTGCGTCTACCGGTAAGCTAGGGGCGTGCAATCGTTCGTCTACGCCTACCGGGGCGGCCTGATCGAGAACCGCCACCGCCTCTCCCTCGCCATCGTCGATCCTGCGGGCAAGCTGCTGGCGCACAGTGGCGACCCCCACCTCACGGCCCACCTGCGCTCCAGCGCCAAGCCCTTTCAGGCCCTGGCCCTCTACCTGAGCGGGGCCGTGGAGCGCTTCGGCCTCACCCCCGAGGAGGTGGCCCTGGCCTGCGCCTCCCACGACGGGACGCCCCGCCACGTCGAGGTGGCCGCGGGTTTCCTGCAAAAGCTCGGCCTCGAGCCCTCCGCCCTGGTGTGCGGCATCCACCCGCCCTTCTCCCGCAGCGCCCGCAAGGCCCTCGAGCACAACGGGCAGAAGCCCACCGTGCTGCACAACAACTGCTCGGGCAAGCACACCGGCATGATGGCCGCCGCGCTGGCGATGGGGGAGAGCCCCGAGGGCTACGAGCAGCCCACCCATCCCGTCCAGCGGCTCAACCTCCAGACCCTGCGCGACCTCTCCGGCGTGTCCGACGTGCCCTACGGCGTAGACGGGTGCAGCGTTCCCACCTTCGTGCTGCCCCTGGCCGCCGCCGCTAAGATGTTCGCCCACCTAGCTGCCCCCGAGACCGCTCCCGAGCCCTACCAGGAGGGCCTCGAGGCGGTCTACCGGGCTATCCGCGCCCACCCCGAGATGGTGGCCGGGCCCGAGAGCATCGACACCGTCTTGATGCAAAAAGTCCCCGGCCTCATCGCCAAGCGCGGGGCCGACGGCTACTACGGCATGGCCCTGCGCGAGAGCCGCTGGGGCCCCATCGGCATCACCCTCAAGGTCGAAGACGGCTCGCAGGCCGCCCGCGAACCCGCCGTGGTGCGGCTTCTGGAACTCCTGGGCCCGCTCTCGCCCGAGGAACCTTTGGAGTGGCGCAGGCCGCTGCTCAAGAACGTGCGGGGCCTCGAGGTCGGCTGGCTGGAGGCGAGGCTCGAGCTGCGGTGGGCCTGAGGGGAGGCGCGATCAGTCCAGGCCAAGGTGTGGCTTGATCTTCCTGCTAATCTGCTGCATCAGCGCAGGGGGAACCGTGCCCAGCTTATGGCTGAGCCGGGCTTTGGAAACGGCGCTCAGTTGCCCAACCTGGGCTTTGCTATTGGTCTCGAGCCCCGTTGCCTCAGCGGGCAGCAGCACCTTGGAAGGGATAGATTCGCGCGCTGTCGGAGGAAAGAGGGGCGACCACCACCGTAGTTCCATGGAGTGTTGGAGGTGTTGCCCAGGGCGAGCAGGATGATCTTGGGCGGAGGGCCTTTGAGGCTTTGCAGCGTCACGAAGTCGCTGTCCTTGGTGATGAACACGATGTCCTTGCCCTGAGCCGCTCGGAAGATCAATTCGTCACTGGCTCTGCTCAGTCCGAGGTCACGCAAAGGCCACACCTCAAGGCCAAATTCCTTGCGGATCCAGTTGGCAATGGCCGGGGAAATGTGGGCATCGAGCCAGAGCGTCACGCTGCTATGGTAGGGTGGTTCAGCCGCATCGACGCATACTGCAACGCTGCTTTCAGATCGTCCGGCTCGAGGTCCGGCAGTTCCTCGAGGATCTGCTCGGGACTTAGCCCGGCAGCGTATAAATCGAGGATGTCCGTTACCCGGATGCACGGGCGACCCCCGCACTGTTCAGGATTGATGGTGATGCGCTCGAGGAGGTTCATGTTCACCCTTTCCCTGCAGGACGGTAGAACTGTACAGAGTATAGCGAGCTGTAAGGAAGCTGCCTCCACCGCCGCAGGAGTCGAAGACGTGTGGGCTTCGTCGTGTATTACCAGGTCGAATTTTGGTATACCGGCCCTTGACCTTTGACCCTCGACCCTTAACAATCTACGGGTATGCGAGGCTTGTCCCAGCGCGTCAAGGCGCTCAAACCCAGTGCTACGGTGGCGGTCAACGCCAAGGCCCTCGAGCTGCGCCGCCAGGGCGTGGACCTGGTTGCCATGACGGCGGGCGAGCCCGATTTCGACACTCCCCAGCACGTCAAGGACGCGGCCCTGCGGGCCATGCAGGCGGGCAAGACCAAGTACGCGCCCCCGGCGGGCATCCCCGAGCTGCGCGAGGCCATCAGCGCCAAGTTCAAGCGCGAGAACGGGCTCGAGATCCCGCCCGAGCAGACCGTGGTCACGGTGGGCGGCAAGCAGGCGCTGTTCAACCTTTTCCAGGCCATCCTCGACCCCGGCGACGAGGTGATCGTCATCGGGCCTTACTGGGTCTCCTACCCCGAGATGGTGCGCTTCGCCCAGGGCACCCCGGTCGAGGTGCTCACCGGTCCCGAGTCGGGCTTCGTGCCCGACCCCGAGGAGATCGAGCGCAAGATCACCTCCCGCACCAAGGCCCTGGTGCTCAACTCGCCGGGCAACCCCACCGGCGCGGTGTACCCGCCTGAAGTCATCCGGGCCATCGCCGAGCTGGCCAACAAGCACGACTTCTACCTCGTCTCCGACGAGATCTACGAGCACCTGATCTACGAGGGTGAGCACTTCTCCCCAGCCCACGTCGCTCCCGAGCGCACCATCACCGTCAACGGCGCGGCCAAGGCCTATGCCATGACCGGTTGGCGCATCGGCTACGCGGGTGGCCCCAAGGACGTGATCAAGGGCATCATCGACGTCTCGAGCCAGTCCACCACCTCCCCCGACACCATCGCCCAGTGGGCCATGGTCGAAGCCCTCACCAACACCGAGGCCTCGGGCCGCTTCATCGCCATGGCCCGCGAGGCCTACCGCAAGCGCCGCGACCTCATCGTGAAGGGCCTCAACGACATCGGCCTCACCACGCCCATGGTCAATGGGGCCTTCTACGTGCTTTCCGACACCAGCCGCATCGACCCCGACGAGAACAAGGCGGCCTTGCGGATGCTCGAGGAGGCCAAGGTGGCCGTGGTGCCCGGCACCGACTTCGCCGCGCCGCATCACGTTCGCTTCAGCTACGCCACCAGCGAGGCCAACATCCAGAAAGCGCTCGAGCGGCTGGCCGAGTTGCTCAAGGTCGGATAAACACGTCAGGCCCATAGGGTAGATCCAAGTTGGCGAGCCTCCTGCCGGTCGGCTGTTCATCCTTTTTCGCGGAACTGCCCGTATCGCGGGAGGCATTTGGTCGCCCATCCGTACAGCCGCCGGGTGAAGGTCTGCTACCATAGGTACGGACCTATGGACTCCCCCGAGATCCTGACCTTCAGCACGCCCAAGGTGGAAACGTCCTCGGTCGAGGCCATACCCTCGCCCACCCTCGAGCTGGCCTACGCCTACTACGTGCTCAACCGTCCCGATAGCCAGCAGAAGGGCCGTGAGATGCCCTGGCTGGGCTTGCTCTACGAGCAACACCCCGAGCTGGTGGAGCGGATCCGCACCTTCTGGCCCGAGGCGGAGCGCGACCATGTCGGCTTCGACCTCTTCTGGCTCGTGGCCGACTTAGGCTACGCCCGCGACCCCAGCCCCCAGCGCCTGCTCGAGGACCTGGCGAAGCTGCCGGGCCGCTTCCTCAAGCACCTCGAGGTCCAGCGCCACAAAGCGCTCGAGAAGTGCGAGGACGAGGCTCAGCGGGAGAAGGAAAGCCACAAGTACGAGGGGCCGATAAAGCGTTTTAGCAAGCTCAAGCACTCCAGGGAACTCCGACAGAGCTACATAGAGATGCTGAGCCAGCTGTGGGCCGTCCTCGAGCCGCTGTGGCTGAAGGAGGGGCTGGAGGAGGCCCGGCGGGCCAGCGAGCTTTTCCGGGCCAAATACCAGCAGACGGGCGACGTGCTCGAGGCCCTGCCGCCGCACCACTTCACCCAGTTCGAGGCCGACGCGCAGGAGATCAGGGCTTCACAGAAAAAAGGCGCCCTGGTTGTGGTGCCGCTGTACTTCGCCCTGGGCGGCGGCTTCAACTTCGACATGGCCGACGCCCATTACATTGGCTATGGCATCCAGAGCGAGCGTTTCTACGAAGACCTCAGCGCCCAGGCGCAGGCCACCGCCGCCAGCATGAAGGCCCTGGCCGACCCCACGCGGCTGATGCTCCTGACCCTCATTGCCCGTTATGAGAACTTCGCCCTGACGGTGAGCGATCTCGCCAAGCAGTTGGGCGTGAGCCAGCCCACCGTCAGCGGTCACCTCAAGCTGCTCAAGGAGGCCGGCCTGGTTACCCTTGAAAAACACGGCAACAAGGCTTTCCACAAGCTCAATATCCAGGCGCTCGAGGCCACCTTCGACGGGCTGCGCAAGCTGCTGTTGCGGCCTAAGTAGATAGCCCATTGACAATATAGCCAATTGCCTATACTATGTTATATAGGAGGTTGGCTATGAATTTTAGCTACGAGTTACTGCAGGTCAGGGCCAGTGAGCGTATCGCCCAACTCCGCCAGGAAGCCGAGAACGAGCGCTCCTTGCGACAAAAAGCCAAAGAGGCCTTCCAGGTTCTGGCCTTTGCTCGCCGCGAGCAGCGCCAGCCAGCCTCCAAAGCTCCCTCACGGCGTTCTGCTTAGGGCCGAGCGAAGCGAACCCAGCCAGAACTGAGCCTCCTGGCTGGGTTTGGCTTTTTGCAGCATAGCCATCCACCAATATTTCTCGCGATGCGTCGAAGGCTGGACGCCCGTGGTCTTCTGCTTCGTGCTTATCGCGCCTCCAGCTGCCTGCTTTTGCTGAGGCTGATGTATCGGTGACGTACGAGGCAGTATGCTAGGGCCAGCCGATGAAACCGGGGCCATTCAACGCCATTACCGACGTGCCAGGGATCAAAGTTGGGCACTACACCGATGCCCTCAACCTCACCGGCGTCAGCGTGGTCTTAGTCGAGCAGGGGGCAGTGGCCGGGGTAGACGTGCGCGGGAGCGCGCCGGGGACGCGGGAAACCGATCTGCTCCATCCGGTCAACCTGGTCGAGCAGGTGCAGGCCATCGTGCTCTCGGGAGGGAGTGCTTATGGCCTCGAGGCCGCCGGCGGCGTGCTGCGCTACCTCGAGGAGCGCGGGTTGGGCAGCGCCAGCGTGGTGCTGGACGATGGTTTGCGGATCGGGGCCATCGTGGGGGCCAACGCCCACGGGCGGGCCTGGGACCCCGTGAGCGGGGAACTCTACGCTCGCTGGCTCGAGCTGGGGGACGAGTTCGGCCTCAAGCACCCGCCGCGCCCCATTCACAATCCCCCGGACTACTCCGACATGTTCGACAGCCCCCTCCAACTGCACAACACCGTGATCGGGGTAGTGGCCACCAACGCCCGGCTGACCAAGGCCCAGGCTCAGAAGGTGGCCATGATGACCCACGACGGCATCGCCAGGGCCGTCACCCCGGCCCACACTATGTTCGATGGGGACGTGATCTTCGCCCTGGGAACGGGCGAGGTCGAGATCTCGACGCCGGCCCAGCTCAGCCGCCTGGGGGCTCTGGCTGCCGACGTCTTCGCGCGGGCGCTGATCCACGGCCTGCTGCACGCCCGCTCGGTGGGGGGGCTGCGCTGCTACCGGGAGGTCTATGACGCCTGAGGACCTCGCCGCCCTCGCCCGCCGCGCCGCCGAGGCGGTGGAGGCCGAAGAGGTGGTGCGGCTGGCGCAGAAGCTCGTACAGATCGAGAGCTACTACCCCGGCCCCGGTGAAGAGCCGGTGGTGGCGTACCTCGAGCCCTACCTGCGCGAACTGGGCTTCAGGACCACCGTGCAGCCGGTGGCTCCGGGCCGCCCCAACCTCATCGCCGATGTGGGTGAGGGGCCAGGTGGCCTGATCCTCGAGGGCCACACCGACGTGGTGACCCACGGGCGGCTGGAGGACTGGCAGGTGCCGCCCTACGCCGGGCTCATCCGGGAGGGCAGGCTCTACGGGCGCGGCTCGTGCGACATGAAGGGCGGGCTGGCGGCGGCTATCGTCGCGGCTGCCACCCTCAAGCGGGTGCTGGGCGAGCCTCCCCGCACCCTGCGGCTCGCCATCCCCTGCGACGAGGAGGGCCTGATGACGGGCATCAAGGCCTTCGTCAAGGCTGGTTATGCCGAGGGCTTCGCCGGGGCCATCGTCTGCGAGCCGGAGGAGATGGAGGTGTGCCTGGTGCAGAAGGGGGCCATGCGGGTATGGGTGCGTTTCGAGGGAAAGATGGCCCACGGGGCCATGCCTTACGCCGGGGTCAACCCTCTGCCGGCTGCCGCCTGGTTCGTAGGCCGCATGGCCGAGGTGCAGCTATGGTTGCAATCCACTCCCGATCACCCCTACCTGGGCAAGGGCTGGGTCACGCCCACGGTGCTGGAGGCCAGCGCAGGGGAGGGGCAGTTCAACGTGATGCCGGGCCACGCCCGCGTGGGGCTGGACATCCGCACCAACCCCGACCACGACCACGCGCGCATTCGCCGGATGCTCGAGGCCGAGCGGCTGGAGTGCATGCGAAGCTTTCCTGGAGTGCTGGTGGAACTCGAGGTCTTCGAGGACCGGCCTCCCACCCAGACCGACCCCGCTCAGGCGGTGGTGCGGGCGACTGAGCAGGCCCTCTCTTTACTGGGGATGCCGGTGTGTTATGGTGGAGTTCCGGGCGCGACCGATGGGACTTATCTCTGGGCCTGGGCCAATTTGCCCATCGTCACCATCGGGCCGGGTGGGCGGAGAACGCCCCATCAGGCCAACGAGTTCGTGGAGATAGACGATCTCGTCGCCGCGGCGCGACTATACACCGCGATTTCCGTTCTGATGCTCTACAAGGACTGAACTCGCGAGAGGTGAATCCGCCGTGGCGACGATCCTTTTAGGGCATCTGAAATCCTCAGCTGAAGGAGGGCAAAGATGACGAAAGGTTGGTTTTGGGTAGTGGTGCTGCTCTTGGGCCTGGCCGTCGCGCAGAACCGGGGGGGAAGCCTCACCGTGGCCATCCAAACCGAGCCCACGGTGTTCGACCCCAGCCAGGCGGCGGGAGCGGACATCGCGCGCATGGTCTACGACAACGTGCTGCAGGGGTTGGTCAAGCGCAACGTCAAGGGCGAGATCGTGCCCTCGCTGGCCGAGCGCTGGACGGTTTCGGCCAGCAGCCTGACCTACACCTTCTCCCTGCGCAAAGGGGTCAAATTCCACGACGGGACGCCCTTCGACGCTGCCGACGTGGTGGCTAAGTTCAACCGGGCCAAAGACCCCGACACCAAGCGCAGCGGGCACATCCGGCCCGAACTCTACCGCGACATCGCCTCGGTGAGTGCGCCGGACAGCTACACCGTGGTCTTCACCCTCAAGCAGCCCAACCAGGACTTCCTCTTCACCCTCTCCCTGCCCGAGAGCACCATCGGCCCTCGCGAGCGCAAGCTCGACGAGCAGAAGGTCAGGCCCATCGGCACCGGCCCCTTCCGCTTCGCGGCCTGGGAGCGCGGGGTGGGGGTGCGGCTGGAGCGCAACGAGGCGTACTACATCCCCAACCTGCCCTACCTCGACCGGGTCAACTTCCGCTTTATGGGCGATGGCGACGCCCAGCTTGCGGCCTTGCGGGCGGGTGACATCGACGTCATCGCCTACTCCATGTTGCCCGAAAACGCCCAGATTCTCTCGCGTGACGCCCGCTTCAAGGTCTTCAGCGGCAGCGGCACCGCCGAGGCCGTGGCCTCGATGAACAACTCGAGGCCTCCCTTCAACGACATCCGGGTGCGGCGGGCCATGCAGTACGCCGTCAACAAGGACGAGCTGATCCAGGGGGCCATGCTGGGCTACGGCACCAAGATCGGCTCCATGCGCTCGCCGGGCGAAGCTTGCTACGAAGACCTCTCGGGCTTCTACGCCTACGACCCCAACCGCGCGCGGCAGTTGCTGGCCGAAGCCGGCTACACCGCCCAGAACCCCTTGAGGTTCACCTTCACCCTGGCCGCTGAGTTCCCCTACGAGCGTCGCATCGGCGAGGCGCTGGCGGCCCAGCTCAACCGGCTGGGCGTGGTGCAGGTCAATATCCAGGTCGTTGACTTCGGCACCTGGATTCAGAAGGCCTTCCTCGCCGCTGACTACCAGATGACCATCATCGGGCACGTCGAGGCCAACGACATCGGGCGCTATGCCAACCCGAACTACTACTGGCGCTACAACAGCCCCCAGGTCCAACAACTCTACACCACCTACCTGCGCACCAATGACCCCAAGAAGGCCTGCGACGCCCTCAAGGCCATGCAGCGCAAGCTGGCCGAGGACGCGGTGAGCATCTGGACCATGAGCCTGCCCGCGCTGGGGGCCTATCGTGCCAATGTGATGAACTGGCCCGGCGCTTCGCTGAGCCCCGGCATCCTGCTGGCCGAGGTGTACCTGGCTAAGTGATGTCCCTACGTCGTACGTCGTACGCTCCACGCTTTAAGGCGTAGGACGTATGACACTTCCAGAGTCATGTGGCCCTACCTCGTGCGTCGCTTCGCCGTCGCCCTGGCCACGCTGTGGCTGGCCTCGAGCCTAGTCTTCCTGGCGCTGCTCATCATCCCCGGCGACCCGGCCTCCATCATCCTGGGCTTCGGGGCTGACCCCGAGCGGGTGGCGGCCCTGCAGGCCCGGTTGGGGCTGGACAAACCGCCCCTCGAGCGTTACGTGCTGTGGTACGCCGGAGCCCTGCGGGGTGACCTGGGTGAGTCCATCCGCTACAGCTCGCCCGTGAGGAGCGAGATCGCCCGCGGCCTGAGCGTGACCCTGCCGCTGGTGCTGGCCGCGCTGACGCTGGCTACTTTGATCAGCGTGCCGCTGGGCATCCTGGCCGCGCGCAGGGCGGGGAGCTGGTTGGACGTGGGCATCTCCGCCGGGGCTCTGTTGGGCATCGTGTTGCCCTCGTTCTGGGTGGGACTGATGTTCATCTACTTGTTCATCGTCCAGCTCGACTTGCCGCTGCCCACGAGCTTTCCCATCGAGGGCTGGCGCGACCCCCAGCGCGCACTCCTGGCCCTGGTCTTGCCCATCCTCACCGTGACCCTTTCCCGCTCGGCCTTGCTGGTGCGCATGGTCCGGGGCAGCGTGCTGGAGGTGTTGAACCAGGATTACGTGCGCACGGCGCGCTCCAAGGGGCTCTCCGAGCGGGCGGTGCTCTACAAGCACGCCCTGAGAAACGCCGCCTTGCCGGTGGTGACGGTGCTGGGGCTCGAGTTCTCCCAGCTTCTCATCGCCGCGGTGATCGTGGAGACGGTCTTCGGACTGCCGGGGCTGGGTTCCCTGTCGCTCACGGCTATCAGTGCCCGCGATTTTCCCCTGGTGCAGGGCATCGTGGTGGTGCTGGCGGCCTTCATCGTGCTGGCCAACCTGGTCGTGGACCTGCTCTACGCCTACCTCGATCCGCGGGTGAGCTATGCGTGACCTATCGGCCAATGGCGTTTCCGTGGGGCGCAAGAGCGCCTGGCGGCGCCTGCCCCTGGCGGTGAAGATTGGCGGTTTCATCATCCTGCTGGTGCTGCTGGGCATGGTGGCAGGCTGGCTCAACCCCACCGACCCCAACGCCACCGGTCCCAACCGGCTTTCCCCGCCCTCGCCCCAACACCTCCTGGGCACCGACCTGCTGGGCCGCGACCTGCTGGCGAGGGTGCTGGCCGGAGCCCAGAACGCCCTGTACGTGGGGGTGATCGCGGTGGGGATCGGGCTTTCGCTGGGGGTGCTGCTGGGGATGCTGGCGGGGTACTTCGGCGGTTGGATCGACTCTCTGCTCTCCTTTGTGCTCGACAGCCTCTATGCCTTCCCGGCCCTCCTGTTGGCCCTGCTGTTCGCGGCGGTGTTCAACCCCGGAGCCACCAGCTCCATGGCGGCCATCGGCATCGCGGCGGTCCCGGCTTTTGCCCGCCTGGCTAGGGCCGGGGTGCTCTCGGTCAAGGCCCAGCCCTACGTCGAAGCTGCAAGGGCGCTGGGGATGGGCTCGGCCCGCATCATCGCCCGCCACGTGCTGCCCAACATCCTCGGACCCCTGGTGGTGCAGGCTAGCCTGGCTTTTGCCGCTTCCATCCTGGCCGAGGCTGGGCTGTCCTACCTGGGCCTGGGCACCCAGCCCCCCACCGCGAGCTGGGGCCGCATGCTGCGTGAAGCCCAGAGCTACCAGGAACTCTCGGTCTTCCCGGTGCTGTGGCCTGGCCTGGCCATCGCTTTCACGGTGCTGGGCTTCAACCTGCTGGGTGACGGGCTGCGCGACTGGCTCGACCCCAGGCGGCAGAGCCGCTAGCGAAGCTCGGGGGACGGTACTGGAGGGCGGTAAGCAAATATCGACCCACCAAAGCGCGATAAGCTAGGGCGAGCCAAAGGAGGAACGATGAATTACGCCGACATGTTTCGCCTCGAGGGTCAGGTCGCGCTGGTGGTGGGCGGGGGTTCGGGCATCGGGCAGGCTTCGGCTGAAGCCCTGGCGGCTCACGGGGCGCGGGTGATCGTGGCCGATGCGCGGCTGGAGGGAGCCGGCCAGACCCTCGAGCGCATCCAGGCGGCGGGAGGGGAGGCCGAGGCCGCACACCTCGACATCCTCGACGGCGCGGCGGTGCGCGCGCTGGTGGGGGATATCGTCGCCCGCCATGGCCGGCTGGACACTGCTGTCTCCACCCCCAGCATCAACGTGCGCAAGCCCCTGCTCGAGTACACCGACGAGGAGTTCGACCGGGTGGTTTCGCTCAACCTCAAGGGCACCTTTCACGTGCTGACCGAGGCGGGACGGGTCATGGCCAAACAGGGTTCGGGCTCGCTGATCGCTTTTTCCTCCATTCGCTCGCTGGTGGTGGAACCGGGGCAGGGCGTCTACGCGGCCACCAAGGCCGGAACCGTGCAGATGATTCGCACCCTGGCCGCCGAACTCGGCCCCCAGGGGGTGCGGGCCAACGCCATCGGCCCCGGCGTGATCGACACCCCGCTGACCGCCCCCATCAAAAACCAGCCCCAGTGGTACGCGGCCTACGGAGCCAAGAGCGTCTTCGGACGCTGGGGCAGGCCCGAGGAGGTCGCCGGAGCGGTGGTGTTTTTGGCCTCGAGGGCCTCCTCTTACGTCACCGGCACCATTCTCTTCGTCGATGGAGGCTGGACGGCGGTGGACGGGCGCTTTACGCCGCCGCTGTGAGAAAAGCCGTAGACACCCCCTCACCACCTCCTGCGCCGCTGCGGCAGGAGCAGCAGAATCACCCCGATCACCACGCACATATCGGCCAGGTTGAAGATGGGAAAATCGCGGATGAGGCTGATGTTGGTGGTCATGTCGATGTAGTCCACCACCGAGCCGCGCCCGATGCGGTCGATGGCGTTGCCCCAGGCCCCAGCTGCGATCATCGAGAGGGCGACTAGCTGCACGCGAGGGAGCCTGGGGTTGCGGTAGAGGTAATACAGGATCCCGAAACCCACGATCACGCTGATGTAAGAGAGCCACTGAGCCCCGCCCGTGAACAGCCCGAAAGCAGCCCCCGTGTTGTAGACCAGCGTGAAATCGAGCAGACCAGGGATGACGCTCCTGGAGCCCGAGGTGAGGTGCTGGATCGCGGCCAGCTTGAACACCTGGTCGAGCGCGAGCAGGAAGGGGACGATGAACAGCGGCATGGCGGGAGTCTATTCGAGCGGG
Organism: Calidithermus roseus; assembly: GCF_003574095.1. Lineage (GTDB taxonomy): Bacteria > Deinococcota > Deinococci > Deinococcales > Thermaceae > Calidithermus > Calidithermus roseus. The sequence continues at coordinate 74,376 of NZ_QWLA01000004.1, forward strand.
CATGAGCTTGCAACTCAGGGGCCGGGCCCGGCACTTTCCCGAGGGGAATCCCCCAAGGACCCGCTCAGGCGACCCCGCATGGACTCGAGCTTCCCCCGCACCGGCACGGCCTTGGTGGCCCTGGCCAGGCCGTACGGCGGCATGTTGTCGTAGACGCTCTCGAAGGCCCCGGCTTCCGCCCGGTAGGTCTCGTGCCAGATCCCCACCGCTCCGCCCTTGAAGGACTGCCGGAAGAAGCGCCGCCAGGCCTCGGGGTGGAGGTGGGGGTCCTGGCGGGCGAAGCGCTCGAGGTCCTCGGCGCTCCGCCAGTACTGCACGGTCACGATCTCGCGGAAGTTGGGGCTGAAGAAGGGGCCGTTGGCCCCCAGGAAGCCGGTCTCGGGGTGCTGATGCAAGTAGCTCAGCATAGGCCCCATCGCGCTCGCCACCGGCAGCCACTCGCGCCAGCGCAGCCAGTTGTTGACCCGCATCCCGATGAGGAAAACCACCAGCGGCCCGTCGTGCTTCGCGGTAAAACGCCCGATCTGTACCATGTTCCCACCTCACGAGGGCTTGAACACCATGAAATAGAGGTTCAACAGCGGCAAAGCCGTGGCGATGATGCCGAACACACCCCACAGCTTGGCCAGCCGCCAGTAGCTCGCCGGGATGCTCGCCTGCTGGGCGAAGGCACGGGCCATGCGGGCCTGGGCGATCTGGATGGGGATGAGGGCGACGAGCCAGATCACCCCCGAGGCCACGAACAAGGCTCTGCCCCAGCCCACCCAGGCGGCCCCCTCCCAGCGCCCGGCCATCAGCTCGCCAGTGACGATGATCAGCCCCACGCCCAGCGCGGTGAAGGCGAAATCCGTGACGGTGACCAGCCGCTGGGCATAGGCCACGATGGCCGGGTTCTGAGTGCGGTCGGCCAGCACCTTCCACAGCGCGGTCACCAGGATGTTGCCCAGGAAGATCACCGCGCCCAGCACGTGCAGCGACTTGAGCAGCAGGTAGCTATCCACGGCACACCTCCTCCGCTTCGACGACCCCTACCCGACCGTTTCGTCCGTTCCCGTTCATATCTACCTCCTTACGCTATTTATATGCTTAACGCTGTTAAGTGAGCGATCCAAAAAAATCAGGGACTGAGCCCTCGAGCCAGCATCTCCATGAACTGCCCGGCCAGGCGGCGCACGTCGGCGGGGTTGTCCCAGCGCGGCACGACGCCCTTCATGCTCAGCGCCAGCGAGACGATGCCGTGCATGCCCGACCAGACGAGGTTGGTGGTCTCGAGGGGGTCGCCCATGCGGATCTTGCCCGCTTTCATGGCCTCGGTTACCGCCTGGAGCAGGATGTGGTAGGAGGTTGAGCCTTCCACCTCGCCCGCGGGCGCGCTGGCCCGCAGCGCCCACTCCGAGCGCTGCATGAACATCACCTGGTAGTGCAGCGGGTGGGAGAGGCCGAACTCGAGGTAAGTCCAGGCCAGGGCGCGTAGCCGCTCTAGGGGGTCGGGGTGCTGATCATAGGCCCGCTGCAGCGCCTGGGTGAACCGGGCGAACCCCTGGCTGCACACCGCGAAGAGCAGGTCGTCTTTGTCCTTGAAGTAGAGATAGATGGTCGTGGGGGTGTAGCCGATGGCCTCGGCCACCTGGCGCAGGCTGAAGCCTTCGTACCCCTCCCGCTCGAACAGCTGGGTGGCGGCCTCGAGGATCGCCTGGCGGGTCTGCTGGCGCGAGCGCTCGCGGCGCTCGGCGCTGCGCTGCCTGATGCGCTCCTGGCGGGTGGGGGTGGGCTCGCTCACGGCCTCAGTTTACTTTACGCCGTTAATTTAATCAATGCCCCTAAACAAATCCCCTGGAGCGCAGCCACTCCAGGCTCAGCCGCGCGCTCTCCAGCGGTTTGGGGCTGTCGTCCTGCTCGACCAGAAGCCAGCGCACCCCGCTGGAGAGCGCGGCCCGCACGGCGGCCTCAACCGGCACCTCACCCCGTCCGAGTTCGACGGTCTGACGCCCTTTGAGGTCCTTGAGGTGGGTGAGGGGCGTGCGGCCCGCGTACTTGCGGAGGTAAGCGGCGGGGTCGTGGCCCCCGGCATGGGCCCAGGCGATGTCAAGCTCGACCTCGAGGCTGGGGGCACTGGCGAAGAGGGCGTCGAAGACCGGCTGGCCTGCAATTTTCTCCTCGAACTCGAAGTCGTGGTTGTGGTAAGCGAGCTGAATTCCCGCGCTCCGACAGGCCCTGCCCAGCCGCTCGAGCCGCCCGAACACCCCGCGCCACCTCGTCTCGCTGCCGCGCAGCTGCGGCTCGATCCAAGGGCACACCAGATAAGGAGCGCCCAGGGTGTGGGCCAGTGCGACCTGGCCGTCGAGGTCGTGCTCGAGCTGTTCCAGCGAGACGTGCAGCCCGGCTGCCTCGAGGCCCAGCCTGCCCAGAAACCCCTTGACTTCGGTGGGGCTCAGGCCGCCGTAAATCCCGGCAAACTCCACGCCCTTGTAGCCCATGGCCGCGACCTGCTCGAGGGTTTCCTTGAAGCGGTCGCCCAGCAGGTCGCGCAGGGTGTAAAGCTGGAGCCCGACCCTGGGGCGGGGGGTGTTCTGGGCTCGGCCCAGACCCTTCGCGGCCAGCGCCGTCGCGGCCACGCCCCGCAGGAATCGCCGTCGGTTCATCGGGTTCATGCGCCCTCAGTCATGCTGGCCCGCCGCATGAGATGCTAGATAACCCGGCGCTTCCAGTTGGCCAGCAGCAGGCTCGAGGCCACCAGCATACCGGCCAGCAGGCTGAACACGGCGGTGACTTCGGTGCGCTGGGGTTTCCACACCGTCTGGCGCTGCAACTCGCGGTAAACCTCCAGCAGGCGTTCGGCGGAGCCCACGGCGAAGTATCGCCCCCCGGTGACGTCGGCGATGCCCCTCAGCTCGGCCTCGTCGAAGCCGGCGAAGGGAATGCTGGGGTCGAAACCGCCAGCCCTGCCCACCCCGATGGTGTGGACCACGACGCCCAGCTTGGTGGCCTCCCGCGCGGCCTCCTCGGGCTCGACCCCGGTGCGGTTCTGGCCGTCGGAGAGCAGGATCACGGTGGCCGAGCCGACCACCTTGCCGTCCTCGCCCAGCGGGAAGGCCCGGACGCTCTCCATCAGCCCCTCCCCGATGGCGGTGTTGGGGCGGCGCTCGAGGTAGGAGATCTGCTCGAGCACCTCCGCGTGATCGGTGGTCAGGGGGGAATTGAGGATGGCATACCCCGCGAAACTCACCAGCCCCACCTTGATGCCCTCGGGCAGCCGCTCCACGAAGTCCCTAGCGGCGGCCTTGGCCGCTTCCATGCGGCTGGGCGCGATGTCGGTGGCCCGCATGGACCCGCTGACATCGATGGTGAGCACGATGCCAGCGCTCTCGTCGGGGAGGGGGATCATGGCCTGGGGTCTGGCCAGGGCCAGCAGGCCCAGGAAAAGCGCCAGCCCATAGAGTGCGAGGGGCAAGTAGCGCCTGGGGTTCAGGTCCTTCCGGCTACCCTGCCGCAGCGGCTCGAGGCCCGGCAACAGCGCGTACCCCTCCCGCGCTTCCCGCCACACCACCCGCCAGTAGAGCCAGGCCAGCAGCGGCAACAGCAGCAGGGCCAGCAGGAGGTGCGGAGCTTGGAAGGTCATGGATGTAGGGTAGGGCAGAGTTCCCCTCCCGTGTTGGGGCGCCGTCACGCTTTAGGGAGGACTTCAGGGGCGGGCGGCCCGTGGTGCGTGGCGTTCAGGGTCCGGGATCGAGGGCTGGTGGCTCGTGGTTATCAGCCTTCGGCTCCTTGCGTTCGGAGTATTTCGTGCGACGTATGACGTACGACCCTCGGCCATCGACACCTACCCATGCGTCTGAGCCGTAGCCCTCCCGCCCATCAGCGCCTCGGCCTGGTCCACTACGTACTCGGCGAAGGGCATGGCGGCGGTGAAGGCTGGGGAGATGGCGTTGAGCACGTGCAGCCCCTCGGCGTTGCCCTCGAGGTTGAAGTCCATCACCAGCTTCTTGGCCCGGTGGTCGTAGAGCTGGGCCCGGATGCCGGGGCGGCCCCAGGTGCGGAAGTTCTCGGGGCGGGTGCCCTCGAGCATCTTCGCGGCCTGGGCTACCAGGTAGCGCTGGGAGTACTTCCGCACTTCCTCGAGGGCCAGCCGCCGGAAGTCGAAGTCGTTGCGCAGGAACAGCATGGCCTCGTCGCGCAGTACCCCCAGCGCTTCCATGAGGTCGAAGCCCCCCAGGCCGCTGTAGTTCTCGCGCCAGAAGGCGGGGATGGCGGTGGGCCCGATCTTGGTCTTGCCGTCTACGGTGACGGTGAAATGCACGCCCAAAAAGGTGTTGCGCAGGTCGGGGACGGGGTAGATATGGCGTTTGAGGCTGCCCTTGGGCTCCGAGGCGTAGAGGTAGAGGCCCTTGAAGGGCAGAATTCGGTAGTTGAGCCCCACGCCGAAGTCGTGGGCCACCCGGTCGGCGTGCAACCCGGCGGCGTTGATCACGTAGCCCGCTTCGATATCACCCTGTGGCGTGCGCACGGCCTTGCCCCGGCGGCCCAGGTAGGGGCTGGAGAGCTGAAACTCGATGCCCTGGGCGCGGGCCTCGGCCACTAGCGCGTTCATGCACTCCACGGGGTTGACGGTGGCGGTGCTGGGTGACCACAGGGCAAGGCCAGTGGTCTTGACGCGGGGCTCGAGCTCTTTGGCTTCCCGCTCGCCGATGAGGTGGGTCTCGACCCCGTTGAGGTCGCCCCGGCGCTTGAGTTCCTTAAGGCCCTCGAGTTCGCCTTCGTGTTTGACCACCACCAGCTTGCCGCACTCGTTGATGCTCAGGCCCCGCTCCTTGACAAAGGCCTTCCAGCGCTCGTTGCCCAGGCGGGTGAAGCGGGCCTTGAGCGAGTCGGCGGTGTAGTAAAACCCCGCGTGCAGCACGCCCGAGTTGCGCCCCGAGCCGTGGGCAGCGATGTCTTTTTCCTTTTCCAGCACGGTGATGCTGGCCTTGGGGTTGCGGCGGCGCAGCTCGAGGGCCACGCTCGTGCCCACCACCCCGCCGCCGATGATGAGGAAGTCTACGGTCTTCACAGCCTGCTCCTACCCCCTAGCCTACGCCAAGGCGGTGTTAGGGGGGCGTCGGCACGGGCTCGAGTGTAGCAAGGCGTTAGGATTAGAGGGCATGAACCCAGTCGCTTTCATCGCAGCCAAACGCGACGGCCACGCCCACAGCCGGGAAGAGCTCGAGGCCTTTCTCGGCGCCTACCTGCGTGGGGAGGTCCCCGACTACCAGGTCTCGGCCTGGCTGATGGCGGTGTTCTGGCGGGGCATGACCCCCGAGGAGACCACCGCCCTCACCCAGGTCATGGCCGACTCGGGCCACCGGCTCGACCTTTCGGCTTATCCACACCCTGTGGATAAGCATTCTTCCGGGGGAGTGGGCGACAAGACGACGCTGGTGGTAACCCCCATCCTGACCGCCTGCGGCTGCACCGTGGCCAAGATGAGTGGGCGGGGCCTGGCCCACACCGGGGGCACCATCGACAAGCTCGAGAGCATCCCCGGCTGGAGCGGCGACCTGAGCGAAGAACGCTTTCATGAGCTGGCCCGCCGGGTGGGGCTGGTCATCGCCGCGCAGTCGAAGGACCTGGCCCCCCTCGACGGCAAGCTCTACGCCCTGCGCGACGTGACCGCCACCGTGGACTCGCTGCCGCTTATCGCCTCCTCGATCATGAGCAAGAAGCTCGCCGCCGGGGCCCGCACCATCGTGCTCGACGTGAAGGTGGGGGCCGGGGCCTTCATGAAGACCCACGACGACGCCCGCCGCCTGGCCCAGACCATGATCGCCATTGGCAAAGGGGCAGGCCGCCAGGTGCGGGCGGTGCTCTCGAGCATGGAGCGCCCCCTGGGGCACGCGGTGGGGCACGCCATCGAGGTGCGCGAGGCCATCGCCACCCTGCGCGGGGAGGGGGCTGAGGATTTACGCGAGCTGGCCCTGGCTCTGGCGAGGGAGGTGCTCGAGGCCGAGGGAATGGACCCGGCCAGGGCGCAGGAGGTGCTCGAGTCCGGGGCGGCTTTAGAGAAGTTCCGCCGCTTCGTCGAGGCCCAGGGAGGTGACGCAGGGGTAGTGGATCACCCCGAGCGGTTGGAGCTGGCCCCGGAGGTCTGGGAACTCAGAGCTGCCCAGGACGGGGTAGTGGCCGCCGTGGATGCTCTCGAAGTCGGCCTGGCCGTCCTGGCGCTGGGTGGTGGCCGCCTCAAGAAGGGCGAGGCCATCGACCTGGGGGTGGGGGCCTGGCTGGCCAAAAAACCCGGCGAGCGGGTACGGGCGGGGGAAGTGCTGGCCCGCCTGCACCACCGGGGCAGGGGAGTGGAGGAAGCCACCCGGCGGCTTAATCAAGCCTACCGATTGGCAGCGGATGCCCAGACCCCCCCCTTAATCCTCGAAGTGCTCCGGGGCTAATCTGGTCGAATTGCCTTGACCGGACTGTAGGTCACATGTCATTCTCACCCCCGTGCGCCGTAGACGACCGGCCCGTTACACCTTATGGCTGGCCCGCACTGGCGCGGCCCCCCGCACATTCTTCCTGCCGGTATGGCTTCCGGCAGTCCTCGTGATCTTCCTGGCCGCCTGGAGCGCCTTCAACCTGTACCTGTGGGACCGCACCGCCGAGATGCGCAGCCTGCAACTGCGCCTGGCGAGCCTGTCCACGCAGGCCCGCCAGCTCACCCTCAAGCTCGAGAGCGAGAGGGCCCGCAACGACGCCCTGAGCCAGGAGGCCCAGGCGGTCATGAAGAGCCTGGAGAACCTCGAGGCTGAGATTAACCGCCTGCGCGAGCGGGCCGGGATGCCCAGGATTCGGCTCACCCCCACCCGCAGCACCCCCAAGGAACCCAAGGGCGGAGCCGCCCTGCCCCCGGAGACCGGAAGCTTGTTCCTGCTGGCCAGGGGCCAGCTCACCGAACTCGCCGGCGACCTGGGCGAACTCGAGAGCCGCCTCGACGCCACCCTGCGCCGCGAGGCGGCCATGCCTCAGGGCTACCCCTTGAGGGGCTACTTCCGCATTGCCTCCTACTTCGGCAACCGCCGCAACCCCTTCGGCGGGCGCGGCTACGAGTTCCACGACGGGCTGGACTTCCCCGCCCCCTACGGCACCCCCGTTTACGCCACCGCTCCCGGCGTGGTAATTCAGGCGGGTTGGAATGGCCCCTTCGGGCAGTCCATCACCCTCGATCACGGTTATGGCTACCGCACCCTCTACGGGCACCTCTCGCGGCTGGGGGCCAGGGTGGGGGAGCGGCTCGAGGCGGGCG
>NZ_QWLA01000040.1 GCF_003574095.1 Calidithermus roseus
GCACCGCCAAGGGGGTGCAGGACGCGGGGTGGGCACAGTTTCTCCAAATCCTCGCCTACAAAGCGGAAGAAGCTGGTAGGCGGGTCGTGGGGGTAGACCCCAAACATACCAGCCAGGACTGCCCGGTGTGCGGGCACCGGGAGAAGAAACCCTTGTGGGTCAGGGAGTTCCAGTGCTCGGGGTGCGGCGGCTACTTTCATCGGGACGTGGCTGCGGCATTGAATGTCCTGGCCAGGGCTCGGACGGAGCCTTCGGGGATGGATACGGCGTGGGCCGTTCCGTGAGAACCGAGAAGCCCCGTTCTTCAGAACGGGGAGTCGTCACTGGACGACTTTCTACTGACCAGCGCCCAGGAGCGAGGGGAAGGGTTGGCCACCCTGGACGGGCAGTTAGCCAAGCAAGCGGCCAGAGCCTACCTGAAGCTGAGCCATTGACGCTCTCACACCCCGCCACGGCGTGGCGGGAAGCGCGTGGAATTCTGCGAACGTTCTCCCACGCCGCGAGGCCTGGCGATCTTCGAGTTGGGCCAGGCTGTGCACGACTGGGTGTGCGGCTACCTGGCGGCGGCCTTCGGCGAGCGTTTCCACTCCGTCGAGCGGGAGGTCGAGCTGGAAGTGGCCCCCGGACTCTGCGTGCGGGGCCACACCGACGGGATCTTCGAGACCGGCGAGGGCCCGCTGTTGTTGGACATCAAGACCGCCTCCGCCCGCAGCGCCCAGCGCATGCACGAGCAGGGGGTGCCCATCGCCCGCAAGCGCCCGCTCGGCAGGCCGTCTGAGGACTGACCGGGTGGTCGAGGCACAGACGCGATGGAGCCCCGGAGGGGGCTCCATTCTTCGTTACGAGGCGGGCCATTCGGGCCTCAGACGCTGGTACCGCTCAGCCGGGGACGGCCGCTGGTACATGGCGCTGGGTCGCTGGTGGGTCGACCGGTCGGTCTTCCGGACGCTGGAGCCGCAGGAACTCGAGCGCCTGCTGGCACTGCCCCCGCCACCCGGCCACGCCGAAGCGTCGGCTGCGCTACCATCCTCCGGCTTCCGGGCTGGGGCGCGAGGGGGTCATCACTTAGCCTTTTCGTAGAGCTTCTTGGCGATCTCGTAGAGTTCACCCGGGTGGAACTCGGGAGCGAACTCGGCGGCGTCGTGGCCCGCGTCAAAGACCGGGCCGCCCGCGGGGGGCCCGTCCACCACAACTACCGTGCTTCCGTCCTCGGGGGAGGGGCCGTTCCAGATCAGCCCCAGGTCCTGGTAGTCGGAGGAGCTGAAGCGGTAGAGGTTTTTGTGGAAGCCCTGCTCCATGAACTTCCTGGCCTCAGGGAACTTGCTGTTGTCGATGCGGGGGATGGGGAGCAGCTTGGTCATCTCCACACCGGTGAGGCTCTCCAGGGCCTTGCCGTAGGCAGCGGCGTGGACCCCGCCCCGCACCAGGAGGTAGCCGATCATCTCCCGGGCCACAGGGTTATCGGTCATCTCATAGACCCGGAGCTTGTGGGTACGGGCTGCCACTTCCAGGAAGAAGTTGTGGAGCAGATCCAGAATGAGGTTGCCGCTGGTGAAAACGTACTCCCCGTTCCAGTGTTCTCCCATGGCGCCCATGACTAGGGTGTTGGCCCCGCCAGCGATGAAGTGGGCAGCGTTGCGAGCATCCTTGGCAAAGCCTAAGGGGGCGGTCACGGGGTCCACGCCCTCCTCGAGGTCCTTCCCAGGGTTCTTGGCCAGAAGGCTATTGACGGTGGCTGAGACCAGCTCGATGTGCCCGAGTTCCTCGGTGGCGATGTTGGCGATGAGGTCGTAGTAGGGCTTGAGCGCCTTCTTCCCCCGGAAGTTGAAGGACTGGTACATGTAGTTCATCAGGGTGGACATTTCCCCAAAGCGGCCCCCCAGCAGGGCCTGCACCGCAGCAGCGGCGTTGGGGTCCTGCTCCTTTGGCATCGGTAGTTCGATTTGCAGGCGATCGATTCTCAAAAACATCTCTAGACCTCCTGCCTGACCATGGCCAGGCAGTTCCCAGGCTAGGGGGGGTGTATGAATAAGTCCAATAGATTTCGTGGCTTTCCAGTATAAATTTGTTTTATGACACTGGAGCGGCTTCGTTACCTGGTGGCCCTGGCCGAGGAAAGAAGCTTTACTCGAGCAGCGGAGCGGGTTTTCCTGACCCAGCCCGCCCTGTCGATCCAAATCCGCCAGCTCGAGGAGGAGCTAAAGGTTCGGCTCTTCGACCGCACCAAGCGGCCACTTGAGCTGACCGAGGTGGGACGGCGGGTGGTGGCCCAGGCCCGGCGGGTGCTGGAGGAGGTGGAGAAACTGAGGGCTTTGGTCGGGGGCGAGGAAGGACTTTTCGAGGGAGTGTTCCGGGTAGGCGTCATCCCCACCCTGGCACCCTACCTGCTGCCTCGGCTTTTGCCCCGGCTGACGCGCCGCTGGCCGGCCCTGGAGCTTTCGGTGCGTGAGGAGTTGACTCCGGGGATTCTGCAAGGCTTGCTGGAGGGGAGGCTGGACGCGGGACTGATAGGCACCCCGGAGGGGCTGCCTGGCCTCGAGCTGACCTCCTTGTTCGAGGAGGGCTTCGTGGCCTACGTGGCCCCCAGCCATCCGCTCTACGCCCGTTCTGCCCTTCACCCCGTGGAGATTCCCCTCGAGGACACCTGGGTGCTCTCGGAGGGCCACTGCTTTCGTGAGCAGATCCTCTCGGTCTGCCGTCCGGGTCCGTTGCGGCGGCGGGTGGAGTTCCAGAGCGGCGACCTGGAAACCCTGGTGCACCTGGTGGAAGAGGTGGGGGGGCTGACCTTACTGCCCGAGGTAGCCCTGTGGACCCTGCCCGAGGACAGGCGGACGCGCTTGCGCCCCCTGACCTCTCCAGGTGCGGGTCGCACCGTCTACCTGGTGCAGCGCGAGGGGGCCCTGAAGCGTCCGGTGGCCCTCGCCCTGGGGGTCGAGGCCCGGGAGGTCTTCCACAGCCTGAGCCAGCGAGTCGTTTATAGCAGCAGCCCACCACCTGGCCAGACAACCTGTCCAGCTTGACCGCTACAAGGGCCTGGGCCGCCTGAACCGGGAGCAGTCCAACCGCCTGTACCGGGTGATCTACCTGCTGCGCCGTGCCGAGGAGCTCTTCGGCTCGCCCCATCTGGCGGTCTCCTGGATGAACAGCCCCAAGGTGTTCCTGCAGGGCGCGAGCCCCCTCTCGTACCTGGACACCGAACCTGGCTTCCAGCTATGTGGCGATTCGGGCTTTGGGTGTCGCAACCAGGGCGTCCAGGGCGGTCTGGCCTACCTCCTCGCCTGCCAGGAAGTGGGCTAGGGTGGAGGTTTCCTCCGCTTTCGACCTCGTCTTCCCCTTAGGCGGGGCGTCAGTCCCGCCCCCTCTTTCCCCATCTGCAGTTGTACGATGGCCCCTCGCCTTCCGTAACCTCCTCCCCCTCCCTCTGTTGCGGGGGCGGGAGGCTCGAGCCCGGCTGGTTCGAGCGAGCACTGGAGCTGCCCTCGAGGTCGGGCTCGAGGGGGCTCGAGTTTGCCCTCGAGGGTGTACTCGAGGGCCCCTCGGAGGGGGCGGGGGAGGGAGAGTCGCAAAACGTCATTCCTCTGCCATTCGCGATGTTTATCGCATTTTTTCGAGGTAAAGTTATGCCCCGATTTCGCAAAGGTGGCAGGCGTCTGCCAGGGGGTTTTTGGGAGCAATTTCGAGGACTGAGGCAGCGGGTGGGGGTGGGCAGCTGTCCGGTTGAGGCACGAGGGGGCGTGAGCCCCCTGCATTCCTTTCCACGTGAAACGATGGGGCTGTTTGGCCTGGTCCTGTTTTCCTGTCTGGTCCTGACCTCGAGGCCTTTTCTCGCTTTCCAGCTCCCGACCCTCGGGGTCGAGGGGTAGCTGGATCAAAAAAGGGGGGGGTCTACTAGAGGGAAATCTAGGCCCCGGCCTAGATTTTGGTCTAGTCAGACCCCCCCAATTTTGAGAGGGGGGGTAGGCCTGCCAGTACGCCCATGTTCGAGCTCGGGGCACTCGACCACCAGGCAAGCCATCTGGCGACCGGAGAGAAAGTGGTGATAAATCCCGTCCGGTACGCTAAAATCCCCCGCGATCCACGGGGTTGTTTATCTATTTATGAAACGAAATCCAAAAAACACAGGCGGGGTCCTCTCGCCCCGCCCGCACCCCCGTGGGGCTCAGGCCTTTTCGGGAACAGCCGCTCCACCCTCGAGGCCCGCGTAGTGGGCGGTGCGGGTGTACTCGCCTGTGCGCAAGTTGAAGTCGAGCACCGGGGTGGGGCGCTTGGCCAGGATGTCGCGTACTGCCTGGTCGAGGTTGGGGTAGAGCCGGATGCGCCCCAGGGCGTAGGCCTCGAGGGCCATGCGAAACACCGGGGGACGCTCCTGGACCAGGGTGCGCTCGACGAGGTGCTTGGCCACGCCCACCACCGGGAAGTAGGCGGGGTTGGCAATGGCCTCGCCCAGGTGGGATCCGTGGACGGTGGCGATGACCTTGACGGTGGTTTACATGAAGAAGGGTCACCCCTCCCAGGGGTTCAGCAGGCGAATGGGCAGGCCCCGAAAGTGGGCGGTGTTGCGGCTGACCAGGGTGAGCCCGTGGCGCAGGGCAGTAGCGGCCAGCAGGGCATCCAGCGGGGAGAGGGGGCGTCCTTCGTTCATGGCCTCACCCGTGAGAGCGCCCCAGGTCTGCATGACTTCGATGTCCAGCGGCAGAATCTGCCCGGCGAAGCGGCGCTTGAGGTCTTCCACCCACCGCTCCAGTACCGGCTTGCGCGGCTCGGGCGCGCGCACCACTCCTTGCACCAGTTCCCCCAGGGTCAGTACCGAAAGGTAGGCCTCCTGCACCGAGAGCCCTTCCAGCCAAGCCATGACTCTGGGGTGGGGCTGGCGCTTGGCGGCCTCGGAGACCACATTGGTGTCTAGCAGGTAGCTCAAAAGCCGACCTCCCGATAGCCTGCTCGCGAACGGTCGGAGAGGGCTTCGGCCTCCTCGTCGGAGAGGGGCTCCGGCGGGCGGAGGGCCTCGAAGAGGGAGATATCCTTGCCGCGAAGGCGGGTGTAGGTCTCCCAGGAGAGCACCACCACCGCAGGCCGACCCCGCCGGGTCACGGTCTGGGCCTCGCCCTTCAGGGCTTGCTCCACCACCTCGGAAAAGCGGGCCTTGGCCTCTTGAAGCTGCCAGGTGCGTTGCATCTCATCAGTCTAGTCTGACTAGATCATTCAGTCAAGCCAGGTAGTCGTTACCCGCCTCCCGGTCAGACGACGGGCTGCGGCGAGCGTCCTGGGGGCCTGGGAGAGGTCGGCCACCAGCCGGTTCCCGTTCACCTCGAGACGGATGGGCTCCCCGTAGCGCTGCGCCAGCACCCGGAAGTAGTCCGCGCTGAAGTGCAGGAAGGCGGTGGCCGCCTCCCCATCGAAAGACAACCAACCCGTAAGTCCTGACTGCGCGGCGCACAGGCAGGTCGTAGACCCCATGGCTGAAGCCAGGGGCTTGGAGCCCGTCTATGACGAGGCCAAGCGATGGAGCCCATGGACAAGGCGCTGATGTCGCTACGTTGCGAACAGGTTCAAGACCCACTCCGGGGTGCTTCCCCAGCCCCGGACCCTGGCAGTCCCGGTTGCAGACAAGCTTTGGGGTGTGCGCGAAACGGATCGGGACGTGCACCGGTTCGCAACATGGCCGAGGGGAGCGGTACGGGAGCGTCCGCCCATATCCGTCACCAGCCCCGTAAGGGGTCCCGAAAGGGAAGGAGAAAACATGGTTTTCGTGCTGGACAAAAGAAAAAAGCCGCTCATGCCTTGCAGCGAGAAGCGTGCTCGGTTCCTGCTCACCCGAGGCCGGGCGTTTGTAGTTCTACCTATATTGTTAAGAGTCCCGAGTCATCTAAATTCGAGGCTATGCTGGAAGTTAACCGCCGATGCAACAGCATCGAAGAGCTCAGGCATGACCCTGAGCTTCTTGATAGTCCAGTCGGTCGTGTTTTTCCGGGCGTGAATCATTCACTCCGGGCGGTTCGCCCCGACCTACCCCCAACTTCAGCAGATATCGTGATTATTGGAGGCGGGATTATTGGCAGCGGCATAGCCTGCCACCTCTGGCACGTACCCAGCCTGCGGCGCCGGATGATCCTGCTGGAGAAACACTCCTTCCTCGCTGGGCAGTTCTTCCAGGCCATGAACGCCACCGGGCAAAGGGTCATGCGCAGCCCCTACGAGCACCACATCGCCCCGGACGGCGACATGCAGATGCTAGACTTCGCTCGTCTTCACCTCGACCAGTTGACGTCGCTCGAGCGCGAGCAGGTCTGGCTGGGCCTCTCGGGCCAGCGCGCCGTAGTCCCGCTCGACGTGTTCATCGGCCACTCGACCCACATGATCGGGGTACATCAGCTCCGCAAGATCGCCTACCGCGCGCGGGTAATCTCGGTTAGACCTGACCCGGGGCGGGACGGATATCTGATCGCTACCGCCGAGGGGCCGGTCATCCGGGCCAAGACAGTCATCCTGGCAGCGGGCAACCGCGAGGCTGTGTGGCCGCAGGTTTTCTCGGAGGCTGCCCGCCGCTATCCCGCGCAGGTGTGTTCGGTATACGCGAAGCCAGCGCTCAACCCGGGCCAGACGATCGCCGTCGTCGGTAGTGGGCTCAGCGCGGCCCACACCATCCTCCGGGCGCTCGAGGCCGGAGCACGGCCCGTGTGGATCCTACGCCGCGAGGAGCGTTACCGGTGTGCCGATTTCGACACGGCTTATTTCCGAACGGAGGGTATTGCGCGGTTCCGGCGGCTGCCTAGCCTGGCCCGGAAGGTCGGTACGTTGCTGGAGGAATCCCGTGGCAGCATCATGCTGGAGTTCCTGCCGCGGCTGGGCAGCCTAGAAGAAGCGGGCGTCTTACGGGTTCACCGTCATGCCACGGTGTTGGCTGTCCGAGCATCAGCCAGCGGCCGCCTCGAACTCAACCTGTCATCGGGCGCCGATGAGCATGTGGACTTGGTGATTTTGGCGACCGGCCTATCCCCTGACACGCAGCTTCTGCCGGATGAGGTCGAGCTCCTCGCCGATCGTTACCCGGTCCTGGAGGACGGCACGCTTGAGGTCAGCGGCCACCCAGGCCTCTTCGCAGCCGGGCCACTGGCCTCTTTGACGCTTGGTCCCGCCGCCAAGAACGTGGATGGGGCTAGGCTGGCCGCACAAGTGATCATCCCGGCACTCATCGAAAAATTCAGTGGCAGCCGTCCAGCTTCCTTCACGGTTCGGGGGAATTTCGCCGTCAGTTTCCCGCTGAAGGCAGGTGTGCGATGACCCAGCACCGGTCAGGCGCTTACTACCTCCCCGAGGAAGAGTTGGAGCGCGCCATGGTACTCATGCGCTACGGAACGTCCGAGCTCCACGCGGTCTTCGGGCTCTGCCACGTCGCCCAGGATCTGACCGCACAGCTGTGCTGGATCGAACGCGCAAGCCATAGCGAGCGGGCTGCTGAGCTGTTGGAGGATCTGGAGGCAGAGGGGCAGCGCGAGGCCGACAGCCTGATCCAGCTCTTGAAGTCCGCAATCTGTGAGGAATGGGGCTACTGCAGGCGCCGTGTGACGGATGGGCTCGGCGATCCCCGCCGCCTGGTTCAAGAGCTTTCCCGCCTCATTTACAACTACTTATGCTTAGACGAAAAGGGGGTGAGAGCCGTAGATCGATCTTGGGTACTCCTGGCAGCGGTAGTGCTTGCGAGATCAGACTTGGGAAAACTCTGCCGCTGTGCGGGTTGAGAGGAGTTAGGGTCTAGGTTTCCTTGCAGACACGACGGAGGGAAAGATGCTGAGGTCGAAGGACTTGCACATGGCGGCTACCATCGACATGGAGAGCCGCACCATCATGGTCTCAGGGGCGATTGATGTCAACCGGGTCACTATCGTCATGCGGGTGCCGATCCCGGAGCCCGGGGAATACACGCTGGTCAAGGCGGAGACCAACCTGACCGATGAGCCCTGGCTGTGCTGGCAGATCACCCTCGGAGAAGGGGTTTCGCTCCCGCTGCAAAACCCTACGAATCTGCTGCTTTCGCGCCAATTCCGCAAGGCCAAGTACCTGGCGGACCGGGGCGCGATCCTTTTCTGGGATGGCGAGGTCCGTCCGGGCGACGCCATCTTCAAGATGGCGCGGCTGAACATCTCCGGCAACTACATGATCCTGTCGCATAACCGCGGGGGGTTAACCGACGGCATCTTTGACGAAGACGAGGACGAGTCCGACGATACCGGGCTTGAGCAGGACACCCCGCGGATCGACCTGCCCGGGGCCTTGGACCGCTACTACGAGCACATCACGAGGCACGGCTTCGGTGACGATCTGCCCAAGATTGAGGTCGAAACACCGGTAAGGATCGTGCAGCCTGGGGAAATCGACATCCTCTCCTTCACGAACCTCCCCCAAGCCCATTCGGGCGGCATCCGGCCGCGGGAGCGAGCCTGAAGGAGTGCTGGTGCCGTTCAGAGGAGGCCTTATGGCCTCCGCTTTTGTAGGATCAGCCGGCTTATGATTGTCCTGGAGGGGGTTTCCAAACGCTACCGGGTGCTCGAGCCCGGGCGTGGCCTCGGGGGCTTCGTGCGGAGCCTGGTGAAGCCGCGTTACCGGGAAATTACCGCCCTGGACAACATCAGCCTCACCGTCCCGCAGGGGCAGGTGGTCGGCTACATCGGACCCAACGGGGCAGGCAAGTCCACAACCATCAAGATCATCGCGGGGATCGTCCGCCCCTCGGCGGGTCGGGTTGTTGTGGCGGGCCGAGACCCGTTCCGCCAGCGCACCGCCCACCAGCTGGAACTCGGGGTGGTGATGGGCCACCGCACCCGGCTTTTCTGGGACCTGCCGGTGCTGGAGTCGCTCCGCTACCACGCCAAGGTGTATCGCCTCAGCCAGAGTGGATTGGATCAGCGCATCGGTGCCATGGCCCGGCAATTCGGCATCGAGGGGTTGCTCTCGCAGCCGGTACGCCAGCTGAGCCTTGGACAGCGCGTCCGGTGCGACTTGGCCCTCGCCTTCCTCCACCACCCCAGGGTGCTCCTGCTCGATGAGCCTACCATCGGCCTGGACTTCGACAGCAAGGCGTTGCTGCGGTCCGCTATCCGTCAGGTGGCCTCTGATCTACAGACGACCGTCATCCTGACGTCGCACGACTTGGACGATGTTGAAGCCTTGAGCGATCGTATCGTCCTGCTCGACGAGGGCCGAGTCCTCTACGACGGAACCCTCCGACAACTCCGAGCCCAGCACGGCGTACTCCCCGAGCTCCGGCTAAGGCTCGAAGCCGGGGCGGATCAGGTGCGCGCTTGGCTTGAGGGGCTGGGCGGAGTACGGGAGGTCTACACCCACGACGGCTGGGTGTGCGTCGCCCATGAGGGGGGAGGAGCCCCTGCGGCTGTGCTTGCGCGCCTTCTTCCACAAACCCCGGTCAGGGAGATGACCACCCACGAACCCTCGATCGAGGAGGTACTCCGGCGGGTCTACCGGGGAGCAAGGTAGAGATGATCCCTTATACCGCCAACCTCCGTGTCGGATTTCAGCTGGCCCTCGCATACCGTAGAGCGGCCGCGGTCTGGGTCGTCGGAGAGCTGGCGCTCCTGGTGGCATTTTACTTTTTGTGGCGCGCGGTTTTCCTTTCCGTACCCGCAGGGTCATTTGCGGATCGGGACTTCGCTGCTTTCTACTTGTACTTATTGACCGCGCGACTCGCAGCGCGATTCACCGGCGGGCCTGCCTGGGGGTTCTTTGCCCAGCGCGTCCGTGTGGGAACCGTTGTGTACGACTTGGTACAGCCGGTCGAACTGGAGTATGCCCTCCTAGCCCGGTGGTTAGGGCAGAAGGCCGGACAGTTGGTCATGGCGCTGCCGGCCTACGCCACCGCAGCGTTCGTCTCCGGGGCCTGGAGCGCTGGCGAGTGGCGGTTGGGGTGGTTCTTCCTGAGCCTGGTGGTGGGTTTTGCCTGTGCCTACTTTTTCGAGTTCTTGATGAGCCTCTCGGCTTTCTACACTAGCGCGCAGCAGGGGATCAACGAAGCCAAGGCCCTGGTCGTGGCGCTCCTGAGCGGGGCATTTTTCCCCATTGACCTGCTGCCGGATCGCTACGCCCTTCTAGCCAGTCTGCTGCCTTTCCAGGCCTTTATCTACCTTCCTGCGCGCATGCTGCAGCCGTCCATGCCGGAGAGCGAGATCTTCCGCGGACTGGCGGTGCAGCTGTTCTGGCTCCTGGTGCTTGCTGCAAGCTCCCGCTTCCTCCTCGGACGAGTACGCCAGCGGTTCAACGTGCAAGGAGGATAAATGACCCACTACCTCGCCCTCGCGCTGGCCGCCCTGAGGCTGCAATTCGCGACCTGGAAGCAGTACCGGGTGGACTATACCGCTGGCGTGCTCACCGTGCTCCTGGAGCAGGCCCTGACCCTGGTGCTTTTCTCCGTCATCTTCACACACGTGCCGCAAGTCCGCGGCTGGACCTTCCCCGAGATGCTCGTGCTTTACGGGTTGAACCGAATGGCGCTCGGCCTTGCCGACACTCTGGGGGAGAGCCTATGGTGGGTCGGCAGCTACGCCCAGGACGGCAGCCTGCTGCTCTACAAGCTCCGTCCGCTCGGGGTACTCTTCCAGCTCCTCACTGAGCGGATCCACTTCGAGCGGATTTCAGGATGCCTGACCGGGCTGATCCTGGTCCTCCATGGAGCGTCCGCGGCCGGGGTGGAATGGACTGCCGGTAAGGTTGCCACGGTCCTCTTATTTGTTCTCCTGGGCGCGTTCATCTATCTCGGGCTCATGATCCTGGGGGCTGCCGTAGCCATGCGGGTCATCGGCAGTTTGGACGCCATCACGACCTTGTGGAGCTTAACCGAGTTCGCCAAGTACCCGCTTCCCATCTTCGGTCGAACCGGGGCCTTTCTCCTGACGTTCGTCGTCCCGCTGGCGCTGACCGGCTATGTTCCTGCCGCTCTCCTGCTCGACGAGCACACACGCACAGCAGGCACCATCGCCCTTGCCGAGGCTTTGGTCGCTGCCGGCGCGTTCTTCGGCTTGTGCCTGCTGGCGTGGTCGTGGGCCCTCCGCGCTTATGAGGGGACTGGGAACTGAGAGCCAACCTGCGGCGATAGCGGTGGGGGTGCTTAATGGGCATGAGGTATCGCAAGGTCGGTAAGTGGGGCCTTCAGGTCTCCGAGATCGCCCTGGGTGCCTGGGCCAGCTTCGGAGATTGCGTGAAGGATGTGGGCGAGGTCAAGAAGATCGTGTGTCTGGCCTACGAGTCCGGCGTCAACTTCTTCGATAACGCGGACACCTATGCGAACGGATGCGCTGAAGAACTCATGGGCAGCGTGCTCGCCGAGTACCCACGCAGCACCCTCGTCCTCGCCTCGAAGGCGGGATGGCCTGTGTCCGGGTGTCCCAATAGCCAGGGCCTCTCCCGCAAGCACCTGCGCGCCTCTCTGCAGGCCAGCCTTCAAAGGCTACGAACGGATTATCTGGATATCTACTTTGCTCACCGCCACGACCCGGATGTACCCCTCGAGGAGATTGTCACGACCATGAGCGCGTTCGTTGATCAGGGGCTTATCCTCTACTGGGGAACCAGCGAGTGGCCTGTCGCACGGCTGGCGGGTGCATGCGAGTTTGCCAGGGCGAATGGGCTGCATCCACCTATCTGCGAGCAGGTTGACTACTCGATCCTTTACAGGAAGCGGTGGGAAAACACCCTGGCGCCGGAGGCGGAGCCGCTCGGATTGGGCTTGATGGCCACGAGCCCGTTGGCGATGGGGGTGCTCACCGGGAAGTACGACGACGGGATCCCCCCCGGTAGCCGGTTGGCCCGGCATAAGGTGCTGAAGGAAGCTCTGCTGACGCCTCACAACCTCGCTCGTGTGCGGGAATTGGCGGCGGTCGCTGCCGAGCACGGAATGACCCGGGCTCAGCTCGCGCTAGCTTGGGTTTTGCGACGCAAGGAGCTTTCATGCGCCATCGTGGGAGCCACCGGGATAGGGCAGCTTCAGGAAAACCTTGGTGCGGCCGGGGTAGTGCTCGCACCCGAGGCCGTGGCACAGATCGAGCGGATTATAGGTGGCAAAAGCTCAACCGCGAGCACCACTTGACCACCTACTGTCCTTATCGGAGTTGGCGACGGTATGCACGCACGGGACAAACCTCTCCCGATCCTCCGAGCAACTACCCGCCGGGAACGCCTCGAGAGGGCCCGGCACATCGCAGATTGGATCCTGGGCCATTACTCGGACGCGGTTGTGGCCATCGGAATCTATGGGTCCACCGCACGGGGCTCCGACGAGCCCTACTCCGACCTGGAGATGTCGGTCCTCATGCGAAGCTCACCCACCCCCGGCAGGGACGAGCGCTACGTGCAAGGGCTCAAAATCAGCGTCGAATTCCACACCGTGGGGTCGGTCTACCGGCGCCTGCAGCGGGTAGACCTGACCTGGCCCTTGTGCGTAGACCAGTTTGTCTCGGTCTTATCCCTGTACGACCCGGAGGGGCACTGGCCCAAGCTAAAGCTGCTCGTTGATCAGCTGCCGTCCGGATCGTTCGTGCAAGCCATTCGCGAGGGGATCGTGGGGGAATTGTTGGAGAACTTCGCCAAGCTGGAGAATGCCCGAAAACGCGACGACGCCCCTGCAATGCGATGGATCGCCTGGAACCTCGCGTGGGATGTGGCCATGATCTCCGCCCTCATGAACCGGGCATACTTCACCTCTTGGTCGCGCACACCCGACGAGATCCTCCGACTGCCGTCGCTGCTGCCCGCGGTTAAGAGCCTCGTGGAGAAGTTCCGCAACGGCGATCTGCGCAGCGCCAAGGGGCTCCATCGTTGTTGCGAAGCCGCAGTGAGGGGGGTTGTGCAACATGTGGCAACCCTTGGCGTCCACGTCCAAGTCGAACCGTCCCTGGCAGGACCTCCCCGGGAGCAGATCGGGGGAGGTGGGCCCGGATCGAAACGATAAGCGTTGTGGAGGAGGAGGATGGCTAATAAGGACACCCGAACACTCGAGGAAAGGATAGAGGAACTACAGGCGGTGGTGACGAAGCTCTTCGTCCAAATGGATGCCCAGCGTATTGGAGGTCCGGGGAATGCCGGTGCTGCTGATGGCGGCGAGTTGCCGGACTTTGGCCCTTGGATGGACACGACATGTTGCTACGCCAGGGTCATCGCCCTTCGGACCGACCTCCAGGGTCGCTTCCAGTTTGCCACACTTAAACTGCTGCACGACTGCTCTGATGAGCGCCGACCTGCCTGGAGAGAGGGCGCCATCTTCGACCTGCGCAACCCGGCCTGGGAGGCTGAACTGAAGCGAGCCCAGAACTATGACCTGCTGGTTGGTGTAAGGGTTCTTCCGGACGGACGAGTCGTCGGGATCGAACTGGCACGCCCTAACAAGAAACCCCGGGCCTCGACGCCCGGCGTTTCCCAGTTGCGAGCGGAAAGGGCACCAAAAGTGGACAAGGAGGCTCCGTAACTTTAGAAGGTGGTGAAGTCCAGAGCTATGCCCCCAACGGCCCCAGTCCCACCCTTTGACCCCCTGTCGCCGGAGGTCCTTGCCGACCCCTATCCAGCGTACGCGCGCCTGCGTATGTCGGACCCTGTGCACTGGGGGATTCCCCACACGCGCGCCGGAGCGTGGTATGTATTCCGCCACGCCGACATCGCGAGCCTCCTCAGGGATCCGCGGTTGTCGCGACGACGACCGGCTACTGGGAGGGGAGTCCCCTCTGGAAGACCCATTTCCGAGCCATACCGTGGCTTTTTGCGGATGATGGCTCAACAGGTGGGATTTCAGAATACTGTTGGTCACGCTCGTCTGCGGGCGGTGATGGGGCCGCTTTTGTCTCCGCGTGCAGTCGCTGGTGTAGTCCCGCGAGTCGAGTGGGTCGCCCGCAAGCTGCTACAGGACATCGAGGACCAGCATTCCATGGATGTACTCAACGAGTATGCTCTTCCGCTGGTACTCAGGGTGTTGGCGGAATTGCAGGGCGTTCCGGAGAGTTCGTTCGAGGAGTTGCGCGCCTGGATCGGGGTGATCTCCAGTGTGAGCTCTTCCTCTCCCAAGGAAGAGCTTCTAAGAGCCAACCGGGCGGTGGCCGAGTATGGCCAGCTGGTAGAAGGACTCGCGGGGGAGGCTGGGGGGAGCCCCCAGGGAACCGTGCTGGCTGGCATGTTAGCTGCGCGGGAATTAGGACAGGTCAGCCAAACAGAATTCGTCGCGAACCTGCTGGCCTTGCTCGACGCTGGTACCCAGACCACCGCTGACTTCATTACGAACAGCGTGTTGGTACTCTTGAGCCACCAGGACCAGCTCAAGCTTCTCAGGGAGGACCCGCAGTTGCTGGGCTACGCAGTCCAGGAACTCTTGCGCTTCGAAAGCCCAGTGCAGATCGTTGGCCGCTGGGCAACTGAGAGCTTCGTTTTTCAGGGTAAAGGGATCGAGCGGGGCCAAGTCGTGTACCTAGTCCTGGGCTCGGCTAACCGTGATCCCAGCTGGGTGAGCGATCCGGACCGGCTTGACTTAAAAAGGAAGCTGGACCGTACAGCAGCCTTTGGCGGAGGAACCCACTATTGCCTAGGTGCCCCGCTAGCCCGCCTGATAGGGGGAAAAGCTCTAGAGATTCTTCTACAGTGGAAAGGCAGCTTGTCTTTGCAGACCAGCAGGCTTATATGGCGGCCCGCGTTCGGGTTTCGTGGGCTTACTGAGCTGAGGGTATCATGGTAATGGCAGCATGCGTATTTCAGAAGATTCGAGCCACACTTTTCGTCGGAAGCCGAGCCGGTGATTCAGTAACTCACCTTACGCGGCAAAGCTGAGAGACTGTCGTAAAAGTCCGCTATACTTGAAGGGTGGCTTCTACACGGAGATCTTACCCCAGCGACCTGTCGGACGCGGAGTGGGCCATCCTGGAGCCGTTGATCCCCGCCCCCAAGCCCGGTGGCCGACCCGCAAAGGTGCCGAGGAGGGAGATCGTCAGCGCCATACTTTACGTCCTGGAAAACGGCATCAAGTGGCGGGCCATGCCCCATGACTTACCCCACTGGTCTACGGTCTACCACTACTTCCGCAAGTGGCAGAAGGAGGGGGTCTGGGAGCGGGTGGCCCAGGCCCTGGTCCGGTGGGATCGGGAGCGAGAAGGAAGGCAGGCTTGCCCCAGCGCTCTTGTCATGGATAGTCAGTCCGTCAAGACCACGGAAAAAGGGGGCCCCGGGGACACGACGGGGCGAAGAAGGTCAAAGGGAGAAAGCGGCAGAACACGGGGGGCCGTCTCTTGAACGGAAGGGGTGTGGGGCGGCAGTCCCCGACCAGACCGCAGTTCGGTTGGTCGGGGAAGGATAGCCCCGCCAGGACAAAGTCCTGTATACTGTTTTTGTAGGTCGTCCCCGGAACGGGGATGCGCGTAAAGGGAGCCGCAGGCGAGTGTCCTACACACGTTTGAGCCTGTGAGGATGGTCGCGCGAAACTCCAACCAAAGTTGGTTGCGAGTAGTTCATAAGGTGAATCCCCAGCCCCTGGATTTGTACACCGATTACTTGTTGAGCAGCTTTGGAGCGGCGACGGCCACAGGATTGTCGCGGATGGTGGATGGAGCCATAAGCCACGACCAGATCACCCGCATGCTGGGGGGAGATTGACAAGGCTCGGTGCAGTTGTGGCGCAAGGTCAAAGCCACGGTGCGAAAGATACAGCGTGAGGAAGGGGTGCTGATTCTGGATGATAGCATTTTGGAGAAACCCTACACGGACGAGAACGATATAGTGGCCTGGCAATAGCAAAGAGCGGATGGTCAAGGGGATCAACTTTGTGAGCCTGTTGTATCACAGCCAGGGGCTGACCTTGCCGGTAGGCTACGTGCTGGTGGAGAAGACGGAAGTCTATGTAGATCAGAAAAGTGGCCAGCGCAAACGCCGCAGCCAGGTGAGCAAGAATGAACACGCCCGCTACCTGCTGCAAACCGCAGTGCATAACCAGATTCCCTTCCAGCACGTGCTCAACGACGTCTGGCTTGCCTCGGCGGCGAACATGCGATTTATCGTGCTGGACATGAAGAAGCACTTTGTGATGCCGCTCAAAAGCAATCGCAAGGTAGCGCCAGGTTATCGGCACCGCCGGTATGCGCTGTGCGCACCCCCTATGAGCCAAGAACAACAGCAAAGGGGTCAATGGACAGGAGTGGAGGGTCTGGACTACCAAGACCCCACCCCCCGGCAGGTATATCTGGAAGGGGTTCCCTTCCCCCTGCTGCGGGTTCGGCAAGTCTTCACCCACGAAGATGGGAGCCAGGGGGTGTTGTATTTGTGTAGCAGCGATACCACCCTGGACTTTGAACGGATGATCGAGCTCTATCAAAAACGATGGGAGATCGAGCGCTTTCATCAATCCATCCGACAAAACGCTGCCCTGGCCAAGTCGCCTACCAAGACCCTGACCACCCAGGCCAACCATTTCTTTGCGGCTATGTGGGCCTTTGTCAAGCTGGAACTCCTCTCCCACCAGACCCAAATCAACTACTTCGCCCTCAAGGCCAAGCTCTATCTGGTTGCCAGTCGGGCTGCTTTTCAGGAACTACAGCAGATCAAAGCTCAACTGACCGCGTAAGGTATACCTTCGTTTGCTACCTCATAGCCCCACCCCAGCCATTCTGAGGAGGACATGACTGCGAACCAGATTGTGGGCTAGGATGAGGAGGTTTATCCGGGCTACGAGGCCCCCGAAGCTCTTGCTCTCTACTTGGCGAAGCCGGAAAGACCTGACCAGGACGCCAAAGCGCACCTCTATCCAGTTTCTCCCCATCCACTCCCTCCACCTAGCGGAACCCCCGGTCCCCCAGGACCGGGCCCAAGCCCGAATCTTCCACCCGGCCCCGGGCCCAGATCTCCCCGGTGTTGCCCGGCAGGACGCCCCAGCGCACGGGGTATGAAAACCTATGCTGGGGTAGGAAGCAGGCGTGCGCCCGAGGATGTGCTAAAGCTGATGGGGAAGATTGCCCGGCGGCTGGCGGAGCGGGGCTGGGCGCTGCGAACGGGTGGGGCAGAAGGGGCTGACCGGGCGTTTGAGCGGGGGGCCCGTGCGGGCGGTGGAGCAGTTGAGGTGTTTCTGCCGTGGCCGGGATACAACGGCTACCGGGAAGGGGCGCTGAAAGCCCCGAGCCCGGAGGCGGTGCGGCTGGCGGCAGCATTGCATCCGGCCTGGGGGCGTCTGTCACCGGCGGTACAGCGGTTGATGGCCCGGAACTCCCACCAGATCTTGGGGCTCGACCTGAACGACCCGGTGGCCTTCGTCCTCTGCTGGACACCGGACGGGGCCGAGTCGGAGCAAGAATGCGGGCCGGAAACTGGTGGCACGGGGCAGGCGATCCGGCTGGCCTCGAGGTGGGGCGTGCCCGTGGTCAACCTCAAAAGAGAGGACGCGTTGGAGAAGATAGCTCGGCTGGTCAAGGGTTGAACCAGGGGGCGGCAGGAGCCGCCCCCCTCCGGTGGGCATGAAAACGCTAGCGATCACCATCGGGGTCTTCAGGAATCAGGTCTATGCCTACCGGCTGCGGCAGGATGAGGAGGGGCGGGTGCGGCTGGAGTTCGGTCTCAAGGGGAGCGAGCGGGTGTGGGAGTGGCGGCCCTGGAAGGAGGGGAGCCTGGAAGAGATGCGCACGGTGTACCAGACCCTCCAGAGCTACGACCGGGGGCGGTGGCTGAAGGTGGAGTAGTATTACATGGTATGATAAACCCATGCGAACCACTATCTACCTGCCCAACGACCTCGCCCGTGTGGTGGAGGCTTACCTGAAGGAGCACCCCCAGACCAACCTCTCGGCCCTGGTGCAGGAAGCGCTGGAGGCCAGGTTGCGCCGCAACCCGGCGGCCCTTTTGGAGCTGGCTGGGGTCGTCGAGAAGGCCTCAGGGAGCGCCGGGGAAGGGGCTGAGGACCGCCTGTACCGCCAGGAGCGATGACCCCGCAGAGGCTGGTTCTGGACGCGGGGCCGCTGATCGCGCTCTTCCACGCCGCCGACCCCGACCACGAGGCGGCGGTGCGCGGGTTCCGCGCGCTGGCTGAGGGGAATAGCCGCCTGATCACCCCCCTGCCGGTAGTGTTCGAGGTGTACAAGTGGCTGCTCTTCGAGGGGGGTGCGGCGGTAGCCCGGCGGGCCCTGGAACGGATGGTGGAGGCGTTGGAGGTCGTTCCGCTCGGGCTGGAAGACCTCGAGGCCATCCGGGTGCTGCTGGCCTCGAGGCCGGAGTGGAGGGGCACCCTGGAGGACGCGGGCGTGGTGCTCCTGGCCCTGCGGTCCAAAGCCCCGGTGTGGACGCTGAACTACCGCGACCTGGGGGTGTTCAGGGAGCTGCCGTTCTGGGCGGGCTGAGGGGGCTTCTTGCCCCTCCGCCCCTCGCCCTGACAGGGAGATAAGAGCCGCACTGTATTACCTCTCTGTGGTATCCTGTTCCCAGGAGGTAAAACCATGATCAGCACGGCGGTCTGGAGCAGCCGGGTCCAGGCGGCTCTGGGGCGTGAGCCTCGGAGCGTAGGGGAGGCCCTCGAGGGTCTCCGGCAGGTCCTCAGGAAGGACGAGGTGAGCAAGGAGGAGTTCTTCAGGGCGGCCCGCGAGGGGTGGCGCTTCGAGCGCTTCCCCAAGGGCGACCGGGTGGCCCTCATCGTCTGGGCGGCCCTGAAGGAGGCCCTGGAGAAGACCCGCAGCCGCCTCGTCCAGGAGACTGCCTCCACGATGGTCGTCCGCAAGGATGACCGCCTCAGGGAGGAGGTCAAAGGGGTCAAACCCGTCGGCCATTGGAAATCCCCGGAAGGTCGCGTCTATGACGTGTACCCCTGGGACATCCCGACCCGCGTCCGCAAGGGGGCGCGGATCAGGCACCCCCAGCACGGGCAGGGAACCGTCCTCGAGGTGGACGGCAACGCCGTCACCGTGAGCTTCAAGGCGGGCAGGAAGAAGCTCGCCCTGAAGGCCGTGAAGGGGATGGTCCTGGATCGGTATGCGGGGGCGACCGACCCGCGGGTGGCCGAGGCCAGGCGGTTCCTCGAGCGCTTCCTCGCTTCCGGCGAGGAGGTCCGGGCAAGCTCTCGCCTCGAGCGGGAGGGTGAGCTCGCCGGCAACCCGCACTTCTCCAAGGGCGTCGTCTCGCAAGAGACCCTGCGGCTGCTCGAGGGCGCGGGTTTCGCCCTGGGAGAGGCCGACGACCTTGAGGGGCTGCACGACCTGGTGGAGGCCCTCCCCGCCAGGGAGGAGAAGGTGAGGGGAGCGCTGGAGGAACTCGGGCACCCACCCCCCGAGAGGTGGTCGGTGACGGAAGTCGCCTCCGCCCTCAAGGGACTGCCCACCCCGCCCCGGAAGAAGGCCCGGCTGTGGGAGCTGCTGAAGGAGGTGTCCGCCCTGCGGGCGCTGAAGGCGGAACTCCACCGGGCCGGGTATGCCCCCGTTCGGGCCGTCGCTTACCGCGACTCGAGCGGGGAGGCGGTGTACACCGCGCCGGTGTACGGCTAGGTAAGCGTCCATTTGCCCTTCCGAGGATGGTCCTTATCCTTGGAGGGTTCTTTTTTGGGGGCCAGAATCATCCGGCGAGTTGAAGCCATCAGTATGCCAACGGGCACGTCGTGCTCCGCTTTGGTGGGCAGAGATGTGGATGCCTGCTTCGTGGCTGAACTGGATCCGACATCCGCTGGCCAGGCGAGGGGAGGCGTGCATCCCTCAGGATTGAAAAACCACTCCGGGAAAGTGCAAAAGGCTACTTCCCAACATGGATCTCAACGGTTGCGTTGCTCGAGAACACTGTGCCAGAATGAGTGCAATATGGCCTGTTACAGCGGCGTCAGCACCATCCAGCGCCACGGTACGGCCCTGCTCGAGTCCGCACAGCTTCTCCACTCCGTCCACCTGGTGCTGGACGCGCCGTGGGGCTTCGCCCTGTGGGGTTTTGCGGAGTTGCCCCGGCCCGCACTCGTCGTCACGGAGTGCCCTTCTCCGCATTACCTGCGAGACCTCATTGCCCTCGCGCCGGAGGGCATTCTCGCCACGTCGGCGGGTCCTGAGGACGTGCTCGAGGGGTTGCGGGAGGTCGCTGAGGGTCGGAGTTTCCACAAAATTCCCGCACTAAGCCCGGACAGCTTGACCGCCCGCGAGCGGGAGGTAATGCGCCGGGTGGCGCTTGGTCTTTGTGACGCCGATATTGCCCTAGCTCTAGGTGTGTCTAGACGAACCGTGTACAACTGGGTATCCTCCCTTCAGGAAAAACTTGGTCTCAAAAACCGCGTGCAGATCGCACTGTACTATCTCGGCATGCTTCCGCACTATCAGAAATGGTGCAGCATGTGAGTTTTTACTAGCTCGGATATGGATTTTTAACTTGAGTTCCAATAAATGACCACTCCATAATGGGACCACCTAGCGCACTTTGGGGGTGGTGGCATGGGACAGCAACCTAGGGATGAGGCCTTTCCTTCTGCGGGAGGCAAGCGGCATTCCAGCACCCGAAGGAAGTTCCTAGAGTTCGTAGGCACAGCCAGTGGTCTCCTGCTCACGTCCTGCGGCCACTTAAGCCAATCAACAAGACGGAAGAGCCACTCATCGTCGAGCTCACGGCCCAAGAGAAGCAGCTTCTGAGCTTTGTCAGCACCCTACCCAAGGACCACGCTCTGCAATCGCAGTTCGTCGAGAACCCAGTCGCAACTCTGGTGCAGCACAACATCGTCTCCCAGGACAGCCGGCTCAACATCAGCAAGGCCAACCGACTGCTGTTTTATCTCGTTGGCAATACGGTGCTACGCGAGCGGCTTGGGGCCATCGTACAGCGCTACCCGGCCCTAAGCCAGATACGGAACGTCATGACCAACGACCGGCTTGACGTCCGCTTCTTGCGAGAGGTGGAAAAAGACCTGACTTCCCCTGATTCTCTGTGGAAACGGGTGATCGAGGATCAGGTCAACGTGTTAGTCTCAGACCCGAAGGTCAGGGAAATCCTCGAGCTGAAGATTGCAGACTCCCAGATAAGGGAGTATGCCTCTCGCCTGGCAGCCGCGATCAGCGGCAACCTAAGCAAAGCCGGGGTCAGGCCTACTGTGGTCTTCATCTTCGTCAACGTTAACGTGATAGCGAACGCCAACTGGAAGGTAAACGCTAACGTCAACTACAACGCCAACGCCAATCTCAACGCTAACGCCAACGCTAACGCCAACTACAATGCCAATACCAACACCAGTGGCGAGTCCATTGACAGCCGCAGTTCGATGGTTGCAGAGTGGATCCAGTTCGTCGACCTCTTCACCAGGCATGCTCAGGAGCAGCCAGGCCTGTGAGGCTTCGGAATGAGGGAGCCGCTATGAATACGGTTAGACCGTGGAAACCAGGCCCCTCCTGCCTAACCGTACTGCCCACCTTTAGGTGTACGGCGGCCTGCGCAAATTGCTGTTTCGGCTCGCACCCTTGGGTACCGGGCCGGATACCCCAAGAAGACATCCTCAGGTACATCCGTCAGGCAGCCCGCTTCGAATCCCTCAGCTTAGTGACATTCTCTGGCGGGGAGTGCTTCCTTCTGGGCGACGACTTGGTAGAGGCGGTAACCCTCGCTACACGCTTCGGTCTAGCCACCCGTTGCGTCACCAACGGCTACTGGGCGTCGTCGGAGAAGGCTGCCCTGCACCGGCTGATCGAATTGCGTGACGCTGGATTAACCGAGCTGAATCTCAGCACAGGTGATCACCACACCCGGTTCGTTCCTATCGAGAACATCCTCCATGGAGCAAGGGCAGCGGCCCAACTCGGTATAGGCGTTGCCATCATGGTGGAGCTGCAGGCCGAGCGCCGGGTGACCAAGCAGGTACTGCTCGAGCACCCCCTGGCCCAGGGACTGTTCGACGGGCACGATCTGGATGCGAACGTGACAATTGTAGAAAGCCCGTGGATCGCGATGGAGGACGGCGAGGTTCCGTATGACACGAACTGTCTGATCAACGCTGATAACGTCCACCTGAGGTCAGGCTGTACCAGCATCCTTTCCACCATCGTAGCTACGCCCCAAAAGGAGCTTTTCGCCTGTTGTGGCATCACGGCCGAGAAGATCCCTGAGGTCAAACTGGGGCTGCTCGATCAAGCCAACATGCACGATATGTACGAGGCGGCCTCCAATGATTTCATAAAGATCTGGCTTGCAGTGGACGGGCCGGAGAAGATCGTGGCCTGGGCCGGTCAGAAGGATCCCTCTATTGAGTGGGAAAACCGCTTCGCACACCAGTGCGACATCTGCCGCTTCATGTACCAAAGCCCGCAGATCAAGCGCGTCATCCGCGAGCACTATCAGGAGGTCGTGGGGGACGTCCTATTACGGTTTTCGCTCCTGAGGTCTTAGCATGCGTGGGACAACCATGGCTATAGCCGTTTCAATTTTCATCGTGGCGGCGCTGTTGGTCGGGCTGTCCATCCCGCTGGTGCAGGGGAAAGTTCCTCCCAACAGCACCTATGGCTTCAGGACGTCCAAGACCCTGGCCGATCCGTCCATCTGGTACGAGGCCAACCGCTTTGCGGGCCGAGTTACTATCACTGTCTCGATCGTTATGATTGTTCTGGGCATCGCCCTTCTACTCCTAGATCGCTACACCAAGCTCGATCCCAACAGCCTAACCGTACTGGGGCTGGCTTTTGAGATCGTGCCACTGCTGGTTCTCATTCTGGTGCTTTTCTTATACCATCGGAACTTGTGAGCTAGTAACCTCGGTGGGTCGTTATGGAAAATCAAGCTGACTTAACCATCAACGCGGCAGCGGGGCCGCAGGAGCTAGCTCTCCGGCTGCGCCAGCTTCGAGGTCGCCTGCTCGCTTGCGGTTACGCGGAGTTCGTGTCTGCCTTTAACCCGTTTTGCTTCAGCTCTGCAAAGTGGACGACCTGCCGTAACCTTGCCTTCCCTGAAATCCGAGGACTTATCGACTTCCTGCTGCTGAACAAGCGGGCCCACCAGAGCTACCTCGATGGCTTACTAGGGGAAACCTGGAGGGTTCTGCTCGAGATGGAGCTTGCGGAGGAACTCGAGGGGGGCTGGGCCCGACTGAAGGGCCTTTCTCTATGGGCTTACCTCGGCTACCTCGTTTTCATCGACACCCCAAACCAGGACCCTAACGTGTACTTCGGGGATGACACCATTGGGCTTTTTGCCCGGTTGCACGCGATGCCGGGCGAGCACTGCCTGGACCTCTGCTCAGGGTCGGGCATCCAGGCCCTGCACTGCTCATCGTTCGCAGCGTCGGTCGACGCGGTCGAGATCAATCCCCTCGCAAGGCAGGTGCTTTGGTGCAACATCCTGCTCAACGGACGGCACGACCGAATACAGGTCTGGGGAGGATCGCTGTATGACGAACTTCCGGAAAACCGGCAGTACGACTTAGTAGCCGCCAACCCGCCGCTGGTCCCATTCCCCGAGGAACTGGACTACCCTTTTGTAGGACATGGTGGCATAGACGGCTTCGCTGTTACCCGCAAGATCATCCAGGGGTTGCCCGAGCATCTTAGTGAGACAGGCCGAGCACAGATTATAGGTCTTACGCTCGCGGATGAGGGTGACCTCGTCATCGAAGGCGAGCTAGCGGAGCTGGCCCGTACTCATGATCTGGTCATACGGCTGACCGTACTGAACCGCTTTCCCCTGGACCCCTCCAGCCCCTTCTTCCGGGGGTTTGTCAGCTCATCCCAGTTAGTTTCTCCCCAGGCATACGACGAGATCGCAGCCAGGCTGGCAGAGCGGCTCCGACGGCTCAACGTCACCCACACGGTGCCGTACGCCCTGCATATCACGCGCAGCGGGCCAAAGGGGAAGGTGGTGTACCAAAACTTCTCGAGGGTCAACCCGGATGGGTTATGGTTCGTGTGAACCGCAGCACCGAGCACGGGGGGCTATAGATGGCGCGGGCCCTCCCAATTGTTCTGCTTACCGCCCTTGCCCTAGGCCAGATGCCCTCACCTCTTGCAGCCCTTGAACGACTTTTCACCGTGCGGCCGGCCCAAGCCGCGTGGTTTACTACCAGCTTTCTCCAGCAGGTGCCTGTGGCCCAGGTCGACCAGGTGATCTCCGCCCTGGAGGCCCAGCTTGGCCGGTACTTGGAGGCCCGTGCGGAGGACGATGGGTTCGTGGTGTCCTTCGAAAAGGGGGAGGTCCCTGCGGTGATCGTTCTGGATCCGGAGGGGCGCATCGCCCAGCTCCGGTTTTTGACGCCTCGTCCCCGGCTTGCGAGTCTGGAGCAGGCGCTGGCTGCCTTCCGCGAGTTGCCCGGGAAGGTAAGCCTGTTGGTGCTTCGGAACGGAGAGGAGCTGGCCGGGCTGAACCCTGACGAGTCCCTGGCGGTAGGCTCGAGCTTCAAGCTGGCGATACTGAACGCTTTATGGGAGGAGATAAAGGCTGGGAGGCGTTCCTGGTCTGAGGTGGTAGAGCTGCGTCCCCAATGGAAGAGTCTGCCTACTGGGATGCTGCAAAATTGGCCTGAAGGCGCACCAATCACCCTATATACTCTAGCCGCCCTGATGATCTCCTTGAGCGACAACACAGCGAGTGATGCGCTTCTCGCGGTGTTGGGTCGGGAACAGGTGGAGCACTGGTCGGGCCAAAACCGCCCCCTCCTCTCCACTCGTGAGGCCTTCGCGCTCAAGAACCCGGAGAACCGCAGGATTCTCGAACGCTACCTCCGTGCAGACGAGGCCGAGAGGCGGAGGTTGCTGCCGGAGCTGGGCCAGATCCCACTCCCACCGCCCACCCTATTTACAGGTGGGCCGGTAGCCCCGGAGGTGGAGTGGTTCTTCAGCGCTCGCGAGCTCTGCCGTCTGATCGAAGGGGTTGCGGATCTACCGCTCATGGCCATCAACCCCGGTCCTGTACGGCCGAAGGGCTGGCGCAGAATCGCCTACAAGGGCGGTAGTGAGCCTGGGGTGCTCAACCTCACTGTCTCCTTAAGCTCCAACCAGGGTCACCGGTATTGTGTTGTAGCCACATGGAATGGCCAGACCATGCTCGATGAGGGCCGCTTTGTGTCCCTATATGGCGGCTTGCTAGAGGTTCTGGCTGGCCTGCAGTAGCGGTCCGCCAGCAGCACGGACCCCGGTATAGCCATAAAGCTGTACTGGATCCACTGGAGCCAAGCTGACGGCATCGCCAGCACAGTGGAATTCCGCGACCCGGCGGCTCTCAAGGGCCCCCAGTGGCAGTACCTCCCCTCGGAGGAGTTCGCCCGTGTTCTGGCGGGATTTGAGGCGGAGGACCAGCTCGAGGCGTGGATCCGGGAGGGGGCGCTGGAGGTGGAGGAGTGGATCGAAAGTACAGGCGAGGAGCGCAAGCGCCCGGATTGAACAGCAAAGCGAAGCCAGGGGGCCTGGCCCTCCAGGCCCCACAGCACGAAGCAACCCCGTAAGGCCCCACCGGAAGGGGGGCAGGGGGTAGGAGGTGCTCTATGAGCAAAGAATCGAACAGCATCGGGGTCTTCGTACCGGTCGAGGTCAGCGAGGAGAAGACCTTCTGGAACCGCATCGGGGCCGCGTTCGTGAACAGCAAGGGGCTGTCCCTGCTGCTGGACGCTGTACCCATCAACGGGCGGGCGGTGGTGATCTCCGAGGAGATCGCGGTGGGCGAGGGGCCGTATCGGGTGCTCACGCCGGTGGAGTACGAGAAGGACGGCGAGAAAAAGACCCGCTGGACCCGCGTCGGCACCGCCATCCCAAACAAGAAGGGCCTCACCGTGCTCTTCAACGCCCACCCCGTGAGCGGCAAGGCGGTGGTGATCCTGGCGGAGGAGCCGAAGGAGGGGGGTGAGAGCACGGACGACCTGGCGTTCTGAGCGGGGTCAAAGCTGGCGTACATGGGAAGGGGGGCTACGGCCCCCCTTTTTTCGTTCTGCCAGAATCAGGGTATGGACGCACAGATGCTCTTCTACCTCTGGGCCGGGCTGGCCCTCGGGCTGCTGGCTCACCACACCCACCGGCGGAAGGCCCTCGAGCGGGAGGCCGGGGTAGAGCTTCCCTTCTCCGGGGGCTATCTGGTACGCAAGCGGGGGATTCCGGTGCGGGCAGGGCGGAGCGATGGCTTCTCTCCCCTCTACGGCACGGTTTTCTTGCGGCGGGGGGTCATGGAGGGCCGCACCGTGCGGGACGTTGCCCTGGCCGCGCACGAGGCGGCCCACGCCTTGCGCCTGGCGCGGGGGGAGCGCACGGCCTGGCTGGCGAGCCGGGTGATGGTGGTGCGCTGGATGCTCTTCGGCAGCGGCCTGACCCTGGCCTTCCTGCTCAACCCGGCGGCCATCGGGGTGCTGGCCCTGGCCTATGGGGCGGGGCTCCTGGTGATCCCTGAGGAGCGGGAGGCCAGCCGAGAGGCCATCCTCATCCTCAGAGAGGAAGGGGTTGGGGAGGCAGAGATCGAGGGGGCGAGGCGGATGCTCGAGGGGTATGGGGACAGCTACTGGCTGGTGCCCATCGTGGCCCTGGCCCTGCTGGGCTGGCAGGCGGTGGCGGCCTAGGCGTGTAGGATGGAGCTATGGACTGGCGTGAGCGGATCACCTTCGATCCCCAGGTTATGGGGGGCAGGCCCTGCGTGCGGGGGATGCGGATCACGGTGGGGACCATCCTCACGCTGCTGCGCCATCAGACCCCGGAGGAGATCCTGCGGGACTACCCCTACCTCGAGCGGGAGGACATCGACGCCGCGCTGGGGTACGCGGCCTACCTCGCTGACGAGCGGGAGGTGGCGGTCTGAGGCTGCTGATCGACGTCAACCTCACCCCGAAGTGGGTGGGGTTTTTTCAGGACCACGGGGTGGAGGCCGTGCACTGGTCGGCACTCGGGGCGCTGACAGCCAGGGACGAGGTGCTCCTGGAGGCCGCAGCAGAAGGCGGGTATGTGCTGCTGACCCACGACCAGGACATGGGCACTCTGCTGGCCCTGGCGAAGAGCCACCGCCCCAGCGTGGTGCTGCTGCGCACGAGCGACCTGCGGCCCCAGAGCGTGGGGCCACGGCTTCTGCAAATCCTGCGCGGCCTGGAAGGAGAACTCGAGGCCGGGGCCATGGTGGTGATCGAGGACCGGCGGGTCAGGGTGCGACAGCTACCCTTTTGAAGCGCAGATAGAACCAGGGGGCGGCTCCTGCCGCCCCCTCTTCTTTGGGCGAGGAGGTCGTTATGTCCACGAAGGTCGATACGCTCATGCAGAGCATCGAGACCTGGTTGAAGCAACTGGCCGCCGAGCTCGAGGAGGGGCATACCCGGGGCTTCCTGGACTTCCTGGAGGCGATGGGCCGCTTCCACCAGTACAGCGCCCGCAACGTGGCCCTGATCCTCCAGCAGCGCCCCTCGGCCACGCTGGTGGCGGGGATCAAGCGCTGGAACGAGCTAGGGCGACGGGTCAGGAAGGGCGAGCGGGGGATCGCCATCCTGGCCCCCAGCCTGAAGCGGGTGGAGGTGGAAGAAGAAGACGGGACGGTGCGGGAAGAGAAAAAGCTGGTGGGCTTCCACACCGCCTACGTCTTCGACGTCTCGCAAACCGAAGGCAAACCCCTGGCCCCGAGCGCGGAGAACTCCCCGGAAGGGCCCGCCCTCTACGCCCGGTTGCGGGCCGCCTGCCCGGTGCCGGTGCGGGAGGGGCTGCTGAGGGGCGGGGTGCACGGGCAGACCGACGGCAGGGGGATCATCCTGGCCGCCGACCTGAGCGCCGGTGACAGGGCGGCGGTGCTCCTCCACGAGTGGGCGCACGTCCTGCTGCACTACGGGGGAGTGGAACCGCCGGTGACGGTGAAGGAGCTCGAGGCCGAGGCGGTGGCCTACGCGGTGGGGCGGCACCTCGGGCTCTCGATGGAGGGCAGCCGCGACTACATCCTCCACTGGCGGGGCACGGTGGAGGGGCTGGAAACCTCCCTCGAGCGCATCGCGGGGGCCGCGCGGAGGATCCTCGAGGCGTACGGGCGTCAGCCCGTCCCGGAGGGAAGCTGCCTCGGGGCCCTCGAGCGAGCACAGAAGGCTCGGGGGGTGGCGGCATAGAGAGAACCCGGGGGCGGCGGGAGCCGCCCCCCTTCCCGTGCAAGGAGGAAGCCATGAAGGTCTACAGAGCCCGCTGGAGGGGTGGGAGTGCTCCCCTCGGCCCGCGACCGGGAAGCCACGGGAAAGCCTGGCCCATCCCCCACCCCTCGGAGTGCGAGGAGGGGAGCTGGGCCTTCGAGCAGGGGGGAAAGGCCTGGTACTGCGACCCAGAGCGGGACCTGGAGATCCTGGGGCCGTGGGAGGAGGCAAGCATGCGGGTGGTGGATTTGCAGGACGAGCGCTACATGCTCTTGAGCGATTCTCAGGACCGCAGGGCGGTCCTCGAAGACCTGGGGTTGCTGGGGGAACTCCCCGAGTGGCCCCACCTCCTGGTGTGGGCCGAGAACGGTGAGCTCCTCGAGGTGTGGGGCTGCCGCTTCAGCCCGCCCCTGCTCGAGGACCCGGTGGTGCCACTCCTCCCGAGGCAGGGGGAGGACCGCCCCGTGGCGGCCGCTGAAGCGAGCCTTGACGACCCGGACTGGCTCGAGACCAAAGAGTGGGAGGACTTCGGGGGGCCAGAGCTGCCCGCGGAGTGGTAGCAGAGGAGCACCAGGGGGAGGCGGAAGCCTCCCCCTTTCTTCTTCCGAGGTGTATATGCGAGAGATAGAGATCAGCGTCCAACTTGGTGGCGCGGTGGCCCACGGCTGCGTGGTGAGCCGGATGGCCCACTGCAAGGTGCTGCGGGAGAGCGCGAAGACCATCTGCCTGGGCACGCCCGCCGGGGCGGTCTGGCTTCCCCGCTGGGCCCTCATCCCCGAGGGCAGCTACTACCGGCTGTCCCACCGGTACGAGTTCACCCCCGAGCAGTGGAAGCGACTGGAGTCGGCCCAGTGGGTCTCAGGCTTCAGCGCCTGAACCCCGGCACCCTAGCAAAACCTGCCTCCAACCTGGGGGCGGTGTCCCGCCCCCTCTTTCGGCAAGGAGAAGAACATGGGCTACACCCACTACTGGTACGTACAAGACCTCGCGCTGCTGAAAACCCGACTGCCCGCCATCGCCGCCGACTTCCAGCGGCTCCTGCCCCACCTCCCCCCCCTAGCGGGATCGCTGGGGCAAGGAAAAGCCAAAATCGGCCCGAAGGAACTCGTCTTCAACGGCCCCGAGCCGGAGGACTACGAGAGCTTTGTCCTCAGCGCCCGCCTGGAGGACTACGACCAAACCAAGCAAGGGCTCTTCGCCTTCTGCAAGACCGAGCGCCGCCCCTACGACCGGGCAGTCCAGGTCGCCCTCACCCTCCTGCGCTGGCACGCCGGGGAAGCGGTGCGCGTGACCTCCGACGGCGGGCTGCTGGACTGGCAGGCGGCGGTGGGGCTGGTGGAGAAGGAGCTCGGCTACCCGGTGGACCCCTTCTTCGTGCTGGAGCGCGAGCTGGTGGAGGTGAGGGACCGGCAGGGGCGGCGTTTCCTGGTGGAGGCCGAGAAGGAGGGGGTCTACCTCAACTACCTGCACTGGTTGGCCGAAGAGAAGAAAATCCCCTTCAACCCGCCCTTCCAGGTGGGGGAAGCGGTGCGGAGGGGGCTGGCCAGCCCCCTCCCCGGAGTGGAAGGGGTCTTCTACCTCTGAGCCGCAGGAAGGAATCGGCTGGAGTCGGCCCAGCGGGTATCGGGGTTCAGCGCTTGAGAGGTAGCCCAGTATTCCGATAGTGCCAGGGGGTGGGGCAGAAGCCCCACCCCACTCTCGAGGGCGAAAGGAGAAGGCATGGTGCAGCTTCCTGTTTACCTTTCCCCAGTCCCCACCAGGCTTCAGCGTTTACAGGCCGAGCGTGAGCGCATCCGGACCAGGCTCCGTCAAAGCCGCGACCCCGACGAGCGCAGGCGGCTCGACGACGCCCTATTCGAGTTGCGCTGTGCCATCCGTGTCGAGCGCGAACGCGCCGCCGGAGTGCGCTGGCGCTGCGAGGAGTGCGGCTTCAGCGCCCGCCCCAGCGAATGGCTCGAGTTCTGCCCGGAGTGCGGGGGTCGCTGGGAGATAGGAAAGGAGCTGAAAGGGCAGTAGTTATCTTGCCCCCCCGGATACCCCGGATTGGGGACGGGGGCAAGAACCAGGGGGCGCAAGCCCCTTTTCTCTTTCCAAAGGAGGCATATGAGCACGAGAGCGCAGATCGTGATAGAAGACCTCGAGGCCATCAAGCTGTACAAGCACTGCGACGGCTACCCCGCAGGGGTCCTGCCGGTTCTCGAGCCCTGCGTGGAGGCTTTCCTCAAGCGGCGGGGCTGGGACCCCGAGTACCTGCTGGCCCGGCTGGTGATGGCCTTCGGCCTGGCCGAGGAGCGCCATCGCCAGGCGATGAAAGCCCACCCGACCCTGGGAGAGCGCTACCGCCACCCCGAGACCACCGGCTACGGCCTCAGCCGGGAATGGTACGCGGACATCGAGTGGGTCTACCGGGTGCGGCGAGACGGGAGCGTCGAGGTCTGGAAGACGGGAGAGGATTGGTGGGGCGCGGCGGAGCGGGGCGAGGATGCCCCCTGGGAGCGCTGTGCCCGGCTCCTCCCGGAGGAGGAAGCCGCCGGGTGGCGGAAGGTCCCCTGGGCCCGAGAGGAGCGAAAGGCGATGCGGGCCTTCTACGGCCTAGAGGAGGTCTCATGCGGCGTATCGACGACCCCATAGCTTTGCGGGACTGCCTGGCCCGGCTATTCGGTGATGCCAACCTGACCGTGGCCCAGGCCCGGCTGCTGCTGGCCTCGAGGGGCATCCGGGTCCGTCAGAGGGTGCTCGAGGCGGCCCTGAAACTCCCTGCGGCAGACCCCAAGGCCTCCCTCGCCCCTCGACCCAAGCCCAATCCCCGGCCCCGCCTGAAGCCCCTGGATGACCTGCCGCTCACCCCCAGGGAGCAGGAGATCATGGAGCGGCTGCGTGGCGGTCGCTGAAGCGAGCCTTGCAGAGAACGGGAGCTTTGGCGCTGAAGTGAGGGAGGCGTGGAAGAGATCGACGAGCTGGAAACCTGTCTGGAGGGACTGGCCCTGGCCCAGGTCGCGCGCAACCGTGCCAGGGAGGCCCTGGAGCTCGCGCGCGCTACCGCTCTGCTCTCAGGAGCGATAAGCGGGAAGAACGCCGAGGAGCGGGAGGCCTAGGCCCGCACCACCCTGGCCGAGGAGTACCGGGCACTGGAGGTTGCCGAGGAGCGCCTGATCTGGGCCAGGGCCCGGGCCGAGGTGGCGCGGGCGCGGTTTGAGGTAGCAAAGGAAAGCGGGTTCGGGAGGGAAGCCTTAAGCCTCGCGGGAGAAAAGGCCCGGCTCGAGGCCCGCCTGCTGGAGATCGAGGAGGCCCTTTCCATCGAACGGGCCGAGGGGAGGGAGGTCGAGCTAACCCGGCAGTTCCTCGAGGAGTACGAAAACCAGGACGAACACGGCAGATAGGAGCCAGGGGGCGGCAGAGGCCGCCCCGCTTCTTTGTGCGCTGGAGGAAACCACAACCATGAGCAAACTGCAAAGGATCGAGGGTTTCCTGAGCCGCCTCGAGCGAGCCGAGGCAATCCTGCTGGAGGGACGGGTGCACAGGGTGGAGGGCCTGCCCCAGGTGTACGTGGTGCGGGGGAGCGAGCACTACCTGGCGGACCTGGAGCGCGAGTCCTGCACCTGCCCCGACCACGCCAAGGGGAACACCTGCAAGCACCTCCTGGCGGCGGTGCTGCTCGAGCGGGCCGAGAAGCGTAAAGACCGGGAGGCGGTAGAGACCAGGGCCTAGGGCCAAGGGGCGGCAGGAGCCGCCCCACTTCTTCGAGTGAAAGGAGGAAAAGGTTATGAATATCAGCAACAATCCGATCAGTGTCCTGAGCGCACCGCTCAGCGCGGAGGAGATCGAGTGGAAGGTCATCGCGGCCAAGAACGGGAGCACCACCATCGCCCCCTACATCGACGCGAGGGCCGTCATGACCCGCCTTGACCGGGCCTTTGGGGCCTTCGGCTGGAGCGTGCGCTACACCCCGGCCCAGGTGGGCAACGAGCACGGGGTCATCGCCAGCATCGCCATCCGGAACCCCGAGACCGGGGAGTGGGTGGAGAAGCAGGACGGGAGCGGGGCCAGCGACATGGAGCCCTTCAAAGGCGGCATCTCGGGGGCGCTGAAGCGGGCGGCCACCGCCTGGGGGATCGGGCGGGAGCTTTACACCTACCCCAGGGTGATTGTGGAGGGAGAGCACAAGTACATCCCCTGGAAGGTGCTGGAGCGGCTCAAGGGGCTCCCCAAAGCGGTAGCCGAAGGCAAGCCCCTGCCCGAGGTCATCCGGCTCACCGCGGATGGGGAGAGTGTGCGGAAGGGGGGATAATCATCCTTCAGGCACCTGCGGTTAACATTTATGGTCTGTTTGTTGAGTGAAATTGTTGACATAAATTAACATCCATCGTACCCTTTGAAAAGGGGTGAGCAGGTCGGTGAACGTCGGCTACATTCAGCCACTCCGCGAACAGCGGGGTCTAAGTCAAACCGATCTGGGTAACAAGGTCGGGGTGACCCGGCAGACCATCGCGGTCTGGGAGAAGGGTGAGCGCATGCCATCTAT